>JACQVB010000236.1 GCA_016209985.1 Gemmatimonadota bacterium | reverse complement strand
GTGTACACCATATCGGATCCGGGGTAGCCGGAGTTGCCGGCGGCGTGATCCAGCGTGGGCCGGTCGAAGGTGTCGTAGTAGGCGACGGTATACGGGTTGGTCGGGTCCATCATGTTGAAAACATGGAGCCCATCCGCATAGCTCGCGGCGAAAACGTAAGGCCAGCGGATCTCGACCTGGTGAACCAGGTTCCGCCAATTGGGACTCCAGGCGCCAATCGGCCGCGAGATGGCTTTCACGGTCCCATCGAGTCCGGGTTTCAAATCGAAGATACGAATCGGCTGGTATTGCGTTTCGGTCTCGACCACCGCGTAGCGGCCGGTGGGGTCCGCCATGAACGTGTGGCCCAGGTCCACCCCGGCGACACCGCTGATGCTGGTGAGGAGCCGGGGGTCTTCCGGCTTGGTGACGTCATAGAGGAAGTATCCGGCCCAGCCCGCTCCATAGAACTTGTCCTGATGGGTCGCCGCATCGTAGGCGGCGTACATGTCGTGGTAGCCGATGAAATAATTGAACGTGGGCTTGACGTCGTCCGGCTCCGGGATGGGGCCGATCAGCCCCGAGTTGGCGCCCCCGGCCAGGAACTTGTCGAGATCGTACATGTGCGCGAAGCGCGCCGGGTTGAACACCGTGGTGAAGAAGACCGGCCGGCCGTCGGAATGCTTGTAGGTGAACGCCTCATGCGAGCCGCCGCGGTGCAGTGAATCACGGATGCGACCCACCTCGCGTACCTTGGACGTATCGGGCAGGCCGGTCACGTCGAAGACGATCCCGACCACGTCGGACGAGGGTCCGGTCGGCTGGAGCTGCACCGAGAGAATGGCGTAGTTCCGCCCACGGTGCTTGAACAACATGACCCCGCTGGCGCCACCCCTGACCAGGTCGGCGTTCTCGATCTGCCAGGAGTACATGATGGAGGCCTTTTTCGGGTCCTTCACGTTGACGATATGAAAGCCGGGTGGGCGTCCGTGGGCCTGATACACATAGGGGCGCGAAGGATCCTGATCGATCCGGAGGTCGCTCGAAGCGGTCGACGGAACGTGGAACTGGACCTGCATGTTCCGGCTGCCTTCCATTCCCGGCGGATAGGCGATATCGGGCCGCTGTGCCTGGGCGCGAGTAGTCGCCAGCAGACCGGTGAGGAACAATGCGAGAGTAGCCGTGGAGGAGCGATTCATGGCCTCTTCCTGGTTGCAGAGGTGACGCTTTGCCCACACTATTGGCGGGCGGCCGCTGGGTGGTAGGTTCGTTCGTCGAGCGCGCCCCGTCAAGCGACACGGACTCCTCGAGGGATTTCGCATGCCAACACTCGCTCTCGTATTGCTGTTCCTCATATCCATCCCGGCGTCCGCGCAGGTCAAGGTCGAGCCGACCAATGACCTGCCCGATCCCTACCTGACGATGGAAGGCTGGGCCAGGATGCCCCAGGGACGAACCTGGGGATCCACCAGCGCGGTGGAAATCGACCGCGACGGCGTGAGCGTCTGGGTGGCGGAGCGATGTGGGGCCAACAACTGCCTCAACTCGAATCTCGATCCGATTCTGAAATTCGATTCGACCGGCAAGTTCGTGAAGAGCTTTGGGAGCGGGCTGATGATCAGCCCCCACGGCATTTATGTGGACCAGAACGACAACGTGTGGGTGACCGACTGCACCTGTACCCTCGGCCGCCGTCCCGACACCAGCGGCGCAGCCGCTCCTGCGGCTCCCACGAAGGGTCATCAGGTCTTCAAGTTCAGCCCCGACGGCAAGCTGCTGCTCACTTTGGGCAAGGCCGGCGTCGCCGGTGACGGCCCCGATGTCTTCAACCAACCTTCGGACGTGATCGTCGCCCCCAACGGCGACATCTTCGTGGCCGACGGGCACAACACCGGCACCAACAACCGCATCGTCAAGTTCGACCGGAGCGGCAAGCTGATTACCATGTGGGGCAAGCTCGGCTCGGGCCCCGGAGAGCTCAACGTGCCGCACGCCATCGCGATGGACGCGAGCGGGCGGCTGTTCGTGGGAGACCGGTCGAATAATCGCATCCAGATTTTCGACCAGGATGGCAAGTTCATCGGGGCGTGGTCCAACTTCAGCCGACCGAGTGGCATTTACATTCGAGGCGATGATATTTACGTCGCCGATTCCGAGTCTGGTTCCGTGGCGAAGGACCGGCCCGAGTGGCAGCGTGGGATCAGGATCGGAAGGATCGCGGATCACATCGTGCGCGCATTCATTCCCGATCCGAACAAGAACGCTACCGGCACCAGTGCCGCCGAGGGTGTGGCGGTGGACGCGCACGGCGTGATCTATGGCGCGGAGGTGGGTCCGCGTGCGCTGAAGCGCTATGTACGGCAGTAGGAGGGATCATGGATCTCAGGCTTGAGGTTTCGCGCCGGACTTTCCTTGGCGGAATGGCCACGGTGCTGGGCTACCTGGGCATCAACCCCGGGAGTCACCTCCTGGCGCAAGGCAACGGCGCCGCGCGCCCGGCCCAAGGCCGGCCCAAGGTCGAGGAGTACGATGCGCTCGCCAAACTCCACTTCAACGAGAACCCCTACGGGCCGCCCGAATCGGTGATGAAGGCCATGACCCAGGCGTTCAAGTACGCCAACCGGTATGGCTATCCCGACGGCGATATCGTCGAGGTGATCGCCAAGCTCCACGGTGTGGCGAAGGAGAACGTCATGCTGGGTGCGGGCTCGGGCGAGATTCTGGACGTGATGGGCGCCACGTTCCTGCCGGGCGACAAGAAGGTCCTCGGCGTCGAGCCGACCTACAGCTCGGTCTATTCTTTCGCGACCGGCATCAAGGCCGACGCCATCAAGATCCCGCTGCTGGAAGATTACCGGCAGGACATTCCGGCGATGATCAGGGCCACCAAGAAGCACTACCGCGAGATCGGCTTCGTCTACCTCTGTAACCCGAACAATCCCACGGGCCGGATCATTCCCAGGCAGGAGGTGAGACAGCTACTGGACGGGATTCCGGAAGATGTACCCGTGCTGATCGATGAAGCCTACCACCATTTCGTGGACCATTCCGCGTACGCCACCTCGATTCCGTATGTCGCCGAAGGCCGCCAGGTGATCGTCACCCGAACTTTTTCCAAGATCGCGGCCCTCGCCGGCATGCGACTCGGCTATGCGATCGCCCCTGCCGACCTGATCAAGCAGATGCAGAAGCACGGCACCGGAACCATCAACGCCTTGGTGAAATGGGCCGGGGTTGCGGCGCTCAAGGATACGCAGTCCCAAGCCCAGGTGAAGCGGATAACCCTTGAACTGCGGCGGAAGACGACCGCCGAACTCGAAGGAATGGGCTACCAGGTGATTCCCTCGGAAGCGAACTTCTTCATGGTGCACGTCCGGCGGCCGGTCGGGCCGGTGGCCGACGAGTTCAAGAAGAAGAAAGTGCTGGTGGGGCGGCCATTCCCCCCGATGACCGAGCACCTCAGAGTGTCGGTCGGCAATCCGGACGAGATGCGCCGTTTCATGACCGCGTTCAAGGAGATCATGGCGGCACCGGCGTCATCCTGAGCCAGACAACGTTAGCCGGCCTCAGCATTTCGGCCGGTTTCCGTCCACCACGAAATGCTTCTCGAGCTGAAGAAAGACCGTTCACCTGAAGGGGCCGCGGAGAGAATCCGCGGCCCCTTGGATTTCGTTCTGGTGAACTAGGGACGCTGCGTCGGGGCCGGTGCGGCCCGTTCATTGAGTCCTGAAGGGAGAGCCAACGCCATCAGCGCGGTATTGTTGCCCGCCCCGGTGGCAAACACGATGTACTGCCGCCCCTGGTGGATGAAGGTCATCGGCACCGCGGTCGTCTTGGTCGGGATTTTCACCGCTCCCACCTGCTTGCCGGTGGCCTTGTCCACCGCGTAGAGCTGCGGCGGGTCGTCCTGCCCATTGCGACCGGTCCCGTAGATCAGCAGGCTTCGGGTCACGATGATCTGGGCCTGTCCCCGGCCGCCCACCGGGGGAATGTCGACCCCGGCAAACAACGGGTCCTTGGTCGCCGGCTTGGTCATCGTGCCGTTGGGAATCCACCACGTCTTGTCGCCGGTGTTCAGGTTGTAGGCGGTGACGCCCCCGAATTCCTTGGGCTTGAGGATGGGTATCCCGGGGACGACCATGGAGGGCCCGCCGCGGCGCTCGAAGCCTCCGACCGGCCCCGACGGCTTCACGTAGCCGGACGGTGGTGGCAGGGCGCCCAACAGCCCGCAGCTGTCGTGCACCGAACTGTACCGGAACTCGGAGCAGGGGTCCTTTTGCACCTGGATCGTGGTGAGACCGGTCTGGGATCCGACGTAGATCATGCCGCTCTCGAGATCGGCGGCGGTGCCGCCATCGATGTTGACGCCGCCACTCGCGCCCGGGGCGTACCAGGAGCACTTGAACCCGCTCGGGCCGCTTCCGTCTGTGGCCGAGGGGGGAATGAAGTACGGACCCATCCGGCATTTCTTCGCCTGCTTCAAGGCCGAATCCCTGATCGCCGGGGTATAGTCGACCAGGTCGCCTTCGAGCAGACCCTGCTGCGAGTACGGAGCAGGCTTGGTTGGAATCGGTTGAGTGGGCCAGCTCTGTTCGCCGGGAACCTCGCTCTGAAGCACCGGCGTCTCGACGATCGGCCAGATCGGCTCCCCGGTTATCCGGTCCAGGACGTAGACCCATCCCTGCTTGGTGGTCTGCGCTATGATCTTGCGCGGCCTCCCATCAATCGTGACGTCCAGAATATTGGGCGCCATCGGGGTGTCGTAATCCCAGATATCGTGGTGAACGAACTGGTAGTGCCATTTCCGCTGGCCGGTTTTCACGTCGAGCGCCACCAGGCTGGTGCCGAACAGGCCGGCGCCCGGCCGGTGGCCGCCGTACTCGTCCATCAGCGGCATACCCACGGGGATGTAGGCCAGGCCGAGATCCGGATCGGCCGAATAGGTGGCCCAGGCGTCGTTCTTCCCCACCCCTTCGGAGCCGATCCTGGAGCCATTCTTCCAGGTGTCCGCGCCGAATTCGCCGGGCTGCGGGATCAGATTGAATTTCCAGAGTTGCTTGCCGCTATGAAGGTCGAAGCCACGGATGAAGCCGGGCATATTGTGCAGGCGAATGGGATAGTAACCGTGGATCGCCGAGTTCCCCACGACGATGACATCCCCTACGATGACCGCGGGCGAGCTGTTGGCGATCTGTCCGTAAGCAGGATCGAGGCCGATGGTGCCGTCGGCGCCCGTCTTCGTGACCGGGTCCCACTTTTCACCGGGACGCGCCTGCCGGGGCGGCGCGGCGTCGCTGATGATGAGCGGGCCGGAATCGTCCACCGCCCACGGGACCATCGGAATGCCGAGACCTTCCATCAGATCGACGATGCCATTCTTGCCGAACTTGGGGTCCGGCACGCCGGTCCTGGCGTCGAGGGACGTCATGTGGTAGCCGGGTGTCACCACGATGACGCGCTCGCTGGATCCGTCGGTCCAGTACGAGAGACCCCGTCCGGCGAACTGGCGGGGTGCCTTCTGCCAGCGCAGCCCCTCGTCCAGGGGCCATTTCCACAGGTCCTTGCCGGTGGCCGGGTCGATCGCGAAGGCGTACCGATGGGTGGTGGCGACCGTGAACAGCCGCCCGTTGGCGTAGAGCGGAGTGGTACGATAGTACTCGTCAGGGCCCAGCGCGCTCGCGTTCCATTTCCAGGCGAGCTGGAGCGAATTGAAGTTCGACGCATTGATCTGGTCCAGGGGCGAGTAGCGAGAGCTCCACGCATCGGCGCCCCAATAGCGCCATTCGCCCGCTACGTTGCCGCGTACCGCTTTCTGCGCCGCGGCACCCTGTGCCGACCCTTGACTCGAAACCCCACCGAGGAACGCGACCGAAAGCACCACGCTCCAACCGAGTCTCACCCGCTGCATCATGGTTTCGTCTCCTCAGTCAACCAGGTCTGGATGGTGTCGCCAATGTGTCGATCTGGATGCTCTTCAGGGCCTCGGGATCCGCGGACAGGCTGTCTGTTCCGGCCGGCATCCCGATCAACCGAAGAAAATACGCCACGAGATCCGCGGTCTCCTCAGCACTCAGCGTCCCCGGGTTGTCCTTGGGCATTTCGTCCATGAGATACTGGAACGGCTCGGCGAGGGACTGACCCGTCCATGCAGACTTGAAGCTCACGATGTGGGCCGCCTGCGTATGACAGGAGCGGCACCGGCCAGCGTACAACTCCTGTCCCTTCTCGGCCTGCTGCGCCAAGTAGACGCCCGCGAGCGTGGACCTCGAGGACGCGGTCCCGGTCTGCCCTTCGCCAGGCTTTGCATGTCCCGTTAGCATGCAGGCCGAGAGCAGGAGTGTCCAGCCTACCCGTATCATGCGTTTGGTTCCTGTTCGGGCGTTCTGCCCAGGAGTTTACCGTAAAGCCCATAGAGAGCCCAGAGGGCGCCGGCCAGAATCAATACCAGCATGGCGCCTCGCATGGCGCCGCCGAGGAGAGCGAGGTCCAACGCAGGCCACCGAAACTCGTATTGTCGCAGAGCAGCGGCCCGATCGATCATCCAGTGCCACGCGGTGTGCGCCACCAGAACCGACACGATGATCACCCCGACGCGCTCGGCAACGACATGGCGGTACAGGAGTGCCAGTGCCGGTACTCCGAGGGCCAGGACGAACACCTGGCCGAGCTCGACCCCCAGGTTGAACGAGACCAGGGAAGTCGCCAGGTGCGACCCGGCGAACTGCAGTGACTCCCGCAACACGAACGAAAACCCGAATCCGTGCACCAACCCGAATCCGAACGCGATCAGCCAGCGCCGCTCCAGCCGGGCACCGACGATGTTTTCCAGCGCCATGTACACGATGGACAGCGCGATCATTGCCTCGATGAACGGCGGAAACCAGAGCGCGCGGGGAGCCAGTCCGGCGACCGAAGCAATCAGGGTGATCGAATGGGCCACCGTGAACGACGTGACGACGGCGATAAGAGGGCGCAGGCGGCGAAGCGGTACCACCAGGCAAATGATGAACAACAGGTGATCGATCCCGTCCAGGATGTGCAAGAAGCCGAGCTGGACGAACCGGAGGACAGCCTGGTGCCAGCGCGGATCGAGTTGGATCAGGCCCGCGTCTCCCACATACTCGAAAGCCCGCTCCGCGCCTCCCGGGGGCAGGAATCGCAACACGGTTGTCGTCCGCAGGCCGAGATGCGACAAGGCCGGATGAATCGAGAAACGCGATCCGGCCGCCTGAATCGGATACTCGAAGAGGACATCGAGCATCGCCTGTTGCCAGACGATTTCGGTGCCGCGCGGAAGCGCCGGGTCGAGCACATGCGCGAGCGCGCTGTCGTAGCTCAGGAACGAGCGGTCCGAAGGGAGAGATATCCGGGCGGCAGCCAGTGAGACGCCGCGCAGAGACACTCCGTTTTCGTAGAGCTCCAGGTAACTCACCAGCCAGGTTCGCGCCGCGTCGCGGATGAGTGAATCCGACCGCTCGATGTCCAGATACCCCGCTCCGCGCAACGGGAAGTTGAAGTCCCGCATGGCCGCGAGCGGCACCCGCAGTACCAGGCGCAGCTCCCGCCCTTCCGGCCTGACGAAGGCAAGAACGGTCACCGTGGACGGGATGTCGTGGGCTGCCGTTGCCGCCGGAAGGCAGAGCAGCAAGACGGCAAGTGCGGTTGACCTGACTCTGGACGGAATCACCCCCGAGTATACATTCTCCGCGCTCGCCCAACAGGGTCCGGCATTCCCACAAGGAGAGCTCGATGCATAGCAAGCGCAAGCTGTTCATGGCAGGGATGCTGGTGGCGTCGATCGTGGCCTTGGGGGTCGGGCAGGCGGCATTGCGAGCGGCCACCGGGCGGTTCGCCGTCGAGGCGCCGGCATTCGAGGTGGATCCGATGTGGCCCAAGCCGCTGCCGAATCACTGGGTCCTCGGCTCTGCTATCGGCGTCGGGGTGGACTCCAAGGACCACGTTTTCATCATCCATCGCGGCTTCCCCACGCTCAACGCGCGGACCGAGGGGGGCTGCAGGCTCAACCGCCCACTGGTGAATGCTGCGCTGCCGCTCCCCCGATTCTGGAATTCGATCCCCAGGGCAATCTCGTCAACGCATGGGGCGGGCCCGCCGCTGGCCATAATTGGCCGGAGTCGAATCACGGTATTTCAGTCGACCACAAGGACAACGTCTGGATCGGCGGGAACGGGTCCTGCCCCACCGTCGATTCCCTGGCCCGGCCCGACTGCCCCAAGGGCACGATCGACTCTTTCATTCTCAAGTTCACGCACGACGGCAAGTTCCTGATGGAAATCGGAACGCCGCACCAGACCGTCAACAGCAACAGCATGACCAGTTTCGGGCGAGTCGCGAAGATCTCGTTTGACCCCGGGGCCAATGAGGCCTACCTGGCTGACGGATACAGCAACCGGCGGGTGGCCGTGATCGACATGGATACGGGAAAGATCAAGCGATACTGGGGCGCCTATGGCGAGCCGCCGGTAGACGGCAGGCTTACGCCCTACCACCCTGACTCGGCGCTGATCCGATCGTTCCGCAATCCGGTTCACTGCGCCGAACCCAGCAATGATGGACTGGTCTACGTCTGTGACCGCGTCAACGACCGGATCCAGGTATTCCAGAAGGACGGCAAGTTCGTCAAGGAACAGCACATCGCCCCGAGGACTCTGGGAGACGGTTCGGTGTGGGATATCGCTTTTTCGCGCGATCCCCAGCAGAAGTATCTCTACCTCGCCGACGGCAAGAACGAGCATGTGTACGTGATGGACCGCGAGTCGCTGGAAATCCTGACCCAGTTCGGCGACGGTGGGCGCCAGCCCGGCCAATGGTTTGCGGTGCACAGCATCGCGACCGACTCCAAAGGCAACATCTTCACCACCGAGACCTACGAGGGGAAACGGGTGCAGAAGTTCGTGTACCTGGGGCTCAAGCCGGTGACCAACAAGGAACAAGGGGTCGTCTGGCCTAAACGCTGAAAAGCGACGGCGGGAGAGGCGACGGAAGAACAAGCGACGGTGGGGAACGCTTCTCCTGCCGTCGTTCTTCCACCGTCGCTTCTTCTGCCGTCGCTTCTCCTACCGTCGCATTCTTACAGACCAGTAGCGGGCGTACATCCCGCCGGCGCCCGATTGCGTGGCACGCACTCGTCATCCGGCAGCGGGAACCACGGGAAGATCAGGTCCGTCGTCTTCGCCCTGGGAAGCTGCAGGAGCAGGTTGTAGCGCCGCAGGTCGATCCAACGGTGACCCTCGAAGAGCAGCGAAAACCGTTTCTCATACAACAGCGAATCCAGCTTCTGGGCGTCAGTCAACGTCGCCCAGGTCCCCACCGTGATCGCCGGGAGTCCGCCGGATACCCGGCGCACGTAATTGATGTCGTCGAGCGCATTCGCCGCGTTACCGCCGCAGGTGATCACGGGTGCCGCGTTGGTTCCGCTGGCGATGCAGCCAAGGTTGGCCTCGGCCCTTAGCAGAATCAGTTCCTCGCTGCGGACTAGCGGAATCGGCGATGAGGGACTGTCGTAAACCTTCAGCCGTCCATCCACCGGATAGGTGATCTGCAACCGCGCCGTGAAGTTCGCCACCTTGGAGCTGGAGCGCAGATCGCGCGACCCGTCGGTCCGCCGCTTGGCGTCGGTCGTGTCGGAAGGATGGGAGTAGATGATGCGCGGCACCGGGTCGTAATACACATTGGCTACGTCGCCCGAGTTGGTGCTGAACGGGAAGTACGCCCCCGTCGTGAGCGACGCCGAAGCGCTGGTATCCCCAAACGATTCCGACAGCGCGGTCAGGGCCGTGGCAAACTGCGAGGCGTCACCCGCCGCCCCCTGTCCCGGGTTCGCTAGGTACACGGCGACGCGAGCCCGCAGCCCCCGGTTGAACTTGAGGAATCCGGCCGGTGTATTGAACGGAGCCGCGAACCCCGGGCCGAGCGGAAACGCGAAACTCGACCCGGCCGCCTGCAGGTGCACCTTGGCGTCATCGAGCAGTTTGACGATCCGGTCGAATACCTTCTTCTTGTCCTCGATCTGCGGCAGGGCACCTCCCGGATCTTCCTTGATGTCGATGATCGCGCCCCGCTCGAACAGGTTGATCACCGAGAGCAGATCGTGGGCTTGAATGGTCTTGACGAAGCCACGGATGCCTTCTTTTTCGGCGGCGGTCAGATCGGTAGCCGCATCCACCGCCTGTAGTACGATCTTCTGCTGCCGCAGACTGCGATACGCCTGGGTCCACACGGTCCCGGGGCGGCCGGTCACGATGATGTTGAAGCGGTCCTGCGCCGTGCCCGGATTACTGATGTCGAGGGTATAGGATTCGCGACCCATCATCCCAATGCTCTCGATGTAGCCAACCTGGGTGCTGCGATTCTCCGACCGGGACAAGACGATGATGCCGGTCGTCGCAGAGGCCACGGATGACTTGGTGGGATTGTTCACCAGATCACTTAGCGCCGAGCCGTTGTAGTCGGGTACGTCCAAGCTGCACGCGCCGCCCAGCAGGACCAACAGGGGCAGCGCCACTGATACTCGAATGAAGCGTCTCATCGTGGATGTCTCCCTGTGTGCGCGGTTAGAAGCCGAAGTCCATGGAGAACCAGAAACTGCGTGACTGGGGATAACCCAAAAACTCTCCTTGGACGCCGCTCGCCAGCGAGCCCGGCACCCGCGATACCTCGGGATCGGTCCCGGGGTACGGAGTGATGGTGAGCAGGTTCCTTCCAGTCAGACTGAAGCGCACATAGCGTGCTCCCGACCAGACGCGGTGCACCAGCGACGGAGGTACATCGACCGAGAGGGACACCTCACGCAGCTTGACATAATTGTTGGGACGGGTCCCGCCGCAGAGAGTGCATCTGCTGCCGAGGAGTCGGCGCTGCGCCCCGGTCAGCTGACTGGGCTTGCACCCGGACCCCGTAGTCGTCGCGCAACCGGGTTCGACGGGCGTCACGTAATCGATGCTGTTCCGGTTGCCGTCGAACTGTCCATAGGTCCCGAAGCTGGCGTATCCGCCGTTCTGATGATCCACCAGGGCGTACAGCCTGAAGGCGTGGAAGGTGAAATCGTTCGAGAAGCTGAGATTGAATCTCGGGTTGATATCCGCGAGATACCGTACGATGCGACTGCCAATCGTACCCAGGGCAGCATCCCCTGGCAGCCGGCCGAGCGAATCGTTGCCCCATAACTGAGTGCACGACTTGCCCAATTCCTTCCGGACTCCGCTGGCCGGGAACGGTGGCACCGGCAAGGCGGTGACCTTGCATCGATTCATCCAGAAGTTCACCCGGGTGTTCCACTGAGTGGAGCGGGTGCGCACCGGGACGGCGGATAGCGAGAGCTCGAGCCCCCGGGTCCGCAGCGACCCGCCGTTGAAGATCTGGCTGGTGAATCCGGCCGAGCTCTCCAGATTGCGCTGGATCAGCAGGTCGGTAATCGACTTCTGGTAAACGGTGAACTCCACGTTGGCCCGGCTGCCTAGCATCGTCGCATCGAATCCCGCCTCGATCTCCAGTTGCTTTTCGGGGTGCAGGTCGGCCGCGCCGGTCGGTACGCCCGCGCCTGAAGCGAAGGGGAAGGCCGAAGCCGGAACACCGCTGATATTGAACCCGATCAACTCGGTGAACTTCTGCCCGTAGCGTGGCTGGTTGCCCGAGGCGCCGACCGCTCCACGCAGCTTCAGCTCCTGCACGAACGCCAGCCCGTGGGGGAACCGGAATGACGCCGCCCCCTTGGGATAGACGAAGACCTTGTCGGGATCGCCGTTGTTGCTGCTGCGGTCCGCCCGGACGCCGGCGGTGAGGAGAAGGCGCTCATTCAGCGTAAGGAACTCTTCCTGGGCGAAACCACCCAAGTCCCTTCCCTGCTCGCGGCGATTGTCCACCGACGTGACCGTGCCCGCCGCGGGCGCGTTGCGCCCGCCGACCAGGTTCCCACCGAGCATGCGATCAGTCGTCAGGTCGTAGGTTTCGTACTGGACTCCTACCTGCGTGGTCGCCGAGGTCCCACCCGCGGTCTTGTAGGTATGGACCAGGTTGGTATTGAGATTCAGGTTGAGATTGTTGGTCGCGGACACCACCGATGTACCCAGCAGGCCATCCACCGCCTCGAATTGTAGCGCCGGCGGGGAGAACACATTGTTCTTTTGCCCGAAGAAATCCGAGCCGCCATTGGCGATCAGCTGGAGCGTATGGCTCGCCGTCTTCACGGCGTCGATCGTTATCTTGCCCGTGCCCATGAACCGCCATACGGTCTCGCGGTTTTCGAATATTTCGGCCGTGTGAACGGAGTTGGCGTTGCCGAACGCGTTCACCGGATAGACGCCGCCTTTGCAGCGCACCTGCCGGGACCCGTCCGGGCAGACGGCCCGTATGTCGTAGAAGGTGGGCGTGGTGGAGAACACGGTATAGGGGGTGCTGCCGTTGTTCTCGTTGTTCACCAGGCCACGGTCGTCGTACGTCCGGGTCACGCCGGAGCTGATGGAGAAATTCACCCGCCCGACGGCCTGATCGAGATTGAGCCGAAGCGACTGTTTGTCGGCAAAGGTTCTGGTCAGGATGCCGGCGTCGTGCTTCTCCAGACCTGAGGCGAAATAGCGGGTGTTCTCGGTTCCGCCGCTCACGCTGGCATTGGTTTCATAGGAGAGCGGCGTATTGCCGAAGATCTCCAGCTCGTGATCGTGGAAGTCCGGGTTGGTCAGACCGTTCGCCACAATGAAGGCATCGACACCCGGCTGGCCCCACACGCTGCGGACGCCTGCGGTATCGCCCGCCGAGAAAATGCGGGCTCCCACCTGCTTGCTGATGTGCGAGATGCCGAATTTCTGGCTCAGCGTGAACTGCGGGGTACCGACTCGGCCCCGCTTGGTGGTAATGATGATCACACCATTCGAGGCCTTGGAACCGTAGATCGCCGCCGCCGATGCCCCTTTGAGCACTTCCACGTTCTCGATGTCATTAGGATTGAGATCGCCGATCCGGTTGATCGGATTCTCCTGCGACGTGGCGATGGTGGTGCCAGGAGTGGCCTGAGTGATGAAATTGGTGCCGGGGGGGACGGCGACATCGCTGGCGATCACTCCATCAACCACGTAGAGCGGCGTATAGGAGCCGATGATCGACGTCACCCCACGCAGTCGGACGATCATGCCGCCGCCCGGGGCTCCCGAGTTCTGCGTGATCATGGCGCCGGCCATCTTCCCCTGCAGCGACTGCTCGACGCTCGCGCTGGGCGCCTTGGTCAGCTGTTCCGCGCTCACCGTCGCTACCGCGTTCGCCAGGTTCTTGCGCTCGATGCCGGTGGCCTGGCCGGTGACCACGATGGCTTCCAATTGGAAGTAGTCACGTTCCAGCGTCACGTTCACCGCGTTCTGAACGGCGGGAACGGCAACATCCCGGCGCTTGAATCCAATGCTGCGTACCGAGAGCGTCACGTCTCGCGCGGGTACCGCCAGCGTGAACGTACCGTCATCCCGGATGGTGCTGCCGATGGTGGTTCCCTGCACGCTCACTTGGCCGGTGGTGATGAGTTCGCTGGTCAGCGAGTCGGTCACCCGACCGGTGACGATGCGGGTTTGGGCGAGTGCCACTGCCGGCAGGCTGAACGTCAAACTGGTTACCGCGAGGATCCAAAACCGAAACGCCTTCATTGCGCCTCCTCTTCGGTCGAGAGTCCGGGTGCAGCTCGGATGCGCTCCGATCCCGGACCGCCTGGTTCGTGGGAATGGTGAGAGGGTTTCCAATATGCCCCCGGGAGGGCACGCGTCAAGGAGACGACAACAACAAAGGGTCGAGCACCAACGCTCGACCCTTGTTGTCACGCAGACTCGCTCAATGCTGCGTCAACTCACCTTCGCCGGCTTCTTCACTCCCTCGGGCCCGTTGTCCCAGTCCTGCGCGCTGGAAATATTGGGCATGCCCCACTGATGTCCGTTCCATCCATCGAAGCCGTCCAGCTTGTAGGCCCAGAACCCGGTGCGGTCGCTGGTCACGATCAGGCCGTCCGCGTTCCGGACATCGACGCCCCAGGTGCTGCCGCCATCGGGCCGGTGATACCCGACCGTGTACGGATTGGTGGGGTCCATGAAGTTGAAGACCTGCAAGCCCTCGCGATAACCCGACACGAAGACGTACGGCCAGCGCACTTCGTGATTGTGCGGCTCGCCATGGTAATTCGGTGTCCAGGCGCCGATGGGCCGGGTGACCAGCGCCGCTTCTTCTTTTCCGTCCGGCTTCAGGTCGAAGATCCGCAACGGCGCCGAGGAATACTCCATTTCCGTGACCGCATAGCGGCCGGTCGGGTCCGGCGTGAACGTATGAGCGACGTCCATCCCCGCGACGCCGAACACTCGCGTCACCAGCTTGGGATTCTTGATGTCGGTCATGTCGAAAACGTAGTAGCCCGATAGACCGGCGCCGTAGAACAAATCCCGGCCCTTGGCGACATCGTAGTGGACATAGAAGTCGTGATAGCCCGGGTATTTCGAGCTCATGCTTGCGGACGACGCGGTGTCCGGCCGGGGAATCTTTCCAACCAGCGCGCCCGTGGTATCGCCACCCATCAGCTTCGACAGGTCGTAGATGTAGGTATACGGTCCAACGTACGGGAGCGCCGCCAGCAGCAGCGCACTGCCGTCGGAGTGTTTGTAGGCGTAAATGCTGTGAAAGCCCCGTGGATACTCGGGCGTATAGATGCGTGCCGTTTCCTTGACCTTGGTGGAGTCGGGCAGGCCGGTCACGTCGAAAACGATGGCACCCAGCGGACCGTCAGGACCGGAGGTCTGAAACTCGAACGACTGGATGTAGAGATACCGGCCTTTGACCTTGGCATACCGGCCGTCCAGCGCGCTCCCCACGTGCAACTCCGGATTCTCGATCATCCAGCTGTGGATGACGCGGGCCTTGGTCGGATCCTTCAAATCGATGGTCTGGAACCCGCACCGGTGGGCCGAGACGTAGGCGTACGGGCGGGAGAGCTCCTGCTCGATCTCCAGGTTCGCCATTCCGGGAAGCGGGATGTGCGAGAGGACATGAACATTCGGCGTCCCCTGGGGAACCCGAGGCGGCTCCGGCGGCTGGCCGGGATCGCGCCCGCCCTGCTGCGCTGCCCCCGCTGGGGGGCCAAAACGTTGGGCACACACCGGAGCCTGGGCCGTGGCGGTCAGGAATGCGGTGAGCAGGAACAGAGAAGTAGTGGCAACGACGCGTTTCAGCATGACGACCTCGCGGAGGAAGCGATTGGCCTTCAATATGGTCTCACACACCGGGGCTGGTAAGAGTGCGCACTTCAAAAGACGTCGAGATCCTTCCCCGACACCACCCGTCCCCCGTACCGGCTGGTGATTTCCGAGACCAGATCCGTATCCGAGGTGCCCCAGAAGAGCTGATGATACAAGATCAGCAGCTTCGGTTTGGCGCGACTCGCCAGCTCGGCGAGCTCGGCTGAAGACGTGTGATACTGGGAGTGATACCGTTGCCATTCCGGCGGGCGCCGCTGGAATCCGGCCGCGGAATAGACTTCGTGGACCAGCACGTCACACTCCTGGCACTGCTGGACGATCGCCTCCGTTTTCCGGGTATCCCCGGAGACGACGACCACCCGATCCGGCGTGTCGAACCGGTAGCCGAGCGACTCGGGCCACTTGCCGTGGTCCACGCGGAACGCGGTCACTTTGACGTTGGAGTCCTGGTAGACGACGCCCGCATCGATCTCGTGTGCTTCGACCTGCCATCCGGTCTGGTTCGAAGGCTCTCCACCGTTCAGCCGGATGTCGATGTCTTCGGCATACGCTTCGAGAATGTGCTTGGTCATTGCCTTCACACCCTTGGGACCGTACACCCGAATCGGCTCGGTGCGTTCCAGCGTCCAGGGGCTCAGCATCAGGTCCGGCAATCCGAGCGTGTGATCGGAATGGAGGTGGGTCAGAAATACGATGTTCAGGTTCTTGACCGCGAGCCCCACCACTCCGGATTTCTCCGATGCCGCCGCGCGACGAACCACTCCGGGGCCCGCATCCACCAGATATGGCTTCCCGTTCGCAATGATGGCAACGGCCGGACCGAACCGGTCCGGATCCGCATTCGGCGTGCCGGTACCGAGCAACACGACCTTGGTGTCCCGGTTGACGATTCGCTCAGGCGGGAGCCGACCCGGGTCACGCCTGCGCGGAGCGACCTGTCCGGCGGCAGTCGCGGGCGTGAGCACCGACAGTGCCACAAGCAGCAGCAAGACAGGTGGACGCATGAACTGAAGCTCCCTCCGGCTACCGCTTGAGGAACTGCGCGATCGCCGTCTTGAAGTCGGGTGTGCTCCGAGCGAGCGCGTTCACCTCGGCGCCCAGCCTGATCGCCTCGGAGAATGTCTTTCCCTCGATGGCGTAAAACTGTCGTTTGGTGAGCGCGAGCGCTGTCGAGCTGCTTCCGGCTAAGCGCGAGAGCAGCTGTTGCGTATCGCGGTCGAAGGTTTCGGCGGGCAGCACGCGGGAGACCAGCCCCATCTGTGCCGCTTCCTCCGCCGACAGGATTCGTCCGGTGGCGACCAAGTCGAACGCGACCTTCTCGCCTGCCAGCCGCCGCAGCATGCTCATCACGATGGCCGGCACGAAGCCGCGCTGGATCTCGGGATATCCGAAGGACGCACCGGCGTGCGCCACGATGAGGTCGCAGCCGGTGGCGAGCCCCATGCCGCCGGCCAGGCAGCGGCCTTGAACGAGCGCCACAACCGGCTTGGGGATCTCCCGCATCTTCAAGAAGATCGATCCGAAGTGCAGCGCGCTGGCGAGATTCTCTTCGGAACTCCGCTCGGCCGAGGCGAGCAACTCCCCGAGGTCCATGCCGGCGCAGAAATCCGTCCCTGCCCCTCGCACCGCGATGACACGGACTTCGGCGTCGAGGTCGGCGCGGTCGAGCTGTTCCAGGAATGCGTCGATCATTCCGGTGTCGATCGCGTTCTTCTTCTCGGGGCGATTCAACGTGAGGTTGAGCACGCCGGCCGACAGGTCCACCTTCAACCGCTCGCTCACTCCAGCAGGCCCTGTGGCACCGGAATCTCCAGGCGCAGCAAGGCGGTGGAGAATACCTTCCCTTGGGCATCGGTCTTGAGCGAAAGCGTGCCGCCGCCTCCCAACGCGCCGTGCAGGAGGAAATTCAGCGCATTGAGGTTGGGCAGCTCGAAGCGCTCGACCTTGCCCGTGATGATGCCCTTGAAGTGGCGGGCCACCCGCGCAGCCGTCACCTGTTTCACCAGCACCGGGTAGTACCCAGGCTCCAGCGCAATCAGGCCGACATTGGCGGTATCACCCTTGTCCCCGCTACGCGCATGGGCGAGGCGAACAAGCGGAACCCGATCCGCCGACCCACCGACCCGCCGTTTGGTCCTCATGCCTCGAGTATCTCCACCACAGGGCGAATCTCGCTCTTGGCGATCAGTGCCGGCCAGTACGCCACGATCTCTTCCACCTTGGGCCGCCCGCCGGCGAATCCAGTGACACTGGGAGGTCCGTTCAGGACCAGCGGCGCGATTTCGCGGCTGAATCTTTCCACCGGGGCGCGTTCCTGTGCCCGCACGCCGACGCGGAGCTGCACCTCGGCGATGTCGGGGTTGGGCTTGCCCGCCAGCCGTCCGTGGGTCGCATTGGCGCCGACGAACTCGGTCAAGACTTCCTCGAACTTGAGTCCCAGCCGCTGCAGCCGCGCTCGGAGAATGGCATCGGCGCGTGCCGCCTTGTCCATCGCCTCGGGCCACGCATACACCAAGGTGCCGACCGCCTTGTAACCGGCCGCGTAGGCAATGGACACCTTGAGCGAATCCGTGGCCGGCCGGCCCCTGATGTCCCTCACCACCACCCGGTCCACGCCGCGCTGCTCCAGCCTGATGGTCGTGAAGTCGGCGATGCAATCAGGGGTGATGTAGGCGCGCGGGTCGCCCATTTCGTAAACCAGCTGCTCGGTGACGGTTGCCACCGAAACGCGCCCGCCGGTGTTGGGATGCTTGGTCACCACGAAGCTGCCGTCGGATGCCGCCTCCACGATGGGATAGCCGGGATCTTCGAGCCCGCGGATCGAGCGCCAATCCTTGAGGCAGTTGCCGCCGGAACATTGCGCACCGCACTCGATGATATGGCCCGCCACCGTGCCGGCGGCCAGACGGTCCCAATCGTGTTCCTTCCAGCCGAACTCGTGGATCATGGGGCCAAGGGTGAGACCGGTATCGGTCACCCGTCCGGTCACGATGATGTTGGCTCCCCGACCCAGTGCCTCGACCACCGGCCACGCTCCCAGGTAGGCGTTGGCGCTCTGGACGGCATCCCGAACGCCGCTGAGCGGCTCGCCGGTATCGAGATTGGCAAAGGGATGCCCCCGGGCGATGAGATCGTCCAGCCGGGTCATGATATCATCGCCGGTCACCACCCCGACCTTCACTTTGCCGCGGAGCCCCAGCTTGCGCGCCGCGGCAATGACCGCTTCGGCGCAGGATCGCGGATTGACGCCGCCGGCATTGGCGGTGACCCGGATCGACCGGTTCACGATCTCCGGGAGCAGTCGCTCCATGGCCACTACGAAATCGGTGGCGTAGCCCAACGAGCGGTCGCGCGATCGCTGCTTTTGCAGAATGGACATCGTGACTTCAGCGAGATAGTCCATCATCAGGTAGTCGATGGGGCCACCGGTCACCTGGCGCGCGGGCGCCTCCAGCCAGTCGCCCCAGAACCCTTGCGCACAAGCGATCCGGGTCGCTCCGCCGGGTTGCTCGTTCACCAGGCCTCCCGGCGAACTGAGGACGCACCCCCCTCCGCTGCCGCGGTCACCCGGACCAACGGCCGGAAACCCGCCGGTAGCGCAGCAAATGCTGAATCAGGCATGCCGGTGGAGAGCGAGCCCGCACTGCCGGGATCGATGGCCAAGGCAGGCCGCGATGGCCCGAGACGACGCGGTGTGGGCCGGAGGAATGCGATCCGGAGGCGCGCGTTCCAGTTTGGTTCCGGACGCAAATGCGCGAAGGCGGGGAACAGTTCGATTTCCAGGGGCCGGCCACGATGCATCGAATCGAGCCTGACGACCTGGCGGGTAAACGCATAGTTCATCGGATTGCGGCTCACCTGCTGACCGCTGCTGTCGAAGACGGTAAGCCCGAAGTCGGTGACGACATTCCAGAAAGCGCGGTCGAACTTGACGTCGATCACCAGCTCGTCCGCCCATACCGGGCTCCGGACCCGCACCGTGGCGGGCAGGGACCCCGACCCTACGACCGTAGTATCGCGTACTGCCCCCTCGTCTTCGATCTCGATTCTGGTGGACACCGGAGCAGCACTGAGGTTGCGGACCACGACCTGGCCCGGCGTCTTGCTCGACGCGACAGCGACCGGCGGCACCGCCAGCCCCAGGGTATAGCCGGTCGGCTCATTGGGTGGCGCCTGGACCACCACCTCATACACGCCGGCTACGAGGTCTTCGGCGTTCACGCGCAAGACCACCGTGCCGGAGTCCTTCCCGCCGGCCTCCACGGTGCCGCCTCCCCGATGGGGCATGCCGTCAGGCTCGAACAAATAGAGGGTGGCGCTCGATCGGGCGTCGGAGACCGAAAGCCGTGCCGTCAGGCCGCCCGCGCCGGGCGGCACATTCAAGAAATAGCGCGCCAGGAGTCCCGGTGGGAGTGTCTCGCGAATCTTGAATGGCTCATTTGCCGGCAGCGGGACGGCGATCGTATTCACCAGCGCCAGCATAGGACCGGCGAGAGTGTCGGTCGCGGACGTCGCCCGGACCGTCCCGACGTAAAGCCCCGGGGTTCTCAATTGCGCGGCATCGTAGGTGAGCGCGATCGTCTCGGGGCCGCCGTGCAGGTCGAGCGACGCCGGGGTATGCAGCCATGACGCATCCGATTTGAGAAGCAACCGTGCCGCCGGCTGGCCGCCCACCGAGCTGATCACGAAACGCTGAATCGTGTCGGCGGCCGATGCCAGCCCGGAGCGGCGAAACGCGCCGGTGGCCCGGGATTGATTCCCGCCGTCGGCCAGGGCTTGCACGTGGTAGACGCCCGCCTGATGCGCGCTCCGCAACCACCGATAGGCATTTCCCACGTTGGGAACACCCGTCCCCTGATCGATCCGGGTCACTCCGGGAAGCGGTCGCGCCGCCGCAGTGATCGCGCGTTTGAGATCTACCGCACGGGCCAGGGGTCCGCCCTGCTGTGAGAGCGCGGACTGGAGCAGCGCGGCCAGACCGGCGATCTGGGGGGCCGCCATGCTGGTGCCGCCCGAGATCTCTTCTCCAACGTGCCACGGGGGGATGTTGGAGTAGGCCACGCCGGGCGCGCAGACATCGGGCTTGGCCAGCTCACCGCCCCGCGCGCTCCACCACCCCATGACGTCGGCCGGTACCGGCGTCTCCGCGTCCGGTGGCTGGGCAAAAACACCGGGAAACACGGCGCAGACCGTCAGTGCGAGATCGGCTGAGCCCGGGAAGCCGACCGTCGAAAGACCGGGACCATCGTTGCCGGCGCTGATCACGAAGAGGACACCTGGGTGCTTCAAGGCAAACTCGTTGACCAGCGAATCGATGGCCGCGCCGCCTTCCAGCTCGTTCCCCACTCCGAAACTCATGTTGAGGATGAGGGGCAGGCCGCGGCGCTCGGCAAAATCGGCGGCATAGTTCATCCCGCGCAGCATGCTGCCGGTCACGGAGATCCCGCCCCGCGCGTTGTTGGAGATCTTGATCCCCAGGAGCTGGGCGCCCGGCGCCACACCGTCGAATCCCTCGATGCCAAACAGGTTGTGACCGGCGGCAATACCCGCCACGTGCGAGCCGTGACCGGAATTATCGAAGACGAACGCCAGGATCGGCCGGTTGCCGTCGTCCGACACATTGACCGCCAGGGCTTGCGCCCTGGGCGCGTCCTGGCCGGAGGGGCGAGCGTACGTGAACGTCTGCATCGACACGGCATAGTCGTACAGAGGAACGTCGTTGTCGAGCGATCCATCGCCGTCAGCGTCCGTCATCGCGAACCAGCCCGTGGTGGACTTGGCTACTATGACCGGGAATTCGTCGGTATTGCGGCCGTTGGCGTTGAGATCGGCCGCCGGAACCCGGCCGAGGGGAAGCTCCCGAAAGATCCCGGCGTAGTAGGGAGCCTCGGCGAGTCGGGCCACCCGGCCAAAGCCCTCCAGACGGTGGGTCCCGACGGTGATCGACCCGGTGGGCGAGGGCGACACCGGCTGGAGTGAGATGTTTCCTTCGCCGGAAAAATCGCGCAGGTCGAGCAGCTTCGGCTGGTTCGTGGTCGTGGTGCGAAACCCGGAGAGACCGGGATCCATCCCGCTGTCCAGCACTCCAATGATCACGCCCCGGCCGTCAAAGGTGGGTCGCTGGAGCCGGAAGCTGTCGACTCCCGTCGGCCGCAGTGGCATCATGCCTGCGAGGAACGCCTGTTCCGGTGGCAGGATCGGCTCATTTTTCTCAGGCAGCGGTTCCGGTACGCTGATCGCGGGGCTGCTGTCTCGCGCCGTCGATGGGCCGGGGAGCGACGCCGGCGTCGCGAGTCTCTGGGGCCGCGCGCAACCGGCGAGGAATGCCATCGCGAGCGCTGCCACACATCTCCGGTACCGCTCACCCATGCTGGTTGACGTCCATCGGCGGCAGCACAAAGGGGCCAAGGTGAGGACCCCGGTACGTCGCGGCGACGCGCAGCGCCAGGGCGAGCATGTCACGAGTTTCCTCGGGGACCAGCACCGCATCGACATAGCCGCGCGCCGCCGCATACTTGGCATCGAGCTGCTCCTCGTAGTCGGCGCGCATTTTCGTAACCTGAGCATTCAATGCCGGATCCGCCGCCTTTTCCCCGTACACCGCCTGCACCGCAGACTCCCCTTCCATCACGCCCATCCGGCCGGTAGGCCAGGTGAAAACGAAATCCGGATCGAAGCCCTGTCCCGCCATGGCATAGTAGCCGGCGCCGGAGGCGTGATTCACCGTGAGAACGATCTTGGGTGACAGGGCCGTCGCCATGGCTTCCACGAACCGGGCACCGGCGCGGATGATGCCGGACTGTTCCGCTTCCGGCCCCACCATGAACCCGCTGACGTCCTGAACGAACAGCAGAGGGATCCGCTCGCGGCTCGCATTCTCGATGAAGTACGCGGCCTTCTCGGCAGTCTCGGTGTAGACGATACCGCCGAACCGTGGCGCGCCGCCCTTCCGGGGCTTCACCAGCCCCCGCTGGTTGGCGATCACCGCGACGACGCTGCCCTCGATACGGCCGTGACCGCAGAGCAGCTCACCGGCAATGTCGGGCTGGAATTCCTCGAGCCGCCCTTCGTCCAGCACGCACGCCAGCACCTGTCGCATGTCGTACGCCATCCGATGGTCGTGCGGAAGGATCTGGTACAGATCCGCGGGGTCGCGCCCGGGCCGCGCGGCCGACTGGGACACCGGCGGCACGGTGGGAAGCCGTGCCACATACTCGCGGATGGCCGCGAGACAGGCGGCGTCATCCTTCGCGCGATAGTGGGCGACAGCACTCAGCGAGGTGTGCGTGAGCGCGCCGCCGAGCGATTCCGCGTCCACGGTCTGCCCGGTGGCGCCTTTCACGAGGTTCGCGCCCCCCAGGCCCATGAACGACGTTCCCTCGACCATGAAGATCACGTCGGAGAGCGCCGGGAGATATGCGCCGCCCGCAACGCACGGGCCCATGACCGCGCTGATCTGCGGCACATGGAGGTAGCGCCGCATGATCGAGTTGTAGTAGAAGATGCGGGCCGCGCCATATTGGCCCGGGAAGACGCCGCCCTGATAGGGCAGATTGACACCGGCGGAGTCGACCAGATAGATGATCGGGGTGCGCTGGCGGGTGGCGATCTCCTGCGCGCGCAGGATCTTCCTGATGGTTTCCGGCCACCACGAGCCGGCCTTCACGGTCGCATCGTTGGCCACGATCACGACTTCGCGGCCCGCCACGCGACCGATTCCCGTCACCACGCCGGCGGCCGGCGCCTGGCCGTCATACTGGTCGTATGCAACCAGCAGGCCGATCTCGAGCCAGGGCGCTCCGGGGTCACACAGCCCGGCAACCCGCTCCCGGGCGGTGAGCTTGTTCTGATCGTGCTGCCGGCGGATCTTGTCCGGCCCGCCTCCCTGACGGAGACGTTGGGCGAGATCGCGATAGGCGTCGGTGAGTTCCCGGAGACGGCTGCGGCCGGACGCAGTGCCCGTCTCGCTCACTCGCCTCGCTTCGCGGCCCACGTGCGGATGTAATCGATGATTTCAGTGGTGGGAGTGCCCGGTCCGAACAGGCGGGCGATGCCTTTGGCTTGCAGCTGATCCGCGTCGTCTGCCGGGATGATCCCGCCACCGATGACCAGGATGTCTTCCCGCCCGGCCTCGGAGAGCAGTTGCTTCACTCTGGGGAACAGGGTCATGTGGGCTCCGGAGAGAATCGAAAGCCCGATGACGTCCACGTCTTCCTGAACGGCGGCGGTGGCAATCATTTCCGGTGTCTGATGCAGGCCGGTGTAGATCACTTCCATGCCGGCATCCCGCAGTGCCGCGGCTACGACTTTCGCCCCTCGATCGTGACCGTCGAGCCCCGGTTTTGCGACCAGAACGCGCGTGGGGCGGGGGCGCGCGCGGGTCTTGGGAGTCATGGTGGGGGGCAAGCTACCTACAGATGGAGATTTCGCCAAGGAGGCAGAGTGCGTGGTACGTGGTGCGTAGTGCGTGGCGGCACGGAACGCATTTTCGAACACCCGCCACGCACTACTCACTACTCACCGGGTCTTGAATCGCAACAGTGCTGCCAGTCCGTCGATCTTGTTGCGCCATTGCGGCGACTCGATCACGTCCACATGACTCCGCTGCCGCAGGGCGTCTTCCAATGCATCATCGATCACATCCTCGACCGGCTCCGGCTTGCCGTCGCAGTCCTCGCCGCTCAGCGTCAACCGGCCCGATGCTTCGCATCGGAACCCCGAAACGGTGGCCGAGGGATCGACCAGTAGCGTGCGCACCTGACCCCGCGACAGCGCGCGAAGCGTAGACTCGATGCCATTCACCGCCCAGCCGGCTCCGCGTTTCTCCCTGAGCTCTTTGACCAGCTGCTCTTCCTCGCGCCGTTCGGCCTTCTCTCTCACCTCCAGAACCGCACGCTGCACATCGGCGGCGGTGGCGGCCTTGGGCTGAAGCCGGACGGTTCCCAGCACCATCCGCTCGAGGTACGGATGCAGGAAGGGAACGACGGCGCCCGCTTCTACCCCAATTCCGGCCAGCACCAGGCCGCGGATGTCGCCGCTCCGGCTCAGGTCGAACAGATGCTGGGCGATGGTGGCATAATGGCGCTGCTTCTCCTCCCGGATCCGCTGGTGGTGCCCATACTCGCCGGAAGCGGCCATGCCCTTACCCGGTCCGGCCGCCGCGGGGACGCCGTGAAACTTGTTGGTCCGGCTGGCGTCGCCGGCGGCGAGTCCCGACAGCTCTTCGGTGCCGAAGGCGCTGACCCGGAACAACCGCGCGCTGGTGCGATCGTAGAGCGCGCAGTACAGCAGCCCAAACTCGTCGGCTACCGCGGCCAGCTCGCGCACCAGCGGAGTACGATCGATCACCAGACGGGAACGGAAAACCCGCGGCAGCGGGATTACGGCCATCAAGCCGAGTGGCTCCGACGCGAACATGGCGATACCTCGCCCGGCCGGGAGACTCGCGGGATCGTCCAGCTGCTCTCGAACCCGTTCCAGATCCCGCGCGATCGTCTCGCGCTCGGCACGGTCTATACCCTGCTGCTCGATCCAGGCCAGCCGCCCGCGGATCCGGTTCTTCAGCTTGATGAGGTACTTGCCGCGGCCCCGGTCCCGCGGCTCCAGTTTGAGGTAGCACGACACCACCCAATGGCCCCGCGCATCCAGCGTGGTGAGGCGGCCGACCAGCTGCGCGACCCGGCCATCCCCGATCAGCGCGGGCGGGGCCGGCACCGGCCCGGTAACCGCGCCGAGTCTAGAAGAAAACGGGCTCGCGGTACGCACCATATACCTCCTCCAGCGCGTGGCGGATTTCGTATAGCGTGCAATCGGCGCGCGCGGCATTCACCATGGCGGGCACGACATTGGCGTCCCTGGCCGCGGCTTCGCGCAAGGCCTCGCGCGCCTGCTCCGCCCGGCCGGCATCCCGGCGCGCGCGCATCGCCGCCATTCGCCGCCGCTGCACCTGGTCGGCATCGTCACCCACTTTGAGGATGTCGACCTCGTGGTCTTCATCGGTCACAAATTCGTTTACCCCCACGATGACCCGACGTTTCTGCTCGATTTCGTGCTGATGCCGCAACGCGCTCTGGGCGATCTGACGCTGGAACCACCCGCCTTCGATTCCCTTCACTACTCCGCCCACCCGGTCGATCTCCGCAAAAAGCTGCTCCGCCTCTTCCTCCATGCGGTTGGTGAGCGCCTCGACGAAGTAGGATCCGCCCAGGGGATCGATGACGTTCGCCACCCCCGTTTCGTGCGCCAGGATCTGCTGGGTCCGGAGCGCCAGTTGCACCGATTCTTCGGTGGGCAGGGCCAGGGTTTCGTCCAGCGAGTTGGTATGCAAGGACTGCGTGCCGGCCAGCACGGCTGCCAGCGCCTGATAGGCCACCCGCACCACGTTGTTCATCGGCTGCTGGGCGGTGAGGGAGCAGCCGGCGGTCTGGGTGTGGAACCTCATCCACCACGAGCGGGGGTTCCGGGCCCCGAACCGGTCCCGCATCACCGTCGCCCAGATGCGCCGGGCGGCGCGGTACTTGGC
>JACQVB010000223.1 GCA_016209985.1 Gemmatimonadota bacterium | reverse complement strand
GGCGTTCGACGAGACGGGCAGGAGGGCGGCGTGAGCGGTCAGACGGTCAGACGGTCGGGCGGTCGGTATATCCCTGTGGCGAACGGGGCAGCGGCCCGCCGGCCCGCCGGCCCGCCAGTCGGGGAGCTTGCATGGCAATAGGAGTGAAGGTTGTCGAGCGGCCGGATCGCGAGGCGAGTTATCTGCGGGCGTCGCTCAAGGGAATGGCCTTGACGTTCAGCCATATCTTCCGGCCCAAGGTCACCATGCAATACCCGGAAGACAAAAGCGCGCCGGATTGGAGCATTTCTCCGCGCTGGCGTGGCACGCACCGCATGCTGACCGACGAGCAGGGCCGCGCCAAGTGCGTAGCCTGCGGCTTGTGTCCCCAGATCTGCCCGTCCAATTGCATCAAGCTGGTTCCCGGCGAGGACGAGAACGGGAACCGCTATCCGCTCATATACGAAATCGACGAGTTCCGGTGCATCTTCTGCGGCTACTGCCAGGAAGTGTGTCCCGAAGAGGCGATCCACGTGGGCGTGCATTATGAGAATTCCGAGTACGACCGTTCCCGTTTCGTCTACGACCTCGAGCGACTCTGCGCCCAGACCCACGCCGTCTCGACCCTCTGGGATCCTTCCGATCCCAAAGGGGCGTGAAACGTGACCCAATTCGTATTCTGGACACTGTCGGGAGTCGCCATTCTGGGCGCCCTCCTGTGCATCACCGGGCGCAACCCGGTGATGAGCGCGCTGTCTCTGGTGCTCACCCTCTTCGCGCTTGCCGGGATCTACGTGCTCTTCGATGCGCATTTCATCGCGGTCATGCAGATCATCGTGTATGCCGGCGCCATCATGGTGCTGTTCCTCTTCGTGATCATGTTGCTGAATGTGGGTCGCCCGGATGCCGGTAGCGACGTAAAGGGAAAGGTCGGGAAGTTCTGGGCCGGGTTCCTGGGGGCGGCGCTGATCGCGGAGATGGCGGCGATGTGGCGCCTGCTTCCCGGCGAATCATTCCGGCTTCCCGCCGGCACGCTGGCGGGATTGACCGCGCAGCGAGGTGCGGTGGGGCTCATTGCCGAGCCGCTCTTCCGGGCCTACCTGGTTCCCTTCGAGATCACGTCGGTATTGCTGCTGGCCGCAGTGGTCGGCGCGGTCGTGCTTGCCAAGAGGAAACTCTAGATGCTGCTCGGCCCGGCCCTGGCGGTTTCGGCCATCCTGTTCAGTATCGGCGTCGCCGGCGTCCTCTTGCGCCGCAACGCGATCATCATCTTCATGTGTGTCGAGCTGATGCTCAACGCGGTGAACCTCACCTTCATCGCGCTCGCCCAGCAGCTCGGTCCTGAGGGGCAGGTCTTCGTGTTCTTCGTCATGGCCGTGGCGGCCGCTGAAGCTGCCGTCGGTCTCGCGATCATCATCGCCATCTACCGGCACCGGCAAACGTTGGATCTGCAGTACATCAACCTGCTGCGCGGCTGATGCCCGCCATCGTGGAGTGGGTCTGGTTGGTGGTGATGCTCCCGTTCGGGGGGTTTCTGGCAAACGGCTGGATCAGCTTCTTCCGCCCGAACGACAAGCGCGCGGTCAGCATCATCGGCGTAGGGGTGCTGGCTGGCGCATTTCTGGTCGCGGTCGCCGTGGTGCTCGGCGCCGCCCGTGAAACCGTCGAAGCCGCGCCCGCCGTGTTCACCTACTGGTCCTGGATGCCGGTGGGTACGCTGCAGGTGGATGTGGCCTTCCAGGTGGATCATCTCTCGTCGGTGATGTTACTGGTGGTGACCGGGGTGGGGGCGCTGATCCACGTGTTCAGCGTCGGGTACATGCGGGCGGACCCGGGGTATGCGCGGTACTTCGCCTATCTCAATCTGTTCGTCTTTTTCATGCTGGTGCTGGTGCTGGGCGCCAGTTTCCCGGTCATGTTCGTCGGCTGGGAAGGCGTGGGGCTCTGCAGCTACCTCCTGATCGGTTTCTGGTTCAGTGAGAAGGCGAATGCCGACGCGGGGAAGAAAGCCTTCATCATGAACCGGATCGGCGACTTCGGTTTTCTGGTCGCCATGTTCATGATCTACCGGAGCATCGGATCCCTTTCATTCCAGAACGTTTTCGAGCAGGCGCCGACGGCCTTCGCGGTCGGCGGCTCGGCCATCACCTGGATCACCCTCGCGTTATTCCTCGGGTGCGCCGGCAAGTCGGCGCAGATCCCTCTCTACACCTGGTTGCCCGACGCGATGGCCGGTCCCACTCCGGTCTCCGCCCTGATCCACGCCGCGACCATGGTGACAGCCGGCGTCTATCTGGTGGCGCGCACCAACGTGCTGTTCGCGATGGCGCCGATCTCCAGCGCGGTGGTCGCGGGCGTCGGCGCATTGACCGCCCTCTTTGCCGCGACCATTGCGGTGAAACAATGGGACATCAAGAAGGTGCTCGCGTACTCCACGGTCTCGCAGTTGGGCTACATGTTCCTCGGTGTCGGGATCGGAGCGTACACGGCCGGAATGTTCCATCTGGTCACGCACGCCTTCTTCAAGGCGCTGCTCTTCCTGGGATCCGGAAGCGTGATCCATGTGCTGCATCATGCCTATCACGAGACGCACCGGCATGATGACGCGCAGGACATGAGGAATATGGGCGGCCTCGTCCGATTCATGCCATGGACGGCGGGCGTGATGTGGATCGCCACGCTGGCGATCGCCGGGATTCCCGGGTTGTCCGGCTTCTTCTCGAAAGACGAAATCCTGGCCGCGACCTTCGCGCGGGGCGGCGAGGCGCCCTTCTTCTACCTCTTGTGGGTGATCGGCACCATCGCGGCGCTGCTCACGGCGTTCTACATGACCCGGCTGATGATCTACACCTTCCACGGATCGAACCGCACCGGCGAGAAGGAGTGCGACCACCTGCACGAGGCGCCCTGGATCATGACCGGTCCCCTGGTGGTGCTGGCGGCCGGCACCGTGCTCGCCGGCGCTCTGAACCTGCCGGAAATCCTGCCGGCCCACGGGTGGCTCGAACATTGGCTCGAGCCGGTGACCGAGTTGGGTACCCGCTACTTGCCGGAAGCGTCGCTTGCACCCGGTACCGAATGGGCCCTGCTTGGCCTGGCTACCGCGGTGGCCGCTGTGGGCATCATCGGGGCGTGGCGGCTGCTCCATCCCGAGGCGCTCGTTCCGGCGCGCGAGGCGCCGCCTGAGACCGGGCTCGGCAAGCTGCTCTACCGCAAGTACTACGTCGATGAGATCTACGATGCGGCCGTGGTCCGGCCGCTGGTGTGGCTCTCCGAGAAGGTTCTCTGGCGGGAAATCGATCAGGGAGTCATCGACGGCGCCGGTGTCACGGGTGTCACCCGGTTGGCTCGGTGGCTCGGGCACCTCGGCACCTGGTTCCAGAACGGCTATGTGGGCCGCTACGTGCTTTGGTTCGTCGTGGCGGTCATCCTGGTGGTGTGGGAAATCCGTAGATGAGCGGGCTCCTGTCGTCCATCGGTTATCAGTACTGGGTGCTGGATGCGCTGATCCTGATTCCCGTGGCCGGCGGCGCGGTAGCACTGGTCGGCCCGGAAGTCTCGGGGAAGCGGACCGCGCTGGTCGTCACGCTCCTCGAGTTCGTGGTGTCGTTGGGCCTCTGGTGGGCCTTCGATCCTGCCACCGCGGGCATGCAATTCGAAGTCTCGCATGCGTGGATTCCCAGCTGGGGCGTGACCTATCACGTCGGTGTCGATGGTATCTCGCTCTTCCTGGTGTTGCTCACGACGCTCACTATGCCTCTGGCGGTCCTCGGCAGCTACACCTACATCAAGTCCTACGAGCGCCCCTACTACGCGCTGCTTTTGGTCCTGACCAGCGGGATGCTGGGTGTCTTCATCGCCCAGGACCTCTTTGTCTTCTATGTTTTCTGGGAAATCATGCTGATCCCGATGTACTTCATCATCGGGGTCTGGGGCGGGGAACGGCGACTTTACGCGGCGCTAAAGTTCTTCATCTACACCTTTGTCGGCTCGCTGCTGATGCTGGTGGCGATCCTGACCATCTATTTGCTGGTAGGGCAGTCGACCGGCCGCTATTCGTTCGAATACCAGCACCTGCTGAACAACATCTGGCTCACGGGGCGGTGGGGCATCTGGCTGTTCGGCGCCTTCTTCCTCGCCTTCGCGATCAAAGTGCCGATGTTCCCGTTCCACACCTGGTTGCCCGACGCGCATGTCGAGGCTCCCACGGCGGGCTCGGTGATTCTGGCCGGCATCCTGCTCAAGATGGGAACATACGGCTTCCTCCGGTTCGCCCTGCCGCTCTTCCCCGGCGTCGCTCTCAGCCCGGCGGTGAGCACGGCGATCGTGGTGCTGTCCGTGATCGGAATCATCTACGGAGCCCTGGTGGCGATGGTGCAGCCGGATTTCAAGAAGCTCATCGCCTATTCCTCCGTGAGCCACCTGGGATTCGTCATGCTGGGGATCTGGGCGCTCACCCTGCAGAGCGTGCAGGGTGCCATCGTCATCATGATCAACCACGGCATTTCGACGGGCGCCTTGTTCTTCCTTTCCGGAATGATCTATGAGCGGCGCCATACCCGCGCGATTGCCGCGTTTGGCGGGATCGCGCGCGTGGTGCCGGCCTTCGCCGCCATCCTGACCTTCGTCTCGTTGTCCTCCATTGGGTTGCCGGGGACCAACGGATTCATCGGCGAGTTCCTGGTGCTGCTCGGGTCCTTCGGAACGCAACCCGCCGCGACCATCGTCGCGACGACCGGTATCATCTTTGCGGCGGCGTATCTGCTGTGGGCCATCCAGCGCATCCTGTTCAACCCGCTCGACCAACCGGAGAACGAGAAGATCCCCGATCTGAGCGTGCGGGAGCTGATCGTGCTCGCGCCGCTGCTTGCCTGCATCGTCTGGATCGGAGTGTATCCCGCGCCCATTCTCCGCCGCACCGAAGCGTCGGCGCAGGCGCTGGTGAATCAGGTGCGCGGCCCGCAGCGGCTGCCCATCGTTCCCGGCGCGCCGGAGCGTTAGCCAAATGGGGCATCTCGACCTCTCGACCGCTTCCGGCATGACCCTGGCCCTACTGCCGGAGGTGATGCTCTCCGCCTGGGCCTTCGCGCTCACGCTGTATGCCGGCGTCCGGCATCGTGATGCCGTCGACCAGCGGCGTGCGGGGTTGATCGCGCTCGCCGGCCTGGTCGCCACCCTTATCGTCGTGATCTGGATGTGGGCGGCGGACGTGCGGTCCGTCGGGCTGCCGTTCATGATGGCGCTCGACGCGTTCCGCTGGGCCACTTCGGTGGTCTTCCTGCTGGGCGCCATACTGACGGTGTTGCTGTCTTTCTCCTATGTCGACCGGGAGCGCCTCTGGGCTCCGGAGTACTACGTATTGCTCCTGCTCGCCACGGTGGGCATGATGTTCATGGGCAGCGGGCTCGACCTCATCGTCATATTCCTCGGCCTGGAGCTCATGTCGGTCGCCGTCTACGTCCTCGCCGGCATCAATCGGCGCAGCCCGTTCGCGGCCGAAGCGGCCCTGAAGTATTTCCTGCTGGGCGCGTTCGCGTCGGGATTTTTCCTGTACGGCATTGCCCTGATCTATGGCGCGACGGGGACCACGAATCTGACCCTGATCGACTATCAGCTCCGGTCCCTCGGGCTGGGTACGAATCTGATGCTGTTGATCGGCGCCGCCATGCTGCTGGTCGGCTTCGGATTCAAGATCGCCGCGGTGCCGTTCCACATGTGGGCGCCGGATGTCTACGACGGTGCGCCGACGCCGGTGACGGCGTTCATGGCTGCCGCGGTAAAGGCCGCCGGGTTCGCCGCGCTGGTGCGGGTACTGCTCCACGCATTGAGCGGAGCGCTCCCCGCGTGGCAGAATATCGTGTGGTGGCTGGCGGTGCTGACCATCCTGGTCGGCAACCTGATCGCCATCGCCCAGCGGCAGATGAAGCGCATGCTGGCCTACAGCTCGATCGCGCACGCCGGATATCTGCTCGCGGCTGTCGCCTCGGGAAACGCGCTCGGCGCCGGGGCGTTCCTGTTCTATGCGCTCGCCTACACCCTGATGACGATCGGCGCGTTCGCCGTGGTCGCCATGGCGGGACACAACGGGGAGCGCGATCTTCTGATCGATGATCTTACCGGCCTTGCGCGCCGGCGCCCGTGGCTCGCGATCGGGACCGCCATCTTCATGCTTTCACTGCTGGGGTTCCCCGGCACCGCCGGGTTCATGGGGAAATGGTTCATTCTCCAGTCCATCCTCCAGGCGCGAGAGCACGCGCTTGCGGTGGTGCTGGTTGCCGGCAGCGTGCTTTCCGCGGGATACTACCTTCCGGTCGTCATGGTGATGTTCATGAAGCCGCCGGTGTCGGAGACGGCGCACGAGCAGGTAGCGGCGCGCGGCGCCGGACGGCTCGTGGTGGCGGTGACGGCGATCTGCGTCCTGCTGTTCGGCGTCTGGCCGAATCCGGCGCTCGACCTCGCCCGTTCGGGCGGCCACGATCTGGCTTCCAGTCCTCAGGCGCCGGTCAGTTCCACTTCAGGGGCAGAACGCTAGACTCGATCCCATGCAGGTACCCTCCGTTGTCTTCCGCCAGTACGATATTCGCGGCCTCGTCGACAAAGAACTGACTCCGCAACTGGCCCATGGCATCGGCCGCTCGCTCGCCACGGTCGCGCGCCTGCGCGTCGGCCGTGATCCGAGACTGGCGGTCGGCCGGGACAACCGCCCATCCGGCGAGCGGCTCTCGCGTGCAGTGCGCGAAGGCATCGCCGCCAGCGGGGGCACGGCCATCGACGTGGGCATGCTTCCGACCCCCGCGCTGTACTTCGCCCTGACTGCGCCGAAGGTGGATGGGGGGGTGCAGGTGACCGGGTCACACAATCCGCCCGAGTTCAACGGGTTCAAGATGGTCGTGGCCGGCGAAACCATGCATGGCGGCGACATTCAGAGATTGCGCGAGATGATGGAGCGTGACGCGCTGGATTCCGGTGCCGGCTCCATCGAGACCGATCACACGGTCCTGGATCGCTACGTTGATGCCATCGTACAACGAAACGGTCCCCTCGCGCGGCGGGTCAAGGTCGTGGCCGATTGCGGGAATGGGGTGGCGAGTCTCGTGGCCGAGCGCATCCTCTCGCGCCTGGGGGCGGAGGTGATACCGCTCTTCTGTGAATCGGATGGGACCTTTCCCAATCACCATCCGGATCCGACCGTGGTCGAGAATCTGAAGGACCTGCAGGAAGCGGTACGGCGTACCGGTGCCGAGCTGGGGATCGCGTTCGATGGGGATGGTGACCGGATCGGCGCGGTGGATGAGAGTGGCAACGTCGTGTTCGGGGATCAGCTCCTGGTGCTGTACGGTCGCGATCTGGTTCACCGGTTCGGCAAGGGCCATCACGTGATTTTCGACGTGAAATCCTCAGATGTGCTGAAGACCGAGCTGGCGCGCGTCGGGCTCAAGCCGGTGATCTGGAAAACCGGCCACTCGCTGATCAAGGCGAAAATGAAGGAATTGAAGGCGCCGCTGGCCGGGGAAATGAGTGGCCACGTTTTTTTCGGCGGTGACTACCTCGGCTTCGATGATGCGCTCTTCGCCGCCGCCCGCCTGCTCGCCTACATCGCGCGCGAGGGCGGGCCGCTTTCCGCGCGGCTGAAGGACCTCCCGCAGACCCACTCGACGCCCGAGATCCGGATCGACTGCCCCGACGACCGGAAATTCGCCGTGGTGGAGGCCGCGGCTCGGCATTTCGCGACCGGCCACGAGGTGCTGACGCTCGATGGCGCGAGAATCTCCTTCGAGCACGGCTGGGGACTCATCCGGGCGTCCAACACCCAGCCGGTACTGGTGATGCGATTCGAGGCCACGTCGCAAAGCGCATTGAACCAGTATCGCGGCGAGGTCGAAGCCTGGCTGAAGCAGCAGGGCGTCGCGATGACACAAAGTCATTGAGCCATCGGCCATCAGCCATCAGCCATCACCATATTTACTCAATGCGTGCTGCGCGTTCTCCCTGCTGCGGCTCGAAAACCTCTGATGGCTGACGGCTGATGGCTACTGCAGAGCGGCAACCGGTAACCGCGGAATCCAAGCGTGCCCGTTGGGTCCGCATTGGCATTGTCGCCGCTCTCGTCGCTCTTCTTACCGGCCGCTGGCTCGCCGATCACACCGCTGACCGCCTGTGGGCGGCGTCGCTGGGTGTCGCGGGTGCGCATGCGGGCATCGCCCAGCTCCGTCTCATGCTGCTCGCACTCGCCTTCTGCGCCGGCGCTCTCTGGTGCGTCGGGAACGTCTACCTCTTCTATCGGTCCATAGGCTCGGTCCACGTCCCGCGGCGGGTGGGCAATATCGAGTTTCTGGAAGCAGTCCCGCGCCGCTATCTCCTGGCCGGTGCTCTGGTCGTGGGGTTGCTCCTGGCGGTGGTCGTCAGCCACTCGGCACAGGGTTGGTGGATGGCCGAAGCGCTGGTGGACGAAGGTCCCGGCCTCGGCGTCCGGGATCCGATCCTTGGCTACGACCTCGGCTATTATCTGTTCGTCCTTCCCTGGTACCGCACCCTCCACGGATTCGCCACGGTGCTGACCGGGACCATCCTCGCGGTCATCACTCTGTTGTATATCGGCGTGGGAGCGATCCGGTGGAACCGCCGGCATCTCCACGTGAGCGAGCTGGCCCGGATGCACCTCGCCGGGCTGTTCGCCGCGTTCGCGCTGGCGCTGTTCTGGGGCTATCGGCTCGAGCCGCAGGAGTACGTCGCCGGCCTTCACGGAGTATCGCTCGACGCGACGCTGCTCGAGGTGCGCATTCCGGTCGCGCGCCTGCTCGGCGTGCTCGGGCTCGTGGCCGCAGCCGTGTCGTTGGCCTGGCTCTGGATACCGAACGTCGGCTTCATGGTGGCCGCGTGGACCGTCCTGTTCATCGTCTCGCTGATCGGTCACCACGTCCTGCCCGTGGTCTCGGCCTCGGTGCGCGGGCGCGACACCGTGGCCGGCCCGGACATGGAACGCGCCGTGGCAGAGATGGAACGCGTGGCCTACGGCCTGGAACGTCACGACTCCTCGACCGCCCCGCCGGCTCCGCGGGACGCCCGCGCCCTCGCCCGGCATCGCGACCAGCTGCGATCCGCTCCGGTATGGGATCCCGCCGCGGTCGTCAGATCACTCAATATCATTCCCAGGCCAGAGGCGTACGTCCGGTATTTCGAAGGGAGCCTCGGGCTTGGCTTGTACCGGTCCCGCAAAGGCGAGCCGGTTCCGGTTTATCTCGCCGCCCGCGAGGTGGACCTGAGCACCGCACGGGAGGCCGACAGGAGCCTCTCGTGGGAAGCCACGCACACGGTTCCGTATGGACATGCCAACGGTGTGGTCGCGGTTGCCGCCGCGGCCGCTGCGGAAGATGGCAGCCTCATGTATCTGCCGTCGGTCGAGCCCGCGGATTCGCAGACGCCGCGACTGACCGAGGTCGTGCAGGCCGACCGGGAGGTGCTTTTCAGCCCCGCGGCAGGGGACTTTGCCATCATGACCGGCACACCGAGCGATTTCGCCGGGGTGCGCGCCGGCGGCCTCGCGCGCCGGGTGGCTCTGGCCTGGGCGCTGCAGAGTCCCCGCCTGGTCACCTCCGAGCTGCTCACACCTGACGCGCTCATCGTGTGGGAGCGTCAAATCACACCGCGTCTGGCACGGTTCGCGCCCTTCGCCGATTTCGGCGTGCCGTATCCCGTCATCGCGCGCGGCCGCCTCTACTGGCTCGCCAGCGGATATGTCACCGCCGAAGTCTTTCCGCTCTCGCGCATGGTGCGCTGGCGCGGGCACACCGTTCGCTACGTGCGCCCGGGCTTGATAGGCGTGGTGGATGCCCGTTCCGGGATGACATCGGTGTACCTCATGCCCTCGCCCGACCCATTGAGCGCAGCCTGGGCGCGTCGGGCGCCGGAAATCGTGCGTCCTTTCCGCGAGCTGGGGCGCGAGCTGGCCGGGCACGTGCGCTATCCGGAAGAGCTGTTCGAGATTCAGCTCGCCCTTATCCGCGGCCCGGTGCTTTCGCCGGAGACCCCTTCGTTCCCGCCGGCACCACCGTCGGTGCCGGCTCGAGCGATGAGAGGTGGCGCTACGGAGTCGCAAGCGCGTCGCAATCGTCCCCTGTGGTGGTCCGGCCCCTGGGCAGGAGATACCGTCAGCCGCGTGCGGGTGCTGGCACGGTTCGAGAGCGAGGAGTCGTCCACGCTGACCGGGCTGGTGGAGGGCACCATGATCGAAGGGTCTCCGTCGCTCGAGATCACCCGCTTCTCTCCGGCGCTGGAGCTCGCGGGTTCCGCCCAGATCACCAGGCGCCTGGCCGATGTCCGCACGCCGACGGTCGGGGTGACGGGAGCCCGCCGCGTCGTGGTCCTCAACGACGGGATCCTGACGGTGCAATCGACCTATGCCACCGGGCAGGGTCCATGGAAGCTGGTCGATGTCGTCCTGCAGTGGGGAGCGATCGTCGTGCGGGGGAACTCGCTTCCCGCCGCCATTGACCAGGCGCTGGCGCTCCGGGAAGATGGCGGTGCCGGCGCCGACTGGTCGACCGCGCGACGCTGGTTCGAACGGTTGGAACAGGCGCGCCAGCGTGGCGATTGGACGGCGTTCGGTCGCGCGTACGATGCGTTGCGACGCCTGCTGCTGGTGCAATGAGCGCGGTGCGCCAAGTTGATTCGGGAAATACCCGCAACTACGTTGCGCCCGAACGAGGGTCGGTAAGAGTCGGTAAGAGTCGGAAAGGGACGGTAAGGACGTTTGTCGCACTCTTACCGACTCTTACCGACCCTTACCATCTCTTTCCGCCCAACATGGAGAGCCATCAGTGAACTTGCACGAATACCAGGCCCGTGGCCTGCTCAAGGCTGCCGGCATTCCTGTTCCCGACGCCGAAGTGGCCGAGCGGCCGGAAGAGGCAGAAATAATTGCGAAACGGTTGCGCGGCCCGGTCGTCATCAAGGCGCAGGTGCATGCGGGCGGGCGAGGGAAGGCGGGCGGCGTCAAGATCGCCCAAGATCCAGGCGAGGCTCGCGAGAAGGCCAGGCAGATTCTCGGGATGCAGATCAAGGGGCTGACGGTGGGCAAGGTGCTGGTGGCTCCCGCCGCCGAGATCGCGTCCGAAAGCTATGTCGGCATCGTGATCGATCGGTCCAGCCAGCGGCCGGTCTTGATGGTAAGCCCGGCCGGGGGAGTGGACATCGAAGAGGTCGCCGCCAAGACACCGGAAAAGATTTTCCGGCTGCCTATCGACCCCCGCTTCGGGTTGCTCTCCCATCAGGCGATGGGCCTCGCCTTCAAGCTGTACCGGGACATCGATCAGGTGCGGCAGGCCGCGACGATCATGCAGCGCCTCTATCACGCGTTTCTCGACGCCGGCGCGTCGCTCGCGGAGATCAATCCTCTGGTGACCACACCTAAGGGTGAGGTTGCAGCCCTCGATGCCAAGATCGTCGTCGATGACAACGAGCTGGACCGCCGACCCGGTATTGCCGCGCTGCGCGACAGCTCGGCCGACGATGCTTCCGAGACCAAAGCCCGCGAAGCCGGTCTTTCCTTCATTAAACTCACCGGCAATGTGGGGTGCTGTGTGAACGGCGCCGGCCTCGCCATGGCGACCATGGATCTGGTGAAGTACTACGGAGGGGACCCTGCCAACTTCCTCGACATCGGCGGCAGCAGCAATCCCCAAAAAGTCGTGGTCGCCCTTGGCATCATCGCTTCCGATCCGAACGTGAAGAGCATTCTGTTCAACATCTTCGGTGGCATTACCCGGTGCGACGACGTGGCCAAAGGGATCGTCGCGGCCACCAGGCAGCTCAAGCTGGTGCGGCCGCTGGTCATCCGTCTCACCGGAACCAACGAGCAGCTGGCGATGGACATACTCCAGCAGAACGGCTTCACCGCGGGAACCGACATGGACGAGGCCGTCAAGCAAGCCGTGAAGCTTGCCCAGGAGGCCGCGTGAGTGTCTTCGTCGGGCGGGACACCCGGTTAGTGGTGCAGGGCATCACCGGACGCGACGGCTCGTTTCACGCCGGGCAGATGCTCGAATACGGGACGGCCGTCGTCGCGGGGGTGACCCCTGGCAAGGGAGGCCAGAAGTTCGAGAACAAGGTCCCGATCTTCGATACCGTCGCCGATGCGGTTTCTGCCACCGGTGCCAACACGTCGGTGATCTACGTGCCGGCGCGTTTCGCCGCCGACGCCATGTTCGAGGCGTCGGATGCGGGCGTCTCCCTCGTCGTCTGTATCACCGAAGGTGTGCCCGTGCTCGACATGACTCGCGTCCTGCCGTATCTCAAGGAGCGGAGCACCCGGCTGATCGGTCCCAATTGTCCGGGCGCCATCTCGCCGGGGTGCGCCAAGGTCGGCATCATTCCGGGACAGATCTGCCGTGAAGGCCACATCGGGGTGGTGTCCCGGAGCGGCACCCTCACGTATGAGATCATTCATCAATTGTCACGGACCGGTCTGGGGCAGTCGACTTGTGTCGGCATCGGTGGGGATCCGCTCATCGGCACGAATTTCATCGACTGCTTGTCGGCCTTCGAGGCCGATCCCGACACCCAAGCCGTGGTCATGATCGGCGAGATCGGCGGCACCGATGAGCAGAACGCCGCCCAGTTCGTGTCGCAAAGCATGAAGAAACCGGTGGTCGGCTTCATCGCCGGCCAGACGGCGCCGCCCGGTCGTCGCATGGGACACGCCGGCGCCATCATCTCGGGGTCGAGCGGCACCGCGGCGGAGAAGATGCAATCCTTCGCGGCCGCAGGAATCGCCGTCATGCAACGTCCCTCGGACGTCGTCCCCCTGCTCAAGGATCGCGTCTGAAACTGGTCGATCTGCTGGCCCGCGAGCGGATATTGATTCCGCTGGAAGCACGCACGCTCACCGGCGCGGCGCATGAGTTGGTGCGGGTGCTGGTTCAGTCCGGCGCCACGGCCGAACCAGAAAAGCTCGAGGAGCTGATGGGCGACTCCTTGCCGCGTGAAGTGGTTCCGGTCGGTCCCGAAGCGTTCATGCTCCATTTCCGGACCGAGGCGGTCAATGGGGTCTTCGTGGCCCTGGGCGTGGCTCCCGAACCGGTTTATCGGGAACCCGAGTCCACCAAGGAAGCGCGCATCGTGTTCATGGTGGTGGCCCCCCCGGGCGAGTCTTTCGATTTTCTGCAGGTCGAAGGGGCCTTCGCCAGGGCCCTGTCCAACCCGGAGGTCGTCGAAGGTCTGCTCGCCGCGAAGGCGCCGGAAGAGGTGCTCTCTCTTCCGGCGTTGGCGGAGATCGTCATTCCCGGCTACCTCACGGTGGGCGACGTCATGGGAAACCGGTTGCTCTCCGTGCGCCCCGACCAGACCTTGAGCGAGGCCGCCAAGCTGATGACATCGAACAACGTCATGGCCCTGCCGGTGGTCAACGAATCGGGTGAAGTGATCGGTCTCGTGAGCCACCGGCAACTGCTCGAGTTCATGCTGCCCAACTACGTGAAGCGGGCGAGCGGGGAGTATCCGGCGGTCACCAAATCAGGACGCAAGCCCAAGGCGGTGGACCCGCACACGCTGCCCATCCGCAAGGTGATGGACCGGTCGGTCCTCTGCGTTTCCGAAGACCAGACCCTGGCCGATGTGGCCAACATGATGGTGAACAAGCACGTGGATCGCTTTCCCGTGGTGCGCGAAGGCGTGCTGGTGGGATTCATCACTCGAGGGGACATCGTCAGAAGGGTTCTCGGTACCTAGCGCCTCCCTATCATCCACTCAAGGAATGTCATGCTCACTTTGGGAATCATCAAGCCGGACGCGGTCGCTGCCGGCAAGGCCGGCAAGGTGTTCGCTCATCTCGAAAAGGCCGGGTTCACCGTGCGCGCGGCGCGCATGACCAGACTCAGCCAAGGCCAGGCGGAAGCCTTTTACGAGGTACACCGGGGGCGGCCGTTCTACGATTCCCTGGTGGCCTTCATGACGTCGGGGCCGTGCATCCCCATGGCGCTCGAGTGTGACGACGCCGTGGCGTACCTCCGCCAGGTGATTGGCGCGACCGATCCGGCACAGGCCGAGCCCGGCACCATCCGGAAGCTGTTCGCCGAGTCCAAGGAGCGAAATGCGATTCACGCGTCGGATTCACCGGAGAATGCCGCGCGGGAAGTGGCGTTCTTCTTTGCCGAATCGGAGTTGAAGGGACTCTGGGGGTAAGCGCGGAGCTGGGAGCTCGGAGCGCGGAGCTCGCTCGTTGACGATCACTCCGCGTTCCGCGCTCCGCGTTTCTCATCATACGAACTTTGGAGGTTTCCTCGTATGGAATCCCGTCGCATCCTGATAGGCCTTCGCCAGCGCTAGCGCGCCTGCCTCGCCGAACAGATTTCCAATGAAGGAAACGCTGACCGGTGTTCCATCGTCACGGAATCCGCTGGGCACGACGACACACGGCTGACCCGTGAGATTGGTCAAGGCGGTGAGGTTGGCGGCGCCGGTGGGTGCCACGATCGCGTCGAAGTCCTTGAACGCGTCGTGGGTGGCCTGCATCAGCAACGTACGGACCCGGTTGGCCTGGACGTAGTCCACCGCGGGAATGAGCTGAGACGTGCGGAACGTGGTGGGCCAGCTGCTTCGCTCCAGGAGATTCACCCGCTGGTTCCGCGTGATGTCGTCGAATGCGGCCGCCGCTTCCGCGCTCAGGATGCCGCTCAGAGCGTTGACCGGGTACCGGGTGGGGAGCTCCACCGGCAACGGCGTCACTCCCAACCTGCGAATCGCGTCGAGTGCGGCGTCATCAAAGGCCTTGGTCGGGTGGTTGGTCTCGGTTTCGAACGCGCTCTTGAGATAACCTACCCGCAAGCCGGTCGGCTTCACCGCGGCATCCCAGTTGAACGGCACGTCCCTGACGGTAAGGTCCTGCCCGTCCGGTCCCTGAATCGCGTCCAGCACCAGCGCGCAATCTTCCACGCTGCGACAGATCGGTCCGATCTTGTCCATGCTCCACGCCAGCGCCATCGCGCCGTGCCGGCTGACGCGCCCGTAGGTCGGGCGCAGGCCGGTAACACCGCACCGGGTTGCGGGAGACACGATCGATCCCCGCGTCTCCGTCCCGATCGAGAATCCCACCAGGCCGCCCGCGGTGCAGGCCGCCGGTCCGGCCGATGAGCCGCTCGATCCCTGCTCGGTATTCCACGGATTTCTGGTCTGTCCGCCGAACCACTGATCGCCCTGCGCGAGCGCGCCGAGCGTGAGCTTGGCAATCAGGACCGCGCCGGCCTGGTCCAGCCGTTGCACCACGGTCGCGTCCATGTCGATGACCTGCTCCTCGTACGGCTTGGCTCCCCAGGTCGTGCGGTATCCGCGGACCGCCAGAAGATCCTTGGCTCCCCACGGGATTCCATGCAGGGGTCCCCGGTAGTGGCCGGATTTGATGTCGGCATCGGCCTGGCGGGCCTGCTTCATGGCGCGGTCGTCGAGCGTCGTGATGACGGCCTGAAGGGAAGGGCCGTGTTTCGTGAGACGGGCGAGATACATCTCGGTGAGCTCAACCGCGCTTACCTTCCGCGACCGCACCAGCTCGGCCAGGTGCCGAACCGGCCAAAAGGCGAGCTCCTCCAGATTCGCTGGTCGCTGGACCTTGGGTGGGTTGCTGAGGCGCATCTTCTTCCGCTCGGTGGGCAACTGGACGCCCGGCAGGACCGGATCGAAACGCAGCGCAGGGCTCACCGCATTGTTGATCTCGACCGTACGAAGTTGCTCCCAGGAAGCCAGATTCTGGTCCAGGCCGCGCACCATCTCCTCACGCTCGGCATCGCTGAACTGCAGGCCGGCCACCTTCTCGGCCT
>JACQVB010000232.1 GCA_016209985.1 Gemmatimonadota bacterium | reverse complement strand
GATGAACCCCAGCTTGACCAGGCAGTAGCCCAGCCGGTTTCCGCTGGTCTTTTGCTCACCCAGTGCTTTGTCGAGTTGATCCCGAGTGATGAGCTTCTCCCGAACCAGGAGATCGCCCAGCCGTTCGGGGGCCGCGGCTGCTGTTGCCATTACGCTCCTGACTTACTTGAACTCATGGGTCGCGCGAAAGATGGGGGAAGAGGGAAGAGGGAAGAGGGAAGAGTGAAGTCGCACCAACGTCTTCACGGCTAAGTGAGCTTCTCGCAAGGTCTTTCCCCTTCCCTCTTCCCTACTCCCTCTTCCCTGCCGTTAAGCTACCGGAGGCGAAAGGGGTGTCAAGGCAATGGCTGTACACGTCCTTGCAGTCGCCGTGTAATCCCCGGACCTACGCCCGGAACGCGGGTCAAGTCATCGAGCGTTCGGAAGGGCCCCCGGCGTTCCCGGTCCGCGACGATTGCTCGCGCTTTGGCCGGTCCGATGCCGGGAAGTTGGGCAAGCTCCTCGACCGTAGCTGTGTTGAGGCTCACAGGGGCGGCGGGCCGGCGGGTCGGCGGATCGGCGGGTCGCAGAACCGATGTGACGCTGGGTTCGGTCCCGCGAAGAATCGGACTGTCGCGGAAGTCACGACCCGCCAACCCGCCGACCCGCCGATCCACCGCCACCTTCCCCGAGAACGCTGCATAGGGCTTCACCGCCCCCAGCACCGATGGCCCCACCCCACTAACGCGATCGAGCCCCTCCAGCGAGCCGAAAGGCCCATGTTCTTCGCGGTCATTCACAATGCGCGCCGCGAGTCCGGGACCGATGCGGGGCAACCGCGTGATTTCCTCCCTGGAGGCCGCGTCGAGATCGATTCGCTCGCCTTTCCGAAGCGGCCGAGCCAGCCGGCGCGCGCGCGCGGCAACCGAATCGAACGGAGAGCGCGGACCGCCGGAGGCGTGATAGGCCACGGCTCCGGGGGCGCCGCCGGAATGAACCAACGACCGCACCAGCACGCCGGCAATTCCCAACGCTATGAGCAGAAAGACCGCACGCCGCTCGGAGGACACGCGAAATGATGGGTCGCCGGAAGCGATACGCAGACATCAAAACATCGCACGCACCAGCAGATTACCGCGGAAGAAAGGCGGGTAGAGTGTAGAGTGAAGAAGGGAAGAGTGATCCGGCTGCAGTACCCTTCCCTCTAAACTCTAAACTCTCCACTCTACACTCTTCACCTCGTCAGGGACACCGCTACCTCTCCCACGATCGCCAGGCTCTTCGCGCTGATCTTGTCCTCGGTGTCTTCGACCGTGTGCCAGTACCGGTTGTCCGGGCCGTACTCGAAGTCGATCACGTCGATGGCGCGGATGCCCGCCTTTTGCAGGGGCACGTGGTCGTCGGTCAGCGCGTACACCGCGCTGGGGCGGAAGTAGCGTCCGAAGCCGAGCTCCTCGGCGCGAGTCCACACCCGCTCGACCACCTCAGGCGCGTTGGCGACCGAGTTCGATTCCTGGTAGATGGTGAGGTCGGCATCACCCACCATGTCGAACAGCACCGCGAACAGCGGCTTCGGGCCCGCCGGAAGGTGCTCCGCGTAGTAGCGCGATCCGAGCAGCACATCCTTGTCGGCGCTGAAGTCGCCATAGTCTTCTCCGTCCACGAAGAGGAGGTCGACCCCGAACGCCGGCGGCTGCCGTTTCAACGCGTCGGCAACACCGAGGAGGACCGCCACGCCCGATGCGCCATCATTCGCGCCGGGGACCGGTCGCTGCTGATCGCCGACATTGGCCGAGTGATCGGCTTTCGGCCGGGTGTCCCAGTGCGCCAGCATCAGAATGCGGTCGGTCTGATCCGGCCGGAATCGGCCGATGATGTTCCGCAGCTTCAGCGCCTCGCCGGTCAGGGCGACGTGGGTGAAGGCTTGCACCTCGACGCTGTCGGCCCGGGTCCTGAGCCGCGCAATGATCCAGTCGCCGGTCTTCCCATGGCCTTCGGTATTGGGGATGCGCGGTCCGAACGCGAGCTGGGTCTTCACGTACGCGAGCGCGCTGTCGCCGTTGAACTCGCGGGTGCGTTCTCCCTGGGCCTTGCACCCGGAAGCCGCAACCAACAGCAACCAGCCGTAGAGACACGCCTTCATCGCATCTGACCCGCGGAGAAGTTGATCTCGGCAAAGACCGTGAAATTCGCCTGCGACAGCTTGGTCGCGGTGTGCCGCTGTTCGGTCAAAACATAACCGAAGGACGCCCCCCCGGTGATCGAGGGTGAAAAGCCGGTATCGAGCCGGAAATCGGCCTGGCGGCGGCGACTATCCGAGACCGGCACACATTCCTGGCTGTTGGCGCGTACCAGACAGACCAGAATATCCGATACGGTGACCGCGAGGCTGCTCCGCAGCGGATTGCGCAGCCGGACCAGCGCGGCGGGTGCCCGGAAGGCAAAGCTCAAATTGCCACCAATATCTTTGCGGTTGGTTCGGGTGATGTTTCCCGAGGTGACCTCTTCGATTCGCGTCCGGCCTAGTTGTGCCGTGGTCAGCACTCCGCCCGCCCAGGTGAGCGTGAGCGACGGATTGAGGGAGGTCGAGCGGTTTTCGGTACGGGCAGTCGCCGATCCCAGCGCCGGTTGGACCGTGGTGGAGACCGAGCGCCGGTAGCGGGTCTGGGAAGCCACCGTACTGATGACCTTGCCCAGCGCCCATCGGGGACTGTAGAGCCAGGCCAGACTCCCCGAGGGCCATTCCCGGCTGGACTGCCGCAGCTCACCCTGGCCGTCGCCACGATGCACCCAATTCACCGATTGGACCTCCTGATAGAGGCCGCGGAGCCTCAAGCCGAGCGGGAGATCGAGACCGCCGCTCGCGCTGCGGTTCCGGACATCGGCAGCACCGGTCGCCAGGATTCCGTTCCGACTCCGGAACGACTCCACGCCGCCGAGCGCCAGCTGGTAGCGGGTGTCGGCGAAGAAGGGTGCGCGGTCGAAGCTGGAGCGATATTCGCGCGCGGTGGACAGGTCCAGCGGTTGCAGCAGGCGGGAGATCCGCCACAGCGAGGACGAATCTCCCACCAGACCGCGGATGAGGGCGGAGAGGTCGACCGTGGCGCCGTAGTCCCGCCGCCGGGAATTCCCCAACGAGTGCGGTGCGGCGAATGCGCCGCTCGAATCCTGCCCCAGCCGGATGGGCGTGCGACCACTGGGGTCCCGGTTGAACGCGAAGGAGCTGGTGAAGCTCGCCCGTGGGCGCAACCAGCTGCCGATCACCGGCGAAATGTTGACCACGGTGTTGAGTAACCGGGTCCGCTCGAATCCCACGTCACGTCCGAGGAACGAGGTGCGCTCCTCGTCCAGCACCCGGCCCAGGCTGGTGGAGTCCCCATAGTGCTGCAGGTCCTGGATGCGGGAATAGTCCACGCGGAACGCCAGGGTATTGAACGGTCGCAGGTCGATACCGGCGTCATTTCGCCAGGTGTGAACCAGGCTGGAAAGCGGAACGATCGCCGAATCGCCGGGGAGAGTTACGGGCACGCGGAAGGTCGACCGGTCGATCCGGCTGTCGGTGAGCAGCGATGAGTACCGGAGCTGGTAGGGATTCCATCGCAGTCGCGCCGTGCGCAGCGAGCGGCCGAATTCACTCTCCCTCACTACGCGCGGGAGCGCGTCGACCATTCGGGACAGAAACCCGGGTAGCGCCAGCGTTCGCGCGCCCGCCGGATTGAGATACCCTACCGACGCCTGCCGGTTGACCGTTCGGGCTGTCGACAACTCGGCGGTGGCATCGGCGTCCCGCCGCATCGCGGCGACCGACACCGGATCCAGCAGCATGCGCTCCCAGAGCGTCGCTCCCCGTTTCGCGCGCCGCACGGCGACCTGATAGGTGGTCGCACTGCCGCGAGGGCGCCGCAAGCCCACGATCGCGTCGGTTCGAATGTCGCTGCGGCTCACATAGAAGGGGTCGTCCCGGGTGCGGAGGTGCTGGATGGTGAGCGGCACGCTCAACCCCCAACGTTCGGGAGCCAGTTTGGCGAGCTGGAACGTCGAAGCGAATGACGCGGCGCCGTTCCCCACATAATTCGGCTCTTCTCCCAATTGCCGGAACTTTGCGTCTTTGTTGGAGAGGGAGAGGTTAAGCTCGGCGAAGTCGGCGGCGGCAAGCCGGGCATCGATGGCCGCGGCGACTCCGGCATCGCCAACCACGCCGCTCAGGCGGATGTCATCCACCCACAGCTCGGCCTGGTCGATCGCCACCGATTGCGCGCGGCGCAACATCCCGACGGCCACTTCCGAGACCCGCGCCAGGTTCGGCGGCGAGACTCCCGGGTCCCGGACCTGCACCAGATAGGCGCCGTCACAGGCGACATATGCGGTGGAATCGCCACCGCATTGGGCGGCGCCCGAAGGAGGATCACCGCGCAGCCAGGCGGATTGTACCGTCGCGCGCAGCGCCTTCCACCGGTCGAGATCGATTACCACCTCCGGTTCCCAGCGGTCGGTTCGGGCCGGGAGGTGATAGAAGTAGAAGTTGTTCTCGTCCTTTCCCACCTTGATGTAGAACTCGAGATCGCCGTCTTCCCAGCCGGGCCCGCGGCCGCGCGCCCACACCCTCAGGTTCCGGTACTTGAGGAAGTTCTTGTCCGCTTCGTCCGCGAAGCGCACGAAGGCCTCGGCCCGCTCGCCGGTGCGGAGATCGCGCGCCAGGAGGCGGAGGGACTGCTCGTTGATCTGCTGGGAGCCGAACTGCAGCGCGCCGCCCACCTGTTGGGTCTGGTTGGTGACGCCGGGCGGCGAGGTGTAGCCCAGATCCTTGTTCTCGGTCGAGATGATGGACGCGACGACCTCGCCGTGGAGCTCGGCCCGGCTGCCGGCGATCCCCGCGAGCGGCGTTCCCGCGCGTTTGACCCAGGGGGCCCCCACCAGACGAACCCGCGCCAGAGCAAAGAAGAATTCCCTCTCGTCACTCCCCCGGTTGGGAGCGGCCAGCGTGATGCGCAGCGCCCTCACCTGATGGACGTTGGGAGTCCCGACCTGGAGCGTGTCGGTGCGGAACGGTATCCGATAGAGACGCCAGGTGAGGAAGCGACCGCCCTGATCGGGGATCTTGCCGCCATCCTTCACGTGATAGCGCTCATCTCCCAGGGGAAAGACGTAGCGGAGGAGATCTTCCCGGGCGATGCCGACGTTGCTGTCCAGCCGGTTGTCACCGTCCAGGTCCTCCGAGTCGGCAAAACCGTTTCGCCGCGTGCAGTCCGCGGCAAGGTCGCCCAGCGGAAACGCGGGGACGCCGCCCGAGGGGAGTTGGCAGGTGGATACGTCGTGCACCACCGTGCCGGACCCGGCATCGACGATCGAATCGATCAGATCGCCGTGCACGCCGACGTCGCTGATCGCGGCATTGAACACATTCGTCAGCGAGTCCTTTTCCGTATCCAACCGCCCGGCTCCGGTAAACTGCAAACCGGAGAACACGGTGTCCTTGCCGACGACCCGGAACGTGTCCGGAGCCGGAGAGGTGGCGTCCTCGAACACCGTCCCGAAATCAAAGAGCAGCGTCGCTTGCTGCTGTTGCGCGGTGCGATCGGCGTCCTCCAGCACCCAGAATTCGAGGAATTCGGTCCGGGAGAGGTCGACGCCCAGACCGGAGCGGTCGAGCGATTGGGTGATGCTGCGCCACCGGGGCCCCGGCGTGTGCGGCCGGATCCACCGGGCCCGCCCCGTGACCGGGTCGGGAGCTCCCCCGATGGTATCGTGCTTCATCGTGAGCCAGAGTACGGTCTCGACCTGGCGGCTCGCCCCGGCAATCACGATGCTGGAGTCGATCTGCTGGGGCTCGAACTCCAGCGCGACCGAGCCCGCCTGAATGGCGTTCTGCCAGATCATGGTCGCGGCATCGAAGGGCGACAGGTTGCCGTCGGCCCCGAGGAAGAGGGGCGAAAGCCCCCGGCCCGATGAGGGCCGGCTGCCGAGCTGGAAGGTGTTTTGGACCAGGCGGAGGGGTACGGCGGCAAGACCCTCGAATTCATCGATGTATGCTTGCCCGCGCTGGTTGGGATTGGGACGCGACACATCGATCTCGCCGCGCAGGGTGAAGCTCGACGGCACCGCGGTCCGGAGTCCGGGCAGCGCGTCGAGGGCCCGGGTGAGGCCGGAGCCGCGAACCCCGAGGTCGGTGCTTAAGCCCCCGATCAACCCCGAGCGCGGCTCGAAGCCGAGCGGCGGCCGGGTGAAGGCGGTTTGCTCGGACTGATACAGCCCGATCGCGCTCACCGTGCCGACCGAGCCGAGATGGTAAGTGCCCGAGAGGCCGAAGTTGTTCTTGGGCGCTTCGTCGAACTGCTGATTCTCCTCGAACTGCGCCCGGATCTGCACGGTGCCCTGGAACAGCGAGTCGGGATTCAGGAAGGTGACGACGCCGACATCATATGCCACCTGATAGTCCCTGCCCCGTACCAGCTCCCGGGTACCGAGATAGAGCCTCTCGCTTCCTTCACGGACCTGCAGCGCGCCGAGACTGAGGGTGGAGCGGTCGCCCGCCCCGGTGGCCTCATAGTGGACGCGTAACCGGAACTTGGGAGGCGGGCCCTGACTCGAGAGCAGGTGGATCGGGGTGCGATAGAGCGAGTCGTTGCGCTCTTCGGGAGTCAGCCGGGCGGAATCGGCGAAGGGTACGAGGTGCGGGAAGACCACGAAGAGGTCCTTGAGCGGCGCACCGGAGTTGGGGTCCCGTTCGCGCGGGAAAACGCGGTTGAACTCGTCCAGAGACGACGCATCGTTCGAGCGGGCCAGCCCCAGCCGCGAGAGATACGTCCCCTCGCCGTCGATCGGCCGCTCGGACTCATTGAGAACGATCGCCAGCTCGATGGATGACCGGCTGAGATTCCCGCCGCCGATGCGATACACATTGCGCATTTCGTAGGCGAAGGTCGGCACTTCGGTTCCCCGGCGGGGCTCATAGATGAGCTCCAGGGTATCGGCTCCAGTGTTGATCGCGGGAAAGGTCCCCACGGTGTCACCCGAGACCGTGACGTAGGAAACCGCGAGGAAATCTTCCGTGCTGACCCTGGTCACCAGCGCGAACCACACTCCCGAGGGATCGAGGTAGTAGTCCCGGCCTTCGACCAGCCGCTCCCAGGAGAACGGCCCTACCCGTTGGGGGCTGTCGCGCCGGATGGCGACGGCATCGATCCCTCCCAGGTTCGCGTTGGAGCCGGATTGTCCGGACTGCGCGCGGAGCCGGTAGATCCGGACGGCGGCCAGGCGGTCGGCCGCGGGCAACTGGTCCGGCGCGAGCCGCAGGATGTCGACCGCCGGATAGCCGGGCAGGTCCCGCGGGTTGACGACGAAAAAAAATCGGCCGGCTTCGAAGTCGAGATCGCGGTTCTCGCGGTCGATCGGCTGGGTCGCCTGATCGCCCATGGTGAACACCCGCGTGCGGAGCGAAGACCCTCGTTGCTGCGCGAAGATGGTCCTGAACTCGAGCGGCCCCACCTGGCCGAGCGCCTGGATGCCGAAGGAGTTCGCCGGAATGCTGGCCGTGATGAACCGGGAACGGGGCGCCTCGAAGGTGACGTTTCCGATGTCGACCCGCCGCAGGATCTCGTCTTCGAGTCCCTGGTAAAACACGTTGATGTTGTTGTTGGCGTTGAATTCGCGCTCGGTGTCATAGTCCACGTTGACGTGGACCCGCTGGCTGACGATGCCACCCGCCCGCACCGAGAATTGCTGGCCGATGGCAGGCGTGGGGAACGTGGAGCGGCATCCCGGTGTCAGGCTGGAAATGTCGAAAGCCGTGCAGTGCTCGTTCTTCAGGCGGTCCATCTTGAGCTCGAGCCGCGATCGCAGCTCGAGACCGACATCGGCATAGCGGCCCAGCGCCTCGAAGGTGGACGGCGCCTCCCGCGCCGGCGGGCCTTCCGGTGCCGGCTCCGCGGCCGCCAGGGTGTCCGGCAGGACAGCCGCTCGCGAGAGGGCCAGGACCCGGTCACGACGACGACGGGAGCGCGCCGCGGCAACAGACCGCTCGATACCCCGGGCCCACCGGAGAGCAACCAATGCGGGCGGGACGCGCAAGCCGTAGAGCCCACCGGGTTCCACCTCCGGCACCGGACGAACAACGATGGTGTCACCCGGGAACCGCTGGAGCGGACGGGGGAGGGAATCCGCGGGCGCCTGGGCCGCAAGAGTCCGCGCGAACAGCGCGGCAGCGGCCACGAGGGCGGAGCGGAAGAGGGAGCGTAAACGCAATGTGTGTTATAACTTCTGGCTTGGCATGAAGATAGTAAGTAGGTACGTCCTCCAGCAGCACGCGATCCCGTTCGTCTTCGCCCTTTCCGCGACGACCGGCATCATGTTGCTCAATCAGATCGCCAAGCGTTTCGGTGATCTGGTCGGCAAGGGACTGCCCTGGAGCGTGATCGTCGAGGTCTTCGCGCTTTCGGTTCCTTTCATCGTTGCGATGACGCTTCCCATGGCCGTGCTGGTCGCGGTCCTCTACGCTTTCACCCGTCTTTCGACCGACAACGAGCTCACCGCCCTCAAAGCCAACGGCGTCTCTCTCGCTCAGCTGTTGCAGCCGTTGCTGGTGGCTTCAGCGGGGGTCGCTGTCGTGTCCTTTCTCTTCAGCGATCACGTGTTACCGCGGTCCAACCACCGGCTGCGCTCGCTGCTCCAGGACATCGCCCGCAAGAAGCCGACGTTCGCGCTGAAGGAGCAGGTGGTGAACGAAGTCCAGCGCTCCCGCTTCTTTCTCCGCGCCGGCCGGATCGATCAGGCAACCTTCGGCCTGCGCGACGTCACCATCTACGACATGAGCGATCAGGAACACGGCCGCATCGTCTACGCCGACAGCGGACTCATGGCGGTTAGTCCCAACCAACAGGACCTGAACCTGACTTTGTTCGACGGGGTGATGCACGAGTTCAACCGGTATGATCCCAAGACATTCCAGCAGATGCACTTCCGTCGCGACCTGATCCGGGTGGTCGGCGTGACCAACGCCCTGGACCGGAGCGAAACCGACACGTTCAAGGGCGACCGCGAAATGAGCGTGTGCGAGATGGACACGGTGATCACCGCGGCACATCGCGACCGCATCCAGAGTGACCGTCGCGCCGCGGCACTCCAAACCAGCGACCTCCGTGCGCTGGTGGGCCTGGGACCTGTGGTCGCGGATACCGCCCTGCCGGAGTCCAGGCCCCCGCTGTACTGCCGCTGGCTCGGCCGGTTCGGGGGCTTCCTGGTTCCGGCGGACCTCAACGCGCAACAAGGCGGGCGCCGCGACAGCACGCCAGAGATCATCCAGCACTTCAACCAGCCCGCGAAACAGGTGTTCGTGACCGGCACCATGCCGGCGCCGCGATGGGGAGAGGTGCAGGGCCTGCGCATGCGGGCGGGCGGAGCAAAGGTGCGGGAAGCCAACTATCTCGTGGAGTCGTACAAGAAGCAGGCGATCGCGGCGGCATGCATCGTGTTCGTGCTCATCGGGGTTCCCGCCGCGCTGCGGTTTCCGCGGGGGGGGGTCGGGCTCGTGGTCGGCCTCAGCATGGTGGTCTTCACCATCTACTACATGGGACTGATCGCGGGAGAGGCGCTCGGCAACCGGTCGATCATTCCTCCGTTCTGGGCCATGTGGGGGCCCGACATCGTCTTCTCGCTGGTGGGTCTTGGGTGGCTCTGGCAGATCCGCCAGCAGGGCACGCGACGGGCCTGATGCGAGTCTTGGGGATTCTCGACCGCTACCTGCTTCGCGAGTGGAGCAAGGTGTTTCTCATCACGACCCTCGGGTTTCCTCTCGTCGTCATCGCCATCGAGCTGACCGACAAGCTGGACGAGTACCTCGCGCGCGGGCTCGCGCCCAAAGCCATCGCGACGAGCTACATCTTCAGCCTGCCGGAAAAGGTGTTCATGGTCCTGCCGGCCGCCGTGCTCTTTGCCACCGTGTTCAGCGTGGGCGCCATGGGCCGGTATTCGGAGCTGACCGCCGCCAAGGCCACCGGCCGGAGCTTCTACCGGATCGTGATGCCGGTCTTTCTGGCGGGGGTCCTGGTCGCGGGCGCCGCGCTGGGTGTCGGGGAACTGGCCCCGCCGGCCACGCGGCGGCAACTGGAGCTATTGGGCGAAAAACAGTTCCGAACCGTGAATACCCGCTACAACTTCGTGTTCCGGGCGGATCGCGGATGGGTGTACATGATCCGCTCGCTGGACATTAACGAGCGGACCATGCGCGACCTGGTCCTCGAGCGGGAGGGCAGCGGCCCGCAGTATCCCACGCTCGTCATTCAAGCGTTTTTCGCCAGATACCTCGATTCGCTCTCCCGCTGGACGGTAGGCGATGGACGCCTCCGGATCGCGAGCGGCGACGCCAGCGAGCTCGCGTTCGCGTTCGACTCGATGTACCACCGAAGCCTGGTGGAGAAACCGCAGGCCTTGCTCGCCGAGCCCAAGGCGCCGGAAGAAATGGGGTACGCCGAGCTGGGCCGCTACATCGACGCGCTGGAACGCTCGGGCGGTGAAGCGCGGAAGCTGACGGTGGACCGTGCTCTCAAGATTGCGATCCCGGTGACCTGCCTGATCATCGCCATTTTTGCGGCACCGCTGGCCATCACCGGGCCGCGCGCCGGCGCCGCTTACGGTGTCGCGGTCAGCCTGGCGACCACCATATTCTTCCTGACCCTGATCCAACTCTCGCGCGCGGTCGGCTCCGGCGGCCTGCTCCCTCCAACGCTCGCCGCGTGGATGCCCAATATGCTGTTCGGAGGGGTGGGACTCTGGCTGCTGAAGAGGGCGCCGACCTAGGGAAGCGCGGAACGGGGAGCGGGGAGCGCGGAGCGAACCCCTATCCTAGCCGGCCTCGGTCACTCCGCATTCCGCACTCCGCATTCAGATCGCTATGTTTCGCCGCACGTCATGGACCCCATCGCCCTCACCCGCGAGCTCGTGCAGATCGATTCGCCCACCGGTCAGGAAGGCGCCGTGGGTGAGTTTCTGTCGCGCGCACTGGAGCGGCTGGGCTACCACGTCCGGCGGCAGGAAGTGACTCCTGGACGGTGGAATGTGCTGGCGCTGCGCGAGACACCGATCGTCTTCTTCTCGACTCACATGGACACCGTCCCGCCCAACCTTCCTTTTCGCGAAGACGAAACCCACCTGCACGGCCGTGGAACCGCGGACGCCAAGGGCATAGCGGCGGCTCAGATCGCCGCGGCCGAAGCCATGGCCGCGCAAGGCGAGCGCCGGATTGCGCTTCTCTTTCTCGTGGGCGAGGAGTACGGGTCGGACGGCGCCCGGGCGGCGGAAAGCCTCGAGCCCAAGGGACGGTTCATGATCAATGGTGAGCCGACCGAAAACCGGCTGGCGCTGGGTCACAAGGGCTCGTTGTATGCCAAGCTGACCGCGAAAGGCCGGGCGGCTCACTCGGCATACCCCGAGGAAGGTGCCTCGGCGATCGAGCGAATGCTCGCGGCGCTTGAGGGGATCCGCCGCATCCCTCTGCCCGCCGATGACGTCCTCGGACCGGGCACCCTCAATATCGGCACCATCAAGGGTGGCGTCCGGCCCAATGTGATTCCCGACCACTGCGAGGCCGAGCTGCTGTTCCGAACCGTGCGCGACACCACCGAGCTTCGCGCCGCTGTCGCCCGTGCCGCGCGTGGCGAGATCACTATCGAGTTTGGGGTCGAGCTTCCTCCCATCCACCTGCGCCCGGTTCCCGGATTCGAAACCTCGGTCGTCCGGTTCGGCACCGATCTCCCCTTTCTCTCATCGTGGGGCGAGGGGTTCCTCATTGGGCCCGGCTCGATCAAGGTCGCGCACACCGTGAACGAGAAAGTCGCGAAGCGCGATTTGCTGGATGGCGTCGCCCTGTACCAACGCCTCGCCAGCGGCCTTATCGCGGGCGGGACGAGATGAGCGAGAAGGTTCCGGTCGCGGTACTGGGCGCCACCGGCGCGGTGGGCCAGAAGTTCATCACTCTCCTCGCGAATCATCCGTGGTTCGAGATCGCCTCCCTCGCGGCCTCCGAGCGGAGCGCCGGCCAGCGTTACGGCGACGTGGTTCGCTGGATCGACCCATACCCCCTGCCTCCGCATATCGCGCAGATGGAAGTGCAGCCGTGCCAACCGGGCATTCCGGGTGCCATCGCCTTCTCGTCACTCGATGCCTCGGTGGCCGGCGCTATCGAAGCCGATTTCGCGGCCCAAGGCGCCGTGGTGGTGACCAACGCGCGCAATTACCGGATGGAGCAGGACGTTCCCCTGCTCATCCCCGAGATCAACCCCGAGAGTCTTTCGCTGATCCCCGCGCAGCGGGAGGGCCGCGGGTGGAAAGGCTTCATCGTCGCCAATCCCAACTGCTCCACCGTCGTCCTGGCCATGGCGCTGGCTCCTCTGCACCGCGCGTTCGGAGTGGAGCGCGCTTTCGTCGCCACCATGCAGGCCGCATCCGGGGCGGGATACCCCGGCGTCCCGTCGTTGGATCTCCTCGGTAACGTGATTCCGCGGGTGGAGGGGGAGGAGGAGAAGATCGAGCGCGAAACGCAGAAGATCCTCAGCGCCAGGATCGCACTCAGCGTGCATACCAACCGGGTGGCGGTCGTGGACGGACACACCGAATCGATCTCCGTGGGCCTGATCTCACCCGCTACGCCCGAAGCTGCCGCCCAGGCCATAGCGGCCTTCCGCGGTTTGCCGGAAGTCGAGCGCCTGCCCAGCGCTCCCTGCCCGCCGATCGTGGTGCAGCAGGCGCCGGATCGCCCGCAGCCCCGCCTGGATGCCGGCCTGGGAAATGGGATGCAGGTCTCGGTGGGACGGATTCGTCCCTGTCCAATCCTGAGTCTTCGGTTCACGGCGCTGGGACACAACACCATTCGCGGGGCCGCCGGCGCGGCGGTGTTGAATGCGGAGCTGCTCGTCGCGCGCGGCCTGGTGCCCGCCCATCCCCCAGTGCGGAGCGCGGAGCGCGGAGCGCGGAGTGAGCATGAGCATTCTTCACTCCGCACTCCACGCTCCCAGCTCCGCACTCGGGGAGGGGACAGGGGTGAGGCATGATTGTCATGAAATTCGGCGGCACGTCGGTCGGCGACGGGCCCGCGATGCTGCGCGCCACGGAGATCATCGGCTCGCGACGGGAGCGACGGCCGATCGTGGTGGTCTCGGCCATGTCGGGAGTCACCGATCGGCTGCTCGATTCAGCCCGCCTGGCCGGTGAAGGAGACCTTCACTCGGCGCTAGCGGTCGTGCGGGAGCTGCGGGAGCGTCACGAGGCGGCGATTACCCAGGTTGTTTTCCGCCCAGAGCTACGCAGCCAGACCGACGAGGTCATCGGAACTCATTTTGCCGGGCTCGAACTCATGCTGGAGGCACTCGCCCTGCTGCGGGAAACCGGCGCCAAGGCCGAAGACGCGGTGGTCTCGCATGGCGAGTTGTGGACCGCTGAAATTATGGCCCACGCGCTGGAATCCCACGACATTCCCGGGACGTGGGTCGACGCGCGGCAGGTGGTCATCACTGACGGCACCTTCGGACGGGCAGTGCCCGATCGGCGGATGCTGGCCGAGCGCGCCCATGCCTACTTGGACGCGGCGGTGCGGAAGGGGCAAGTGCCGGTGACCCAGGGTTTTGTCGGCGCGACGCTCCGGGGCACGCCGACCACGCTCGGCCGCGGAGGCTCCGATTTCACCGCGGCGCTGCTGGGCGCCGCACTCAAAGTGGAGGAAGTCGAAATCTGGACCGATGTGGACGGGCTCATGACGGCGGACCCCCGGGTCATTCCATCGGCGAGGTCGCTACCGGAGGCGAGTTACGATGAGGCCGCCGAGCTCGCGTTCTTCGGCGCCAAGGTGCTGCATCCGGCGACGATTCTCCCGCTCGTCGAGCTGGGCATTCCCGTGTGGATCAAGAACTCCTTGCGGCCGGACGCGCAGGGCACCAGGGTCACCAGCCAGACGCCGCGCGCCGCCCACACGGTCAAGTCCATCGCCTGGAAGCGCGGCGTTACCATCATCAACCTGCGGGCCCCCCGCATGCTGGGCGCCCACGGGTTCCTCAAGGCGATGTTCGAGATTTTCGAGCGGCACGGCATCGCGGTGGACGTGGTGACGACCAGCGAGGTCAGCGTGTCGGTATCCCTGGAGAACGGTTCGGCCGAGGCCGGCCTGTTGGCCGACCTGGAGACACTGGGCGAAGTCACGCTGGTCCGCGATCGCGCCATCGTGTGCGTGGTGGGCGAAGGGCTGCGCGAGACGCCGGGCATTCCCGCCCGCATCTTCAAGGCGCTATCGTCGGTGCCGATCGAGATGATCTCACAGGGTGCCTCGAAGATCAATCTCACCTTCGTGATTCAGGACGCCCATGCCGTCGAGGCGGTAACGAGGCTGCATGAGGAGTTCTTCGCCTGAGCGCGGAACGCGGAACGCGGAACGCGGAACGCGCGGGCGACCGACTCATCGAACGGGCAATGGGCGGCTCCTCCTCCGCTGTTTCTGCGGCCAGCTCCGCATTCCGCGCTCCGCGCTCCGCGCTCAGGTGAGGATCGCGATCGTGGGCTTCGGCAAGATGGGGCACGCGGTGCGCGAGGTTGCGCTCGCGCAGGGGCATGAAATCCGGGCCGAGATCGATATCGGGCAGCTGACCCGGGAATCGCTGCGGAGCGCCGAGGTCGCGATCGAGTTCACCCAGCCCGATGCCGCGGCCGACAATCTCATCAAGCTCGCAGGCTGGAAGGTCCCGGTGGTATGCGGGACCACCGGCTGGTACGGCCGGCTCGAGGAGGTGCGTTCCTCGGTCGAAACATCCCAATCGGCATTGGTATACGCGCCGAACTTCTCTCTCGGCGTCCAGTTCCTGCTGCGCGCGGCACGCGAGATCGGCAACGCGCTCGCCCAACGGCCCGAATTTGACGCCTACCTGGTAGACATTCATCATCGTGCCAAGAAGGACGCGCCGTCGGGCACGGCCGGCGCCATGCAGCAGGTGCTCCGGGGGGCCGACCACACTCGGGCTTATCCCATCACCAGCATCCGCAGCGGGGAGGTACCGGGCACGCATGAGCTGCACGTCGAAGGCCCCGGTGAATCACTGACCTTTCAGCACGTGGCCCGTGATCGTACCATTTTCGCGGCCGGCGCCGTGACCGCCGCCCGGTGGCTGGTGGAGCGGCCGAGGCAGGGCGTATTCACCCTGGAGCAGGTGCTGTTCGGAGAGACCGATGAAACGGGATGACGGCATGACGGCATCCCTACCCGTCCACCCGACCACCGCACGGCATGCCGTTATGCCGTTATGCCGTTATGCCGTTTCTATCCGGTCGTTGGAGCTATCCTAACGTATGACGCGCCTCCAAGGGTGCGGCACCGCGCTCGTGACGCCAATGAGGCTGAACGGTGCCGTCGATTTTCCCGCCCTTCGGGCGCTGGTCGAATGGCAGATCAGCGAGGGCATCCATTTCCTGGTGCCCTGCGGCAGCACGGGCGAAGCGGCCACGATGTCGCCCGAGGAACGCGCGGAGGTAGTCAGCGCCGTGGTCGAGGTGGCGCACGGGCGGGTGAAGGTGGTAGGCGGCGCGACATCCAACGACACCAGGGCCGCCGTGGCCGAGGCCAAGCGGATCGCCGCGGCCGGAGCCGACTACATTCTTTCGGCGACCCCGTACTACAACAAGCCGACTCCCGAAGGTCTCTACCAGCATTTTGGCGCCATCGCCGATGCCGCGGGCCGACCGGTGATCCTCTACAACGTCCCGGGTCGCACCTCGGTAAACCTGGACGCCGCCACGACCCTGCGGCTGGCCGAGCGGGCCGGCATCGCCGGCGTTAAAGAGGCGAGCGGCAACCTCGGGCAGATCATGGACATTATCAGAGCCCGTCCGGAGAGCTTCTCGGTGCTCTCGGGTGATGATGCCTTTGCGCTGGCAGTGATGGCCTGCGGAGGGGACGGCCTGATTTCGGTAGTGTCCAACGAAGTCCCCGCGCCCATGGCCCGCCTGATCGATAGCGCGCTCAAGGGAACCTTCGACGTGGCGCGCTCGATTCATTACCGCCTGCTGCCGCTCATGAACCTGAACTTCATCGAATCGAATCCAATTCCCGTGAAAGCGGCGCTTCACGCCATGGGAAGAATCGAGTATGGAATCCGGCTGCCGCTGGTTCCGCTTTCCGAAGCGAAGCGCCCCGCCCTGCTCGATACGTTGCGCGAAGCGGGCGTCGCCTCTCCCCTGTCCCCTCTCCCATAGGGAGAGGGGAACGAAAGAGCGCCACTCGAGGTGTTGAAACTCGAAGAGCAGATTCTGGGGTTCGCTGCCGGTGTCTCCCCCGGGAGCGAGAAGGATGCACGCCACGCGTTCGACGAGTTCCTGGCGTTACTGAATCAGGGGAAGGTGCGTGCCGCGTCTCGGGATGCGAACGGAAATTGGCGCGCCAATTCCTGGGTCAAGGCTGGAATTCTGTTGGGGTTCCGGCTGGGGAAGCTGGCAGACCAATCCGGATCGGGCCCGCTGCGCTTTTTCGATAAGGACACTTACCCGGTCAAGACGTTGGTCCCGCAGGACAACGTGCGGGTCGTTCCCGGTGGCTCGTCCATTCGCACCGGCGCCTACGTGGCCGCCGGCGTGGTCTGTATGCCGCCCATGTACATCAACGTCGGCGCCTATGTGGGCGAGGGCACCATGGTCGATTCGCACGCCCTGGTCGGATCCTGCGCCCAGATCGGCAAGCGGGTTCACCTCTCGGCCGCGGCACAGATCGGCGGAGTGCTCGAGCCGGCCGGCGCGCTGCCCGTCATCATCGAAGACGATGTTTTCGTGGGGGGCAATTGCGGGGTCTACGAAGGAGCGTTGGTGCGTGAACGGGCGGTCCTCGCACCGGGAACGATCCTCACGGGCGCCACCGCGGTGTACGACGTGACCCAGGACCGGTGGCATCGAAAGGAAGGGGACCACCCGCTCGAGATTCCGGCGGGAGCGGTGGTCGTGCCAGGAACCCGGCCGGCCACCACGGCCAAGGCTCGTGAGATCGGGATCTCGGTGTACACCCCGGTCATCGTGAAATACCGGGACGAGAAAACCGACGCGAAACTGGTGCTGGAGGACGTACTCAGATAGTGAGAAGTGAGAGTGAGAGAGTGAGAAGGAAAGTGAGAAGGAAGAAGGGGGATCCGGTTCTTCTCGGCTCCCCCTTCTCACTTCTTACTTCTCACTTCTCACTTAGAACCTGTACTTGGCTCCCAGCTGGATCCGCCACCGGGACGTGTTGATTACGTTCTGGCTCACGGTGGGCAGGTTGAGATTGTACACGCCGCGGTTGTTCACGGCGTCCCAGCGCACCAGCGTCAGCATGTTGGTGTTCTCGAAACCGCTCCCGGTCTGACGGGTTTTGAAGACCGGGAAGTTGATGAAGTCGGCGATCAGCTCGAGCGCCTGCCCCCGGATGGTGCCGATGCGCTTGATCAGCCGGCCATCCAGCGAGTTTCTCCACGGCTGTCGACAGGTGCCGCGCACCATGATGCTGCCCCGCTGCGAATTCAGGCAGGCCTGCGACGTGATGAACGCATCGAGCGTCGCCCACTGCGCCGGGGTATTGAGGGTGATGTCGGCCGCGTCCCTCGGCACATAGACGATGTCGTTGGCGCCCTTGCCGTCTGCGTTCGCGTCATTCGATACGACGTAGGTGATCGTGCCGCCGGAACGTCGCTGGAAGAACAATCCGATATTCACGTCGATTACCGGGATGTCAACGGTGCCACTGGCGGTAATCTTGTGGGGCACGTCAAACGACGACGTGCGCAGATTCCGGTTGTCCAGCGTGCCGTCCAGAGGGGCGTTGGTGAAGTTGGAGTTCGCCACGCTGGACGTGAGCGAGATCAGGTCCTCCGTCTTCGAGCGGGTGTAGCCCACGTTCAGGCGGGCCCGGCCCACTTGCCGCTGCAACTGGAAGGTGAGCGACCACGAGCGGTCCGCGCTCTTGTTGATATGACGTAGGACCTCGGCAAATCGTGTGCTCCGGCGCGACGGTGTGGTAGTCGAGCCGGCGGTGCTAATGGTCCCGTACATGGTGCGCCCGCCCTCACCGGTGGCGGTGCCGACCGGCCCGTTGAGGTTGGCGTCGGTCACGTAGAGCTGGTTCACCCACTTGGTGTAGACGAAGTCCACGGTGCCGACGAAGCCGGCGAAGAGCCGCTGATCCAGCCCGAGAGCAGCACGCAGGTTCTGCGGGAACTTGAAGGCCGGATCGAAGAACACGATACCAGGAGTGGGCGGCGTAGCGCCCGACCCTACGCAAGTGGTGGGCTGGCTCGCCGGGTCAAAGGTGAACGTCGGAACATTCGCGCCGGTGCAAGTCAGAGTCGCCTGCTCGAGGCCGGTGCCAACGTAAGCGTTGGAAAGCCACACGTATGGCGGCCGGCCGGCGAAGAGCCCGGTCCCGCCGCGTACGACCGTACGCCCTTGGGCCACATCGTAATTGAAGCCCACCCGGGGCGACCACAGGAGGTTGCCCGACGGGAACGCCGAATTGTCGATCCCCAGCAGAATCTGCAGCGAGTCGTTCTTGACCGGCTGGTCCAGCATCGGGACATCGGCGCGCACGCCGAACGTCAGGGTCAACCCTGCGGCCGGCGTCCACTGATCCTGCAGGTATCCGCCGAGCTGTTGAACCTTGAAGTCGGCGGTGGCGCCCTCGGGCCGCAGCGTCGGATTCACCGGCACGGTCCGCACGAACCGGTTCGGCGTGTTGGCATTGAATGCCGCCAAATTGGCGAAGGTCCAGATACCGGTCTTGGCCTGCTGGAATACGTTGTGGAACTGGAAGAACTCATTGTGAGTGCCGACCGTGACGCGATGGTCGCCGAACACCTTGGTGAGATTATCGGTCACCTCGATGATGTCCTGATCCAGCACATTCGCCTGGGACGACGGCTCCCGGCCGACGCTGACGTAGGTACCCGCGCGATCGCCGCCGATGAAGATCAAGGGGATATCGGTCACCGTCTCGCGGTGGTCGCGGATGCGCGAATAGCCGAGCAACAACTCATTGGAGGAGCCCGCGATGGGCGCGGTCCATTTGGCACGCGTGGTGCTGGTGGTGTTGGCGATGGTGTAGCCGCTGTTCGACAGCTGATAGCCGGTGCTCGACAGGCTGGACTGATTCACCACAGACGTGCGAGCGAGAACGTCATTGTTCGCCTTGACGTAGTTGGTCGAGAGCTCGACCTGCCCGCTGGATCCCGCTTGGGCGGTGAGCTTCGCGAAGACATTCCGATCCGGGTTATTGAGATTCGGCCGGTCCCAGGTGCCCGGATCGAAGCCCAACTTGGACTGAACCGCCGCTGCAATCGCCTCGGCGGTCACCCGCCGGATGCCGATATTGAGCGAGTCCTTACCGCCCGTCGTGTCGCTGCCGATCGTGGTTCCGGAAAACGGCGTGCCCCGATCCTGGAAATCTCCACTCACGAAGAACTGCGCCTTGTCCCGCACGATCGGCCCGCTGAAAGTGAACCCGTACTGCCGATTGGTGAAATCCGCGATCTTGCCGCCCGCGGTATCCTTGCCGACCAGCGCCTCGTCCTGCATGTAGGTGAAAAAGGAGCCGTGAAAGGCGTTGGTGCCCGACTTGGTTACCGCGTTGACCAGACCACCGGTGAAACCTCCCTGCCGGACATCGAAGGGCGCTATGAGAACCTGGTATTCGCGCACCGCTTCCAGCGAGATGGGCTTCGCGTTGGCCGTGCCACCGGGCGTACCGCTGCCCGCCAGTCCGAACAGGTCATTATTCACGCCGCCATCGATCTGAATGTTGTTGAAACGGTTGTTCTGCCCGGTGATCGAGGTCCCGACGACCTGAGGGACGGTCGCGATGAAGTCGGTGAAGTTGCGGCTCAAGCTGGGCAGGCCCGCGAGCTTGTCGCTCGTCACGATGCTCGCCGCGCCGGTGTGCGAGGACGACAGCACGGGGTTCTGTAATTCCTGGCCCGTGACCGTGATCGCTTCCAACTGCACCGCTTGACGCGTCATCTGCAGCGGGAGGATCACCGCCTGGCCCAGCGTCAACGTGATTTCCGTGCGGCTGACCGGCTGATATCCGATGGAGCGGGCGCTCAGCGTGTACGGGCCACCGACGGCCGCGTTTTCAAAGTTGAAACCACCGTTTCCGACCGAACGCGTCTCGTAGCGTTGGCCGGTCGAGGTGTTGACCAGCGATACCAGGGCACCAGTAACCGGCTGACCCGCATCGTCGGTCACGGTTCCGCGAACGGCGGCGCCGGTAACACCCTGGCTCTGCAACGGAACGGCTGCAAAAAAGAGAAACAACGCCACCGCCGAAGCGGTGCCGAGTAGACGACGCATGGCCTGTTCTCCTGTGAGGACCAACCGGTAGGTACTGCTCATAAGGACAAGGGAAAGTTCAGCACTGGGAAGGGGGGTGTCAAGGAGCGCGAGTAACACGTAAGTAACGAGGGGACAACGTACTAGCAAATGGAAAGAGGGAAGAGGGAAGAGGGAAGAGTACCGCCAAAACATCCACTCTTCGTGGCCGAAAAAGCCTCCGGTCAGTGCCTTACTCTTCCCTCCTCCCTCTTCCCTCTTCCCCCGTGGCTCTCCGCGCTTTTTTCTCCCATGCCCAGTAGACCGGCAGTCCCGCCAGAATCACCAGCACATCCGCTCCGAAGATCAGCGGCTCAGAAATCATGTAGTTGCCAAGCAGGAAGAGCGACGCGATCAGGAAGACCACGGGAACCACCGGGTAGCCCCAGGTCCGGTAGACGCGCTCCGCGTCCGGGCGACGACGACGCAGAACAAATACTCCGGCAACGCCGAGTGCGTAGAACGGCCAGATCCCGATGATGAATTGGTCGGCGAGTTGGGCGAAGCCGCGGACCGACACGAAGATGATACCCAAGGCGCCGGCCAGCAGAATGCAATTCCCCGGTGTGCCGAACTTGGGATGCACTTCCGCCAACTTGCGAAAGAAGAGTCTATCCTCTGCCATCGCGAAGAACACTCTCGGTCCCGTCATGGTGGACGCGTTGAGTGTGCCGAAGGTACTGACCATGACCGCCGCGGACACAAAGAGGACGCCGATCGGACCGAGGATGACCTGCGCGGCATCGGCGGCGATGAGCGGCGATCCGGGCATCCGGGGCAGCGAAACCAGATGCAGGTACACGGCATTGGCCGAGAGGTAGATGGCGACCACGGCCGCCGTGCCGCTCAGCAAGGCCCGCGGCAGCACGCGCTGCGGGTCCCGCACTTCGCCGCTGATGAAGCCGAGATCGGCGAAGCCATCGTAGGCCCAGAGAATCGAGACCAACGCCAGGCCGAAAGCGGATAGCGCGGATGACGCGGGGAGCAGGGATTGCACCGGTTGCGCCGGAGGCGGGTAGGTCGGACTGAGGATGAATCCCAGCAGGATGAGCGCGACCAGCGCTCCCACCTTGAGGACCGTACTCACGTTCTGCAGGATGGCCCCGAGCTGGACACCGCCATAGTTGACGGCGGACACCAGTGCGATGAAGACGATGGCAGTGCCCTGCGCCAGAGACAGGGGCCCGAGGAGCAGGGCGGCTCCGTCACGCCCGATCAGCCGCCAGAAGTATTCGGCGGACACGATGGCCACCGCCCCCAGAGCGGCAGGACGAATAATCAGCAGCTCTGCCCAACCGAACAGAAACGCGGGTGCCCGCCCGAACGACTCGCGGATGTAGACGTAGATGCCCCCGCTTCGGGGATACATCGCCGCCAGCTCGGCAAAGGTGAGCGCACCCGCGAGCGCGATCACTCCACCGAGCACCCACCCGGTGACGAAGAGCCACAACTCGGGGACCCGACCCGCCACTACGGCGGGGGTCCGAAAGATGCCGCTGCCAATGGTGGCTCCGATGACGACTGCGACCGAGCTCCAGAGACCCAATCTTCGAGGGAGGCGCTCGCCCCACCGATCGGGAGCAGAGGGGCTGGTTTGCGGCCTAGCGGCGATCGGTTCCGGCATGACACAAGGTAATTCAGCCATCAGCCATCGGCCATCAACCGCTTATTATTCCCGCCATGAAAACTCTTCGTACCCTCGCCTTCGCGACGGCTGCCTTCGCTTATGCGCTGATCGTCCTCGGCGCGGTGGTGCGGATTACCGATTCAGGCCTGGGATGCGGAGACCATTGGCCCCTCTGCAATGGCCAGGTCATCCCTTCGTTCGCGGACTATCACGTAGCGATCGAGTTCGCCCACCGGATTGCGGCGCTCGGCCTCTTCGTGCTCATCGTGAGCCTCGCAGCGACTGCTCTGGCGCGCCGCTCACTTCCAGGCGTGCCCGGCCCAGGAGGGGTGCTGCGGCCCGCGCTACTGGCACTGGGGCTCTACTTCTCTCTCGCGGTGATCGGCGCGATCGTGGTCAAGGTCGACCTGCACTCACTGGCCGTCGTGTTGCATCTCGGCACGGCCATGACATTGCTCGCCACGCTGCTCATAGCCGGCTGGCGAGCGCAGGAAGGTCTTAGGTCTTTGGTCTTAGGCATTGGGAACCACCCAATACCAAAGACCCAAGACCCAAGACCAGCTGATTCGGGACACCTTGAGCGTTCCGCAATCGCGGCGCTGGTGTTGGCCGCCGGTGCACTCTTGTTAGGCGGCCTCACCGCGACTACGGGCGCTTCAACTGCGTGTCAGGGCTTTCCCCTCTGTAACGGCCGTTTCTGGCCCGAGGCGGGGACCGGTGGACTCGCGCACCTCCAATGGATGCACCGGCTAGTTGGGTACGTTCTCTTCGGACACCTCATCGGTATGGCCATGCGCGCATGGCGCCGGGGAGCATCCGCCACCGTACGGGTCTGGGTGGGGACAGCCGTCGCTTGCGCCGTGGGACAGGTGACCGTCGCGGCGGTGATGGTGCTTCGGCACCTGCCGGCGGAGTGGCGGGCGGTGCACGCCGCGGTGGGAACGGCGCTGTGGGTGGCGGTGGTAGGGCTAGCCCGGCAAGCGCTGGCGCGCGCGAAGCCGGCGACCGGCTAAAACCGCTTTACGTCGGCCGCGGCACAAGGTGAAGTACGGGACTCCGCGTGGCGAGCTAGAGAAGGTCTGCACCAGTCAGGCGGCACGTTTTTTTGAGGAGTCCCGGACTAAAGTCCGGGCTCGGCTGGTTGGGTGCGCCTTGAAAGGCGCGCGCCAGACGCTCTGTCCGAGCCGCCCCTCGGGCGACCGGCCCGCCCTGAACGAAGTCGAAGGCTAAGGCTAATGAAGTATCTTTCTTCGTCCCATAAGACCTTCTCTGGCGGTCTCCATGATTGATCGGTCCACGTACTTGACTCGCAAGCTTCGATTGGGCGACGAAGGCGCCGACGACGTAACCCCCGGAGACCCGGCCGCCCGCCTCGAGATGGTCTGGCAACTCACCCTGCAAGCGTGGGCGTTCAAAGGTCTGGATCATGAACCGAGACTTCGCAGAGATGTTGTCCGCGTTGTCCGAGGCGGGAGCCGACTTCATGGTGATCGGGGCCCACGCGGTGGCGGTGCACGCCCGTCCGCGCGCGACGGGTGATCTGGACATCTGGGTGCGCCCCACCCGCGAGAATGCGAAGCGGGTTTGGGCGGCGCTGGCCGCGTTCGGAGCCCCGTTGCACGACCTCGCCCGCGAGGATCTTGTCTCGGACGATCTGGTGTTCCAGATCGGCGTGGCTCCCAGTCGGATCGACATCCTGACCACTATTGGGGGCGTTACCTTCGATGAGGCGTGGCCTCGCCGTACGACGGTTCACCTGTGGGGGCTAGCGGTGCCCGTCATCGGGCGGGAGGACCTCATCAGGAGCAAGCGAGCCGCCGGGCGACCGCGGGATCTGGCGGATCTCGCCGACTTGGAGGGCACGAGCTGAGTGGCGGTCCCGACCTAGAATCGCTTCACGTCTGCCGCCGCCTCCAGCCCCAGCATGTACTCCCAATCCGACCGGCTCGGCTCCCGGCGTTCGTCGGAGTAGATCAGCTGGTAATGGCCGAATCCGGTATCATCGAGAAAGACGAACTTCCGCGGGCGCCCGCGGGTGTATTTCCACACCTCGTAGGGCCGGGTGGGGCCGCTCTGGGGCCGCTTGAGCGTCTCATCCGGATCTCCGTACCGGATGAAGATGCGGCCGCGGTCGGTCCGCCACCCTGGAATGCGAGCGGCGCCACCTTCACGATAGCGCTGGTTGGCTTCCGCGATTCTGGCATAATACTGCTCGCGAGCCTCGTTCTGCGGCGTGCCCGGCGAAGGATCTCGCTTGGTCCAGAATTGGCGCAAGAAGTTGCGTTTGCCTACGAGCGATAACGACTCATAAGGCCCCCGCTCGTCCGCCTCCATGATGTGCATCAGCGGCAGATAGAGAGAATCCACTTGCGCCTCGTTGAGCGAAGCAAAGCTGGTGTCCGCACGGTTGGCGGGCGCGGCGGCCTCTGCGCCTCGGGCGAGCGCTGCCGCTTCGAATCCCGCCACCTCGAACTCACCGTCACGAGCGATCGTGGTGTCGGGCAGCTTCACGTCAAGAGTGAGTCGGTAGGACCCGGGCGGCAGACCTCCCAGGTTCAGCACGCTGGCCGCGACTCCGCCCCCAGCCGAGACGTTGCTGGTTTGAGGTACCGCAGAGAACAGTTCCCGCCCGTCCGTCGCCCTCACCTGCGCGGTCAATTCCGCCCGCGCCGCCCGACCGGGATAGAGCTCGACGTAGTAATAGAGTTTTTCGTCCTGGGGCGTCAGCACCGGGCGGGTAGCCACCACCAGGAATACCGATCCCTTGCGGATCTCCCCCGGACGAGGCACCGAATCACCCGCCAATGCCCGCCGGATGCCGCTCGTGAGAATGAGATCGGAAGCGAACGGCGACGCGGTGTAAGGCTCTATGCTGGTGGTAGCGCGGGAGCGCCGGCCGCTGGCCGAATCGATCACCGTGACTTCGACATCGTACCGGCCGCGTACCGCGGCGAAGGCGAAGTGCTCGACCGTGGACGCATGGGCAAACCTGAGTATTTCCGCCGGCACGTTCTGGGACCAGCCCGACGAGGTGAGCTCGAGCCCGCTGCTGTCCCGGACCGAGATCTGAACGCGGTATGCCGCCTTCCCGCCCGCCCCCCGGAGCGTATCCAGAATCGCATACGGCACCTTGGCGAAACCATCCACCAGCGTGCCCCCGGCGCCACGATAAAACCGGGCGGCACGGAGCTCGACACTGTCCCCCTGCGAGACGGGGGAAGAGGGAAGAGGGAAGAGGGAAGAGTGCAACAGGAACGGCGCTCCGAAGAGGATCCGGAGCGCCGCCCTAAAGCCAAAGACTGTAATCGTCATGTCTCATTCTACACCAGTGGGTTCGTCACTTCACCTGACCCGAAACTCACCCCTCTCCCCCTTCGCTGCCACTTCGCTGCGCTCAGTGCGGCGGCTCAGGGCAGGCTCGGGAGAGGGGACAGGGGTGAGGTGTTACCACGAAATTGTCGCACTAAAGAAATCCGTTCCTCCCAAGATTCCAAGATTCCGCCGGGCATAATCCAGCGACAGCCCGAAGCCTCCGCGGTTGTACGCGAGGCCGCCGCCAAACGCCAGTCCGTCCAGGTTCTCCTTGGACGACAGCGTGCTGGAGAATCCGACGACCGTCTCGTCGGGGGTAAGGTTGTTATCCGGCTGGTAGGTGTAGCCGCCGCGAACATTAAAGCTCACATGACTGTTGGCCACGTTCATCAGGGACCATTCCACCGCCCCGTTGGCGGCGGCGTTGGAGTTATCCGGCTGGGTGAACTCCGACAGCAAGGTAAAGCGACTCGAGGCTGAATTCATCACGTCAAAGGCCAGCCCCACTCTAAACGTGATGGGAAGGTTCCACTCTTTGGTGGTCAGACGGGCGTTCTGCGGTTGCTGCGGAATGTTGGACTGGTCCAGTGGCGGCTCCCGCTCTACGGCCGTTTCCAGCGCCGATCCGCTGTGCTCCAGGGTCGATCCAAGATTCTGGATCACGAACGACGCCCGGATCGGTCGTGGCCCGATGGAGGCGTGGAAGTTGGTGCCGAAGTCCACCGCGATGGCGGTGCCGGCGGTCTTGCCCAACTTGTCCGAAATGAACTTGCCCGTGATTCCGGCTGAGAACCGGTCGGAGAACTGCTGGGCATAGGTGAGGCCGAGGAAGCTCTCGGCCACGCTGTAGGTGGTGCCGTCACCTTCGGGATTCTCGACCGTGTAGACCGGCTGGTCGGAGAAGCCGAAGGTGCCGCCCTGGAACCCGATGGCGCGCTCGCCACCGCTCAGGGGAAACGCGAGACCCGCCCAGCTGTAGCGGGTGTCGGCGACGTAGCGGTAGGTGGAAATCAGCGCTTCGGCGCGGGGCATGAGCGCCAGACCGGCAGGATTCCAGTAAAGCGCACTGGCGTCGTTGGCGATGGCCGCGAACGACCCGCCCAGCGCGGCTCCGCGTGCTCCGGCGCCCAGCAGCAGGAATTCGGCCGATTTGGTACCGAATCCGGTGTTGTCAAAACTGTCTTGCGCGGTGGCCTGCTGCGTCAGTGACCCACCCAGGGCGACGACCGCGAGCGTGCAAGTGACGTAGTTCTTCATTGTCAGATTCTCCCGGTCACTGGGCGAAGTTCACGACGGTGAGACGCCCGATCTTGGTCTTTCCGGACGCCGACTCGACGTGATAGAAGTAGACCCCGCTGGCCACGAACTGGTTGGTCCGGCTGCGCAGATCCCAGGTTTGCTCGCCGCCAAAGCTCACATCGTTGTGCTCGATCACCTTTACGAGAACGCCGCTCACCGAGTAGATCCGGATGATGGCTTTGGGTGGCAAGTTCACGAATTTCAGAATCTTCGTGTTGGTCGAGGCTTCCAGCGACGTGGTCACGTAGTACGGATCGGGCACCGTATGCACCAACGCAATGGTGCTGTCGGTCTCCTCGGCCAGTGCGGTGGGAGCGGCGACTTTGAAGACTACCTGGGCACCCGGAATCAGCGCTGGACGGGGGCGGGCGAGGTAGGTATAGCCGCTCGGCGTCGCCGTCGAGGCGTTAGACGCCCGAACGTACCCGGCGTACGTGCGTAGCGTCCACTTCGTCCCCGAAGCAGGGGCTGCGCCGCCGGTAAGCTGGACGATATAGCGCTCGCCATTCACATAGAGCCCAAACCCTGTTCCGGTCGCTGCCGGTGCCCCGGAAGTAGAGGTACTCACCGCCATCACAACCGGGTTCTGCGACAGCTTGGGTAGCGGTGACGGAATCGGGTCAGGAATGCCGACGTTGTCATACCCGCACGAGGCGATCCCTTCCGGATAGAAGAAATCAAGCCAACTGATTACCCCGTCACCGTCGAAGTCTCCCATGAATCCGTACGATGACCGGACAGCCTCTGAGAACGGCACGGCAACGTGATGCGTGACGTCCCGTACCGAGCTGATGGTTCCACCGGAGCCCCAGGTGAACTGGACGTCGGCCTCCCGAGCGAGATTCGCGACGCAATAGCCGAAGAACTGGACGGTTCCGGAATTGGCGAGGGCCGAACCGGAGACCGGGGGCTTCACGTGGTGAATCGGCGCCCAAACGGTGTCCGTCCCTGCCAGGTGACCGACTCGAATACCATTGGCCGGGTGATCGGTCGATTCACTGCTGCCGTCAAACCAACGCGAGCCGCCCGGAGAGTACGGATTCGAGGCGTTACCACCCAGGGACGGTATGCCCCCGGTGCCCTGGCGTCTGGCTGCCTGGCCCTCGAAGGAAGACAACCCGATCGACTGGTACGTCCCCGCGGTCACCGTCGCATTGAACGACGAGAACCCCGACGGGATTCCGTACCTCGCCGCTGCTGCGGCATCGGCTGCCACCGGCACCGCGCCAAGCGACACCGTGAAGCTGGTTGGTTCACCGAACGCCGACCAGACCGGGATGTTCGCCAGCTTCTTGAACGCCGTAGCGGTCCCGTCCTTGGTAAACTTTCCGAACACCTCGAAGCACGCGCCGAACGCGTTTATCGCGTCACCGCAGTCGAAATCCGTGTAGTAACGCGGCACCACCGAGTCGATTTTCGCGGACAGGTTCAGCGCCGGCAGGAGGGCTGGAACCAACGGCGCGAACGTGCCCTGCAGCATGTCGGTAGGCGGCGGGCTGCCGGAGAACTTTCCGGTGGTCGCGTCGATACTCCACGGCGTCGTCGGATCGAGGATCACGCCACTATCACCCTGGAGCGTCACGCTCAAAGATGCCACTACCTGATTGGGGGCGGCTGCCCTCGGCGTGACTGATTTGGTGACCCGGGACGATTCCAGCGAGGTAAAACCAAGACCGGTCGCCTTGACCGAATTGATATCGAATGCCGTGACGGCGTAGTAGTAGGTGAACGAGTTGCGAACGCCCTTATCGACAAAGGCGAACGGGACTCCCGTGTTCTCCAGCGGCGGATAGCCCGACGCGCCACCGGTCACCGCCGTGTCTGACTTGAGCGTAGCCACCGTCGTGTCCGCGAGTAAAACCCGGCCGCCGTTCTGCACTTGCACGAACGGACTCACGATGTCCAGATCGTTGGTCTCGCCGGCGGAAAAGTCCACCGGGCACCCCGGCAGCGTATCCAGGCCCAATTCCGGAGCGCAGCGGTTGCCGTAGTCGAAGTTCCCGGTCACATCGGTGAAGGCGGTTCCCGCGTAATCGTACTGGGCGACCAGCTCGAGAGCGCCCGTCGTGCGCCCGCGGTAGACCCGGTATCCCTCGACGTCAAACTTGCGGAAATTGGGGTCGTACAGCGCGGGGTCCGACGGATCGGACGCCACCGCGAAGTAGGGGTCACCAGTCGTCTCCGTGGGGGACTTGCTCCACACCACGGTCACCTGGTTGTCACCCGGAACCAGGTAAAAGGGCGGGGCCTCCGGCGCGGCGGTGAGCAGGAACTGCTTGCCGAATACCGCCTGCGCCACCTTCGCCTTGTCGAGCAGGGACCGCTGCACCACCGTGATTTCGTTCTCCTCGATGATGCTGTTGCCGTTCCCGTCAGCCGCGCTCACCCAACCCGCGATGCTGTCGATGAACCGCACCGACGCTGGACGGGCGAAGATGGTGTCGCCGCTGGGCGGAGTGCCCGGAGGATTGAGCGTGGGATCTCCGATGCGCCCGGCGAGCCATTTCGCGACGGGCGCGCCATGGACGTACGCCACCACGATGGTGGCCGACTTGCCGGGGTCGAGTGAGAACGGGCCCGAAGCCTGGTAGAACCGCGTATCGGTGGCCGTCTGATACAGGAAGCAGAGCTTGCGCACCTTGGGGTTCTGTACCGAGCACGGGTTGTCACCCCGCGCCGGGCTCACATTGCCAGACAGATACCGCCAGAGCTGCACGACACCGACGGGATCGGGGAAGCCGGTGGCCAGGTTCACGGTGTTGGAGAACATCGTGAGACCGACTTCCTGGCCAGTGGCCGGATCGATCGGGCTCTTTAGGTACTTGACGCCCGTGAACCCGGGCGCGGCAGCAAACGGATTGCCAAAAATGTCCGGCGGGAACTGCCAGTTGGGCTCGAGGAAGTCCGCCTTGTACGCGATGCCCAGGTTAAAGGGCAGGATCGCGGTTGAATAATTCGAGCCGGCATCACCCACGTCGGGATCCTCGAAGAAGGCCGCGTAGAGTGAGTCGAAGCGATACCCGGCGGCGGGGATCGTGACGTTGAGTTTCGACTTGACCTCGTCCTGGAACTGCTGGCCGACCGCGGCGATTTCCGCCTGGATCGCTGGATCCAGCGAGGAGTACTTGGTGGGATCCGACGCCGTCACGTTGTAGAACGTGTAAATGAAATAGAGGATGTCCTCGTTGCCCGACGGATAATTCCAGCCCATGCCGCGAATGTCTACTGCCACGCCCATCGGATGCGTGCGGCCTGAGAGCAGCGAGGCGTTGCCGTCCCATGACCGTACCCAGATGTCCTGCTGGGAGACGACCTTTCGCCCCAGCAGCACAGGGCTGTAGAGCGCTGCGTCGCGAACCATGGCGCCATTGGGCCAGTTTGCTACGTCGGCAGGGTCGAGCGAGTTGTACACTGGCGTGAGCCCGCTCCCCTGCGCCTGGGTGCCGCGCGGGTCCATGAAGTAGGCACCGACGGTGTCGTTGGCCCAGGCAAACCCGGCGTTGGCCGGGATGATGCCGGCTACCTGCAGACCGGAGTTGAAGATGTACTGGTCCGGCGTGCCCTTGGGCCATATACCCCCGCCTGCGACGGGTGAGCCGGCCAGGGCGACGCAGACCTCACCGAGATTGTTGATGCCGCAAAAGATGCGGTTCACGTCCATCGGTAACTCGGCCGAGGCCAGGAGGTTGAACCCGCGGCGTGCCGCGGGTCTCCCGGGGGCCGGCCGCGCATCGGCGGACGCTGCCGCGATCATGGTCCCCGCCACCAGCAGGAGCGCGGCGGCGGCGACCCGGACGATTCGGTTTGAACGCATGGTTGACGAGTCCCCGCCTTAGAAGTTGAGCTCGAGCCCGAGCCGGATGTGCCGGGACTGGCCCAGATTGGTGTATTCGCCGTTGAACACGTTGTAGCGCGCGGTAAACGCGGTGGTCTGTTCGTTCGCGTCGAAGATCATGTTGCCGTCGCCCCAGCGGGCTTCGGTGCGACGCAGCAGCACACAGTCCACCGCGCCACCGGGGCCCTGCCACGAAGAGCAGCTGCCGCGGAGGTCGACCGCATCGATCAACTCGCTGCCCGACTTGATCTGGATGGCCTTCCCGCTGGCAACTGCCTCGTTCTTCAGCGTTTCCTTCACGGGGTTCACGAACGTATCGCGATACAGCTCGTTGGTGACGTCGCCGGTTTCGGCGAACAACTGCACCACGTTCCGGAAGTTGAAGAGGTTCCGGAAGTCGGCGAAGAACGTGGCATCCAGCCGGCCGAACCGCACCCCCTTGTTGACCCGCAGATCGAAGGACTTGATCCAGGGCATGGTGGAGCTGTTGACCGGCTCCAGGCGCGTGCCGGCCAGCCCGAAGTTCACGAAGGGCGCGGTGGCGCCACCCCCGACGTTCTTCATCCGGGTATAGGGCAGACCGCTGGCAAACCGGAACGTCGCGAAGACGCCCGCGTTGCGCAGGATGGTACCGGCCGCCGAGCCGGGGAGGTAATCGCGCGGGAAGCTCGCCGAGAGGGACCCGGCGATGTTGTGGGTCCGGTTGTCTTCCGTGGGCAGCAACGCCTGCGCCGGTGGGGCGCGGTCGCCGGTCACCTGGATGATCTCGCGCGACAGCGTACTCAGATAGGTAAAGGGATCCGACCCGGTCCCCCGCGCGATCTGGAAGGTGTAGGACACCTGTCCCGTGAAGATGTTGGAGATGCGGCGGATCAGATTGCCGTCAACGCCGCGCACATTCCCGAAGTCGGCGTTGGTGAGAACGTTCAACGAGATCGGCCGCTGGTCCTTGGGATCGAAATACGACACGATCCGGTAGGCCAGGTCCGAGACCTTGTCCTTGTTGTACGCCGACACGTCCAGCACCATGTCCTGCCCGAACGCGTGCCGGATGCCGAACTCGAACAGAATGGTCTTGCCGAAATCGACGTCGCCGCCGAAGCGGTCGTTGGTGTTGGTGTAGGACAGGTCGTTGTTGCTTCCCTGGAACATCGAGTTGAAATCAGGCGTCTGCACCTGGTGGGAGTAGGAGAGCCGGAAGCCGGTAGCCTCGGTAACCGGGAAGGACACCTGAATGCGCGGCGAAAGGGCGTGGTGCGTGCCCGCCTTCTTCCAGACATTGGCATTCAGCGGATCGGTCGCGCTGTAGGCCGGATTGGTAAAGGTGCGTCCCGGAACGACCGGGAAGAGCGCCTTGGAATCGAACGCATCGTAGCGCAGGCCCAGCACGATCACCACGTCGCCCAGATCGAGCCGATCTTCTCCGAACGCTCCATATTTGAACGGCTTCTCCGAGTAGGCCTGCATGAAGGTCTGCCGCAGAATCGAGCTGGACTGGAAGTAATTCACCCGGCTCTGCTGCGCTTCGCCGCCAAACTTGAAGCGGTTGTACCGGTCGAGCTGCAGGTCCATGTTGATCCGGCCGTACATCCGTCGTTCCTGGGCCAGATTGTTCCCGATATCGAGTCCGACGGTGGGGAATCCAGATCCGACGCCCCAGGGATTCATGCGGTAAGGCTGGGCAAACCGCTTGCCCTTGTCGAGGAACGGGACGCGCGTGCCGGTATTGGTTCGCACGTTCTGAATCAACTGATCCCAGGCGGCCTGCGTGTTCAGTTGCGTGATCGCACCCGGCCCGGTGTCGTCGGAGAAATGATCGAAGTCCACCAGGAACTTCACCGGCGAAAACGCCAGCCCGAAACTGGGATCGCGGTTCGCCGCTTCGTAATCAACGGTCATCGGGCCGCCGATACTGCGGTCGGTCTGGTAGGAGAGGCTGGCATCGAGCGCCAGCGCGCGATCGGCGCCCTTGAGGAACTGCTGGACCCAATTCAGGACGTAGACGTTGGAATTGCTCCGATTCCCAATGGACGAGGAGGGGTAGAACGCTCCCCGGGCGCTGAAGTCACGGCTTTGCTCCTGGTCCGTGAGAGCGGAGACTGATAGGCGCGATTGGCCAAAGGTGTACTGAAGTTTGGCGTTGGCCGTCCCATTGGTGGTCCAATTGATGGGACGCTGGCGGCCCCTGCACGCGGTGTCGAAGTTTTTCGCGGGATCGCACTGGCCGCCGTACTGCACGAACCGGGGAATGGTCACCGTGTCGGTGCCGTCGATCGCGGTGGTATCCGGGTCACCGATGAAGAACGTGGGAACGGTGTCGGCACCGAGACCGAGGAAGTCCGACTTCTGGCCCTGCGCGGTGGCGGCAACAAAGAACGTCAGATTTCCGAAAATCGGGCCGCCGAAGGAGGCTTCGCCGCGATTGTAGCCGACCGAGATCGATTTGCCGAACGGCTCATCGGTCTGCGCGGAGAGCGAACCCTGGAAGCGCTGGCCGCCGGCGCGGGTCACGTAGGAAATGATGCCGGACTGCGCGTCGCCAAATTCCGCGCCCAGCGCGCCGGTGGTAACTGAAGCCTCTTCCACCGCGTTGGTCCCCACGTCCAGGCGGGAAGCCCCGGTACGAACGCTGCGGACTTCGACGCCGTCCACGTAGACCGCGGCCTCGCCGGCGCGTCCCCCGCGGATCGAGAGACCGGCGGTCCGGCCGGACTCCACCACACCGGGCTGCAGGGTCAAGACCCGCCGGATATCGTCCGCCGGAAGGTCGTCGATCACCTCGCCGGTCACAATCGGCTTGGAGGTCACCTGGTCTCGTGGGACCAACGGCGCCGCCTCCGCCACCACCGAAATCCCGCCGATCTGCACCGCGGTGCTCAGCGAGAACTTCACGGTCATGGTCTGGCCGGCCAGCACGCGGACGTTCTGTATCTCGGCCGGCTGCATGCCGATGTACTGCGCCCGCACGTTATACGTCCCGACCGGAACGTTATTGATGAAGTAGTAGCCCTTGGCGTCGGTCACGGTCCCAAAGGACGTGCCCATCACCATGATTTGCGCGCCATTGACGGGCTGGCCGGCGGGATCGGTAACCGTTCCTTCCATCTTGCCGCTGGTGCCCTGTGCCAATAGCGCGCCCCCTCCCAGCGAGAGCGTCACCGCTGCGAGAACTGCTCGCACCCATCTGTTTCTCATGGGTCGTACCTCCAACGGAAGTGAAACTCGGACCTGCGGTCTTCGATGCTGTAGGCGGTCTTGGACGCGGGGTGAGAGGCCCGCGAATAGGCAACCGCGCTCGAGCTGCTCCCGGGGCCTTCCGCCGCAGAGCGCCCCAAGCACGGCCGTCAGTCGCTATGAGAAACCGCCGAACGTGCCGAACCGCAACGATATGGCGGCCAATGTGTACAGCAGGTACAAGAAGTGTCAACCGGGGAAAACCCTGAGTTGTCCCCTTTTTTGGACGGGGCTCTAGGTATTTGGTATTAGGGAGGTTATCGCGCGGTTTTGCATAAAGTTACGCCAAAGAGCATAAAACTTTAATTTCGACTTTACTGTTTCTTTAACGCGCCCCGGCAATCGCACCTTAATGCTCGAAAAAGTGCGACTGCCGTCGATTCAGGACACTGCGCTTCTGCCAAGAGCGATCGGTCGCTCGACGTTGAATCAACCCGGCAGGATCAGCTCGCGCTGCGGCTCCGCCGGAGTCACCTCAGGCCCGTCGGCGTGCACCACCACATTGATCTCGCTGCGCACGCCGAAGCGTCCCTCGAGGTAAATGCCGGGCTCCACCGAAAACCCCACTTCCGGAATCAGCTCCCGACTGTCGTCGGTCTCATAGCTGTCGAGGTGAGGGCCCGAGCCGTGAAGGTCGACATCGATCGAGTGGCCGGTGCGGTGCACGAACGCGGCACCGTAGCCACGCTGGGTAATGAGCTGTCGGGCAGCGGCGTCCAGGTCGCGACCGGCAACTTTGCGGCCCGCGCCGAGGTCCCGACGGAGACGTTCCACCGCGGCGTCCCGGGCGTCCCGCACGGCGCTCCAGACCCCCGCAACGTCGTCCGGCACCCGGGACCCGGAGAATCCCATCCAGGTCTGGTCCGCGAACACCGTACCGCGACCCACCCCGCCCCAGAGGTCCAACAGCACGACCTGATCGGCCTGAAGTACGGTGGGATGGGACTCCGAGGGCTCGTAATGGGGGTTGGCCGCATTCGATCCAAACGCCACGATCGGCGGATCGGTCGTCACCAGACCGGCTGCTTTCATCCGCTCGAGCACGAGCTGCTGCACTTCGAACTCTTGGGCCCGAGCCGGCTGGCGGACGACCTCACGCAGGGTGGCCCGGGCGATATCAGCCAATGTCGCGGCCGCGCTCCGGTGATCGCGCAATTCATCACTCGACCAGCGCGCCGCAAATCGGGTCACCAAGGGCGCGGAAGACACGATGGTGCCGCCGAGACGCTCCAGCAGCGCCACCACGCCGGCCGGTAGCCGGTCGAGATAGGGGACTGCGTCTTCCGGCGACCACTCGACGGCCATCCGTCGCCCGCGCACCAGCTGTCCCAGGGCGGCGTGCAGCTCCTGCCACGTTGCGTACGGGCGTACTTCACCGGGGAACGCGAGAAGGGGTTGTAGCTCGATCTTGTGGGCGATGGCGACCGGGCGTCCGACGGCCGGCAACCAGACAAAAATCCGTCGCGTCCCGAGACCGAGATGACCCAGCACCCGACGCGCGACCGGGTTGATGCCGTGAAAGTCGTAGATGAGCCAGCCGTCGACGCCGAGCGCGCGAAGGGCGCCGGAGAGCTCGGTGAGATCGATGCGGGAGAGGAGGACAGTCATGATCGGCGGGTCGGCCCATCGGCGGGTCGGCGGGTCGGCGGGTCGGCGGGTCGCTTATCGTGGAATGCAACGCCTTGCAAGACGGGGTTGAACCCACGCCGGGAGCAGACGATCCGCCGACCCGCCGACCCGCCGACCCGCCTCACGCTTCTCTCGCGCTCCACCGGCACTCGGCATCCCCCTTCGAGCGGCACTTCACATGAAACATCGCGCCGTCGAAATCGGTGAGGTCGCGGAGGATTTCGGCGATGGCCGAGCCGTAGAATCCGCAGCCCACGGCCCGGGGAGTGGCCAGCGCCGACGGCGGATCGGGGATGGTGGCCGAAGTCAATCCTTCGCTGCGGTCGAGGGTGGCGTCAAATACGCGAAGGGCGCGGCGGGCGATGGCAAAACCCAGCCCATTCCGGGCGAACCCGGGCACGCCGCGGAGGGCGAGGGCTCCGGTCCCGGCGGCGGAACGTATCGCCCTGCGGCCGGCGTGCCGGCCGGCGTCGGCAAAGACCAGGCCCGCGTCGTTGCGGCGTCCAGCCAATCGAAACAGGGCGGCGACCTCCTCAGACTCCACCCGTCGCCCGCGGTCGGCCAGACGGCGGAAGCGCTCGATTTGGGCGGCGACGGTCTCACTCATCCCGAGCCGTTTGACGGCCAGCTCGCGATGGAATTCCTCGAGCCCGTCCTGGGTCGGGGCATCCAGATGCTGGATGGCCTCGAGGATCGTCAAGGGAACGATGGCGTGGATAGCGCTCGTCACGACCGCTGTCAAAGATCCTTCGCTTCGTCAAGAAGCCGATGGGCCCGCAGATCCCTCGCTTCGCTCGGGATGACAGCGGTGTGCGTGAATGCGGAAGCTAGAGGATCAAAATAGTGGAAGTACTGCCATTGCGCCTACCCGGCCCGGCCAGCCATCCTACACCAACCATGCCCCAGACCGCCGACGAAAAGCGCAGCGCATTCGAGCGCGAGGCCCTGCCCCATCTCGACACGGTCTACCGGGTCGCCTTGCGCTTCACCGGTGAGCCGGCGAAAGCCCAGGACCTGGTGCAGGACACCATGCTCAAGGCCTTCCGGTCGTGGCACCGGTACGAGACCGGCACCAATGTCCGGGCCTGGCTGCTCACCATCCTGCGCAACACCTTCATAAATGAGTACCGCAAGGAGAAGCAACGGGGGCCGACGGTGGACATTTCCACCGCGGAAACCTTCTCCCTGTTCGACAAGGTTCAAGAGGAAGACCCCGAGGGACGGTTTTTTGACCAGATCATCGATGACGAGGTCCTTCAGGCGGTGGACGACCTGCCGGACGAGTTCCGGGAGACTCTGGTGCTGAGCGACATGGAAGGAATGACCTATCAAGAGATCGCCGACGTGACCGGTGCGCCGGTCGGGACCGTCAAATCCCGGCTCTTCCGGGCCCGCCGCGCGTTGCAGCGCCGCCTCTATGACTACGCCGTAGAAATGGGATACATCAAGCGGAGAAGTCCATGACCGCGGAACCCCGCAGGCTGGAGTGCACCGAAGTGGTCGAGAACCTCTACGGATATCTCGACGAGGAATTGACGGCCGAAGTCAAAGCCGCGGTTCGAGCGCATATCAGCCAATGCCCCGACTGCTTCGACCATTGCCAGTTCGAGCGGGCCTTCCTCCGGTTTCTCGAGGCGCGAAGCCGGGCCCAGAATGCCCCTCCCGAGCTCAAGAAACGGATTTTCGAGCAGATCCTGCTGGATCGCACTCGCGACGCGTGACGCCGCAGGCGCTCGGCATCGCGCTGGCGCCCGCGATCGCGATCCTGGGTTTTGCGGCGCACTGGCTCACGCTGGACGGCGCGCTGGCCGCTTCCATCATTGGCGCCGTGGTATTCGGGGCGGGCGGCATTCCGGCGGCGGTGGCGCTGGTCCTGTTCTTCGTATCGGGAAGCGTGCTCAGTCGGTTGAAGGTGCGTGGTGCGTGGTGCGTGGTACGTGGCGTCGCGGGTCGAGACCCGGGCGCCACGCCGTGGCCACGTTCGGCTTCTCCCACGCACCACGCACCACGCACCACGCACCAAGCGTCGGAAGGACCCCGGACCGCCCGACAGGTGTTGGCCAACGGCTTCTGGGCGGCCGCTGGCTCCGCGCTGGTTCCCTCAACACCGTTGCTGGGATCGGCGGTGGTGCTGGGGTCCCTCGCGGCCGCTCAATCCGATACCTGGGCAACGGAGATCGGAGTCAGAAGAGGCGGGGAACCACGGCTGGTCACCACCTGGGCCCGGGTTCCCCGTGGCACATCGGGAGCCGTGAGCGGTATCGGAACGTGGGGCGGAATCGCGGGCGCAGTGGTCCTGGCTGCGGCTGGCGCGGTGGCAGGCTTCTCTCACCGGGCGGCGATCGCGGGATTCATCGGCGGGGTCCTGGGCATGCTGGCCGATTCGCTTCTGGGCGCCACCATACAAGGCAAATTTCAGTGCGACGGGTGTAACGAGAGGACCGAACGGAGACGGCACCACTGTGGTCGTGCCTGCCGAACGGTGAGCGGGTGGAAATGGCTCGACAACGACGGCGTCAATTTCCTGGCGACGGGAACGGGTGGCAGCATCGCCGCGCTGCTCTCCTGCTGGCCTTGACTCTGCTGCCAGCCACCGGGTGCGAAAGCGGTGCGCTGCGGTTTCCCACGGCCGTGGGCGGAGGAACGGGCGGCGGAACGCCCGGCCAGGTCATCACCGGAACCTGGCGCAGGACGCTCGTGGTCCAGACCCAAACCGACGTGATCACATCGGAAACGACGTGGCTCTTCGCGACTGGTGGAGCGTGCGAGAGGACCGTAGTGACAAACTCGGTTCTGCAGGGATTCCCGGAGACCCAGCGTTCGCCGTGCTCGTACACGGTGGCCGGCAGTACCGCGACCATTCACTTCGATGGGACCAGCGGGACGGTCTCGTTCTCGGTCTTCGTCAGCGGCAACAAGTTGTTCCTGGGAGGGGTGGAGTTTGTGAGGATCGGGTGAGGACAGTGTGGAGCGCGGAGCGCGGAGTGCGGAGTGAAAAGATGCAGATTCCGCTCTCCAGGTCGCAGACACGCGGTTTGCCCCTGCCGCTCACTCCGCACTCCGCGCTCCGCACTCCGCGCTCCTCCGGGCTGGGATCTTGAGGATCCACGACGTCGCCGTCATTGGCGCCGGCCCCGCCGGCTCCGCCACCGCCGCGTTCCTGGCGGAGCGCGGCGTGGACGTCGTGTTGCTCGAGCGGGCCCGTTTTCCCCGGCCCAAGCCGTGCGCCGAGTATCTGAGTCCCGAGGCGACCCGGGTGTTGGACCGTCTGGGCCTGCTCTCCCGGATCGATGCTTTCGGCCCCGCCCGCCTCACCGGGATGCGCATCGTGGGTCCCGGCGGCGCCAGCTTCACCGGCCGGTTCGCCGGTTCGCACGGTCTTCGGGCATATCGCGATTACGGCCTGGCCTTGCCGCGCGAAGTCCTCGACGCGTTGATCGCCGAAGCGGCAAGTGAGCGTGGCGCCCGTCTCCGCGATGGGGTGGTCGCCGATCTGACGGCAGTAGCGGACGACCATGTCGACGTGACCGTCGGGACCGGAACCACGAGGGAGCTGCTGCGGGCGCGCCTGGTTATCGCCGCGGACGGATTGAACTCGCGAGTCGCCCGCCGCTTGAAGCTCTCGCGCCGGCGGTCCTGCCGGCGGGTCGCGCTGGCGACCCATGCCAGCGACGTCGCTGCGATGACGGACGTGGGCGAAATGCACGTCGCGAGCTTCGGGTACGTGGGCATCGCATCGATCGGGCACGGGGTGACCAACGTCGCGATCGTGGCCGATCTGGATCGGGTGACGCCGCTCGCCCCTCCGGAACGGTGGTTCCGGAAACTGTTGGGTGGGTTTGCCGAAGTATCCCGGCGCATGGAGCGCGCTCGGCTGGTGACTCCGGTGCGTGCCGTGGGACCATTTGGGCGGTGGACCACGCGCGCAACAACCGACCGCATCATGCTGGCCGGCGACGCGGCGGATTTCCACGATCCCTTCACCGGCGAAGGCATCTACGCGGCGCTGCACGGCGCCGAGCTGGCCGCGGCGCACGCGCTCTCGGCTCTCGAGCGCGGGCGCTTTGGAGCGCGCGATCTGGCCGGCTACGACCGGGCGCGCACGGCAAGCTTCCGCGGAAAATGGCTGTTCGAGCGGCTGGTGAGCGGCGCGGTCGCCCTGCCGGCGGCGTTCGACCGCATCGCGTCTCGGGTAGCCACCCGCCAGCACCTCGCCGATCTGATGATCGGAATCGCCGGCGACTTCGTCCCGGTGTCGCGCCTCTTCCGCCCGTGGAACGTCATGCAGCTGGTGATATGAGCCGCGGGCCGGCGCCGGTAGCGAGCGCGGACCTCTTTCGCGACCTCATGGCGGGATTCGCCAGCGGAGTGACCATCGCCACCGCGTTAGATTCGGCGGGGCAGCCGCACGGCATGACCGCCAGCGCGGTGGCCGGTCTCTCACTCGAGCCGCCGCTGGTGCTGCTCTGCGTGGAGCGCACGGCCGACCTGCATCCGGTGCTCTGTGAAGCGGAATCCTTTGCGCTCAGCGTGCTCGCGGCCGACCAGGAATGGTTGTCCCGCCGCTTCGCCGACAGTCATCCCGACCGATTCGCCGGCGTACCCTGGACGGCGGGCCTCGACCGCTTGCCGCTCATCGAGGGTGCGCTGGCGCACATCACCTGCCGGAAATGGGGCCAATACTGGGGCGGAGACCATACGATCTTCGTGGGTCAGGTGAGTGACGGAAGGGTCTTCGACTGCAAGCCGCTGATTCATTTTCACCGTGGGTACGGCACCATCAAGTGACCACCACCGCCCTCACGTCCCCCATCGGCAACGAGGTGCTCGACGGAAGCTCCTGTCCTCCCGCGTTGGCGCGCGCCACCCTGCGCGACATCGCCCGGTCCAACACCCTTTTTGGCGGACGGGCGGCGGTGTGGTTCGGGGTGAGAGAACTACTTAAGGCGGATGGTCGGAGGGTCGGAGGGTCGGAGGGTCAGACGGCCGGATGGTCACACGGTCAGATGGTCAACTCCGATGCGACCATCCGACAATCCGGCCATCTGACCATCCTTGATATCGGAGCAGGAGGAGGCGATATCGCGGCGTACGTGGCACGCCGCGCGAGGGAGCGAGGGACGATGCTGACCCCCATCGCTCTGGATTGGCATCGTGCGGCCGCGGGGTTGTGCCGGGAGCGGGGGCTCCGGAGCATCGTGGCCGACGCGTGGTCGCTGCCGCTGGCGCCGCGCTCCTTCGATATCGTGGTGGTGAGCCAGGTGCTTCACCATTTCCGCACCGACCCGGCAGTCGGATTGCTGCGGGAACTCTCCGGAGTGGCGCGTCGCGGCGTGGTGATCGCCGATCTGCGGCGCTCGGCCGCCGCCGCGGCGGGCATCTGGCTCGCCGGTTGGGCCCTCCGGTTTCATCCGGTCACCCGCCGCGACGGGGTCACCTCGGTGCGCCGGGGGTTTTCCGTCCGCGGGCTTTCGGAGTTACTGTTGGCTGCGGGAATGCCGACGCCGGTGCATCGCCGGCCGGGCTATCGAGTCGTGGCCGCATGGCGGGCGCCACATGCGGACGGTTGATCGCATCGCCGTTCGGGCGCCGCTGGACCAGGTGTTCGGCATCGCGGCAGACGTCGAGCGCTGGCCGCAATTCCTGTCGCACTACCGCTGGGTCCGGGTCCTGGAACGCACGGCCGCGGGTTGCGTCGTGGAAATGGCGGCATGGCGGCCATTCGGGATACTTCGTTATCCTACCCGCTGGGTTTCGCGCATGGAAATCGACGCCGCCGCGCGAGTAGTGCGGTATCGGCACGTGGAAGGCATTACCCGGGGCATGGACGTCGAGTGGAGTGTGCGTGCCCGAGACACGGATGTGGAGATCATGATCGTGCATGAATGGACCGGGCCTTCCTGGCCGCTGATCGGCGCTCCGGCCGCCAACCTGATCATCGGTCCTGTGTTCATTCACGGGATCGCGTCGCGCACCCTCGCCGGTGTCAAGCGGCGCGCGGAGGCGGCGTGAGGTCGGTCGTGATCACTGGAGTAGGATGCGTAACGCCGGCAGGCATCGGGGCCGAGGGGCTGTGGGCGGGCCTGCAGGCCCGGCGCTCTCCGATCGGCGCCGTGACGCGTTTCGATGCCGAGCCGTTCCGCACCCGCATCGCCGCCGAGGTCCGGGATTTTCATCCCCAGGATCACATGCCGCGCAAGTCCGCCAAGCGTTTCGACCGTTTCTCGCAGTACGGTGTCGCGGCCGCGCGACTCGCGGTGACGGATGCCGGATTGGTGCCGGAGCGAGAGGACCGCGACCGGATTGGCGTCAGCATGGGGTCGGCGCTCGGAGGGATCGCCTACGCGGAGCAGGAATTCCCCGGGTTCCTGGCGGAAGGGATCCGCAGCGTCAATCCGTCATTGGCGCTCGCCGTCTTCGGCGGCGCGGTCTCCTGCAACATCGCGATCGAACACGGATTCACCGGACCCAACTCCACCAACGCCATGTCCTGCGCCTCCGGGACGATCGCGGTCGGCGAGGGGTTCCGCGCGATCCGCTCGGGCCAGGCCGACATCATGCTGGCGGGCGGGTCGGAAGCGCCGCTCGCGCCGCTCTGCTTCGGCGCCTTCGCCCTGATTCGCGCGATGTCCACCCGGAACGAAGATCCGGGGACCGCGTGTCGGCCGTTCGATGAGGCCCGCGACGGGTTCGTCATGGGCGAAGGGGCCGCGGTGCTGGTGCTGGAAGAGCGTGGCCGGGCCGAGGCGCGCGGCGCCAAGATTTACGCCGAGGTCCTGGGGTACGCGCTGACCAACGACGCCCATCACATGACCGCGCCCAAGCCGGATGGGCGGGAAGCGGCCCGGGCGATGGATCTGGCGCTGCGCGATGCCGGGGCTTCGCCGCAGGACGTCTCCTATGTGAACGCCCACGGCTCGTCCACCCCGTTGAACGACAGCACCGAAACCCGCGCGATCAAGCGGGTCTTCGGCGATCACGCCTACCGGCTGATGGTGAGTGGCACCAAGGCCTACTATGGGCACTCGCTTGGCGCCGTGGGCGCGATCGAGGCAGCCGTGTGCGCCCTGGCGATGGCACGCCGGTGGCTGCCTCCCACCATCAACCTGGCCAAGCCCGACCCGGCCTGCGACCTCGACTATCTCGCCAATGAGGGCCGCGATGCGGATCCGGAGCTGGTAATGTCGAACTCCTTCGGGTTCGGCGGGATCAACGCATCGCTGGTATTGAAGCGCGCATGAACCGCACCTTCGTTCGACCTTTCGTGGCCGAGTTTCTCGGCACCTTCGCGCTGGTCTTCATCGGCGCGGGCTCCATCGTGGTGGATGCGGCCAAAGGCGGGGCCCTGGGGCTCGCCGGCATCGCGTTCGCGCACGCGGCGGTGCTCTCCGTGATGGTGACCGTGACCATGGCCATCTCCGGCGGGCATCTCAACCCGGCAGTGACCTTCGCGGTGTGGATGGCCAGCAAGATCGATCTCCCGCGGGCCGCATTGCACGTGGCGGCGCAGCTCATCGCGGCGGTTGCGGCGGCGGCCCTGATCAAGGCACTGACGCCGTCCATGGCCGGTGAAGTCACCAGTTACGGCGTCCCCCGGATCGCCGGCGACGTGACGCTGACCCGGGCAATCCTGATCGAGGCGGTCCTCACTCTGTTCCTGGTAAGCGCGGTGTTCGGAACCGTGGTCTCGACCGAGGCACCCAAGGTGGGAGGGTTCGGTATCGGGATCGTTCTGCTGTTCGACATCCTGGTGGGGGGGCCGTTGACCGGCGCGGCAATGAACCCAGCCCGTGCCTTTGGGCCCGCATTGGTGGCCAATGATTGGCATGGCCACGCAGCCTACTGGATCGGGCCGCTGTTCGGCGCCGCGGTCGCGGCCATCATCTGGGCGAAGATCTTGTTGCCTGGAGAGCTGGAGGAAGCAGGGAAGAGGGAAGAGGGAAGAGGGAAAAGTAAAACCTGATCGAGGCTTCCAGCCGGCCGTCGGCGCTCAGACTGCAGTACTCTTCCCTCTTCCCTCTTCCCTCTTCCCCAGTTTTTCAGCCAGCTCCGGCGCCGCGTAGGTAATGATGATATCGGCCCCGGCCCGGCGCAGCGCGATGGTCGCCTCCCAGAGGGCGCGGTCACCGTCCAGCGCACCGAGCTGCGCCGCCATTTTGATCATGCTGTACTCGCCGCTGACCTGATAGGCCGCGATCGGACCGCCGAACTGCTCCTTGGCGCGGCGGATGATGTCCAGGCAGGGCAGTCCCGGCTTCACCATCACGATGTCGGCCCCTTCCTGCAGATCCAGGGCGATCTCGCGAAGCGCTTCGTCACTGTTGGGCGGATCCATCTGGTAGGAACGACGATCCCCGAACTGTGGGGCGCTGCCCGCCGCTTCGCGGAATGGGCCGTAAAACGCCGAGGCGTACTTCGCGGCATATGACATGATGGGGATTTCCGAAAAGCCCGCCTGATCCAGGCCCGCGCGAATCGCCGCCACCCGACCGTCCATCATGTCGCTCGGCGCCACGAGATCGGCCCCCGCCTCGGCCTGCGAGACAGCCGTGCGCGTCAGGATCTCGAGCGTCGGGTCATTGTCCACCCGATCGCCTTTGAGCACGCCGCAATGGCCGTGCGAGGTGTATTCGCAGAGGCATACGTCCGTCACTACGACCGTGTCGGGCGCCGCCCGCTTCATGGCCCTGGTGGCCTCCTGGACCACGCCCTGCTGCGCCCACGCCTCCGATCCCGCCTCGTCTTTGTGATCGGGGATGCCGAACAACAGCACCCCTCCCAAGCCGAGGTCAGCGGCGCGGCGCGCGAGGTCTCCGGCGTCGCGCAGCGGATGCTGGGATACACCCGGCATCGAAGGGATCGGGGTGGCGTCGCCTGACGTCTTGAAGAAAAGCGGCCACAGCAGCTGAGCCGGATCGAGCCGGGACTCGCTGACTAACCGGCGTAATCCGGCGGTGCGCCGGAGTCTTCGCATGCGGACCGTCGGGAAACCGCTCACCTCTCCCCCTAGCCCCCTCTCCCGGAGGGAGAGGGAGAATCCTCACGTGGACCGCGAATCAACTCGGCGGCGCCCGCGGCCAACAGCTCGCGCGCCGCGCGCCGACCGCTCTCGCGAGGATTGCGGGGATCCACGACGCCCTGGGCGCTGAGGTAGCGGGACCCATCAGGAGCGTAGACTCGCAGGTGAAGCGTCGGCACGCCGGCCGACTCCAGGCAGATGACTCCCAGGGGCACGCGGCAGCCCCCTTCCAGCTCCGCCATGGCGGAGCGCTCCGCTTCGACCGCCACGCGGATGGCCAGGTCATCCAACTCACTGACGGCGCGCTGCGCGGCCGTGTCTGAACGGGTCTCGATCGCGAGCGCTCCCTGGGCGGGAGCGGGAACGAACGAGGCGGGATCCAGCGGCACCGCGCCCTTGGCCAGACCCAGGCGTTTCAGCCCGGCCATCGCCAGCAGCGCGGCGTCGATCTCCCCCTGCTCGACCCGCTTCACGCGAGTGGGCACGTTACCCCGCAGGGCGGCAATCTCGACGTCAGGCCGCTGCGATAGCAGCGCGGCGATTCGCCGCAAACTGGTCGTTCCAACCCGGGCGCCGTGTCGCAATTCCTTCAGACCGCCACGGGGCCGCGCCACCAGCGCGTCGCGCGGATCCTCCCGTTCGGGAAAGGCGGCGAGCTCGAGGCCGGCCGGCAAGATCGCGCCCAGATCCTTGGCCGAGTGTACCGCTGCATCGATGCGGCCGTCCAGCAAAGCCTCTTCCAGCTCCTTGGTGAATAGCCCTTTTCCTTCGATGTAGTTGGATGGCCGGCGCGAACCCTCGTCCCCAGACGTGCGAATGACGACCAGCTCGGACGTGACTCCCCGCTCGGCGAGCCGGCTGCGCACGCGTTCTGCCTGCCAGAGCGCGAGCGCGCTGCCGCGGGTGCCGATCTTCAGGGAGGACATGACGTTGGAACATAGCGGGATGAGGGCGAAGAGGGGACAACGGCACAACGGCACAACGGCAAATCGAAGGGCGGAGGTACGAAACTATGCCGTCATGCCGTCCCGCCGTCATGCCGTTAGAATTCCACGCGTGAACCGCGTCCTCGACTCCGCCCGCCAGGCGCTCTCTCGCTATGCGGCGGGGCGGGCCGCCCGCCTGGAGACTCGCCGCCCCAAGGCAGCGGAGCGGTGGTTGCAGCTGTCCTGTCGACTCGCGCCGCGGTTCGACTTTGTCCACCGGGATCTGTGCGCGCATTTCCGCCGGCTGAACGACCGGCTCCGAGCGGTCGCCACCGCGCAGGACGCCGTCCGGCGGTTCAGCCATTCGCCTGATGCCTGGATGCTGCTGGCGGATTGTTACCTGGGTGCGTTCCGGCCGCGCGACGCGCTCGCCGCCTACGAAAGCGTCCTGCTGGTCGAGGAGCGGGCCGACGCAGCCCTGGCCGCGGGCGAACTGTACGCGAGGGAGGGCGATCACGTGACGGCGGGTGCCCGATTCGCGCGCGCCTACGCGGCCGGCGCCGGACCGAAGGCCCTCAAGCTGAACGCCCGGGAACTTCACGTGGCCGGCGATGTAAGGGCCGCCGCCGAAGCGAGAGCGCTGTGGGAGAAGGAAACCGGGAAGCGGTGGGACGAGGCAGCCATCAGCCGTCAGCCATCGGGGCGTTAAGCAGCAGGCGGGCTGACTTCTGGCTGGCGGCTGATGGCTGATGGCTGACAGCTATCCAGCGGCGTCGATCAGGGTCCCCAGCTCTTCCAGCTCGAACGGTTTGACAAGGAACCCATTGTGCCCCAAACCGAGCATTTCCACCACCGGGCGCATGCTGGCGTACGCGGTAGTGATGATTACGGGAAGCCCCGGTTGGCGATCGCGCATCTGCTTGAGGAGCGCCAAGCCGTCGGTGTCCGGCAACTGCATATCGAGCACCAGAATGTCGGGGTCGAAAGTTTGAAACTCGGCAAACCCCTCAGCGCCGGTCCCAGCAAAGGCCATGTCGTAACGTTGCGCGAAATAGCGCTCGTAGGCGTGCCGCAAAGCCGCTTCGTCCTCCACGAAGAGGACGCGGCGAGGCGAGGCTGGTTGGGCCGCGGGCGCGTTCACGAGCCGGTCCGCTGCTCTACTTCGAACATGTCTTCCAGCTTGGTCAGGACCAGGAGCAATCGTAATTCCTCGCTGATGCCACGGAGTCGCACCGTTTGTCTCCGACCGGCGGCGTGTTGCTGGATCAGGATCAGGGTCCCGAGCCCGGCGCTGTCCACCAGTCGCGACAGGCTCACATCGACTATCAGGCAGCCGCTCCCTTCCGGCAAACCATCGAGCAGCTCGACGGCGGAGCGGCGGAATTCACCGCGGGTTTCCATTCCCAGGTGGGACGGAGCGACGATCACTTTAGTCGAATCGTGCATCACTCAACCGTGTGTCGGGGAACACCAGAGGGCAAGGGGGCCAAAAAGAGACGAGGCCCGGTGCCGACCGGGCCTCGTCATCGGGCAAGCTCCTCGGACGGTCAGACCTTGGTGACGTTGGCCGCCTGCAGTCCCTTCGGGCCCTCGCGGACCTCGAACTCGACTTGGTCGTTCTCCTTCAACGACCGGAACCCGTCCGCCTGGATGGCAGAGTAGTGGACGAACACGTCAGGACCGCCTTCGCGCTCGATGAAGCCGAATCCCTTGGCGTCGTTGAACCACTTGACCTTGCCGGTGATACGGGACATACGTTACCCGCTCCTTCTACGGAAACCTTGAGTTTGATTTCCTCTCACGAGCCCCTCCGGAGCTTGCCTGAGAGGAAGCCCGAAAACCGGGTCACTATATCAGTCGTCCCGGAAGTCGTCAACATCCCAAGCCACTCTATTAAGCCCATCAGGATGGACCGATGACGGATCGCATCGACACCCTGCTTCAAGAGCGCCGGTCGTTTCCGCCGCCGAAGGCGTTTCGTGAAGCAGCCCACGTGAGCTCGCCGCACATATACCGAAAAGCCAAGGCCAACCGGACGAAATTCTGGGCGGCTCGCGCGGGCGAGCTGGAGTGGTTCAAGCCGTGGCGGAAGGTCCTCGACTGGAAGCCACCCCATGCCAAGTGGTTCGTGGGCGGGAAGCTCAACGCCTCGGTCAATTGTCTGGACCGGCATGTGAAGACGGAGCGCCGGAACAAGGTCGCGCTGCTCTGGGAAGGCGAACCGGGCGACCGCCGCGCCATCACCTACTGGGAGCTGTACCGGGAGGTGAACCGGTTTGCCAACGTCCTGAAGAATCTGGGTGTCAAGAAGGGCGATCGCGTCGCCATCTACATGCCGATGATTCCCGAGGCGGTGGTGGCGATGCTCGCCTGCGCGCGGGTGGGAGCACCTCATTCGGTGGTGTTCGGGGGGTTCTCGGCGGAGGCGCTGCGGGACCGGATCCACGACGCCCGGGCGAAGCTCCTGGTGACGACTGATTTCGGTTACCGGCGGGGCCAGATGGTGCCGCTCAAACAGGCCGCCGACGAAGCGGTCGACGCATGCCCTTCGATCGAGAAGGTCGTGGTGGTACAACGGCATAACGGCACGACGGGACCACGGCATGACGCGGAACCCACCATGCGACCGGGGCGAGATCACTGGTACCATGACCTCATGGCCGAAGCGGCGGCCTTCTGCAAGCCGGCGGTCATGGATGCGGAGGACCTCCTCTTCATTCTCTACACGTCGGGCACGACCGGTAAGCCCAAAGGGATCGTGCACACCACGGGCGGCTACCTGACCCAGGCGCAGGCGACCACCCGCTGGGTCTTCGATCTCAAGGATGAAGATGTCTTCTGGTGCACCGCCGACATCGGGTGGGTGACGGGTCACAGCTACCTGGTGTATGGACCGCTCGCCTGCGGCGTGACGGCGGTCATGTATGAAGGCGCCCCCGATTGGCCCGACAAGGACCGGTTCTGGGCGATCATCGAGCGCTACGGAGTCAGCGTCTTCTACACCGCTCCGACCGCGATCCGGGCCTTCATGAAGTGGGGGCCGGCGTTCCCCGCGCAGCACGACCTCTCCACCCTGCGGCTGCTGGGATCGGTGGGCGAGCCCATCAATCCGGAAGCCTGGATCTGGTATCAGCTCCACATCGGGGGTAAACGCTGCCCGATCGTCGATACCTGGTGGCAGACCGAAACCGGGGGAATCATGATCACGCCGCTCCCCGGCATCACCACGACCAAGCCGGGCAGCGCGACGTTCCCGTTCCCCGGCGTGCGCGCGGACGTGGTCGACGACGAGGGCAAGAGCGTCCCGCGCGGCGGCGCGGGCTACCTGGTCATCACGACGCCGTGGCCGGCGATGCTC
>JACQVB010000217.1 GCA_016209985.1 Gemmatimonadota bacterium | reverse complement strand
GACTTGAAAACGGCAAATCGAAGCTGGAAAACGGCAATCCGAAATTCCTGGCGCCCAGTGGAAATTCCGGACTGTCGAATCCAAACTTCGAGAGGACGTTTGGAAGTTCAGAATGCCCGTTCGAAACTTCGAGGTTGCGTCTCGAGCTTTCGAAACGGTTACTTGAAGTCGCGAGACGGCCGTTCGAAATGGGCCGTGCGCGACCGTAATCCCCTGTAGGGCCAGCGCTTAGGCCGGCAGACCTCCACCCTGCCCCGCTGCCGTTTCTTCCCATTCACCCGGAACATTACTTCCATCTTCGTCACCTGAGCATCGGTCGGCAGCGGTACCACCTTGGGTTCCCAGGGAGAGAACGGTTCGAATCCGTTGGCCCGCACCCAGCGGCCTTCGGTCCGCTAGAGGTCGCACGCCGTCACGTCGTTGACGCAGTGGGCGCCGGGCGCGTCGCCTCTGGTTGAGCGAACTGCCCCGCCGTACCTTGTTCCGGCATCGTGCCCCTCTCCCCCGAAGACCTCGCCCGCGAAAACATCGACCGCCAGCTGATCTCGGCCGGCTGGACGGTGCAGCACGTGCGGGACATGAACCTCTACGCCGGGCGCGGCGTGGCGGTGCGGGAGTACCAGCTCGCCTCGGGCCCGGTGGACTACCTGCTCTTCGTGGATCGCCAGGCCCTGGGCGTGATCGAAGCCAAGCGGGAAGGGACGACACTCACCCAGGTCGAAGGCCAGGCCGCCCGGTACGGTGACGGCCTCCCCGCCGACGTGCCGGCGCGGATCAAGCCTCTTCCCTTCCAATACATCAGCACCGGCGTCGAAACCCGCTTCACCAGCACGCTCGATCCCGAGCCGCGCAGCCGGCCGCTCTTTGCCTTTCACAAGCCGGATCTGCTGGCCGACTGGGTAGCGGCCGAGCCGCTCTGGTTACCGGCGGGAAACCGGCTCCAGAACAAACCCGCGTCATTGCGCCTCAAGCTGCGCAACCTGCCCGAGCTTCCCAAAGCCGGTCTCTGGCCCGCCCAATTCGAGGCGGTGCGTAATCTCGAGAAATCGCTGGCCGAGGACCGTCCTCGCGCCCTGATCCAGATGGCGACCGGGAGCGGCAAGACGTTCACCGCCGTGACGTCGGTGTACCGGATGATCAAGCACTCCGGTGCCCGCCGCGTGCTGTTCCTGGTGGACCGCGGCAACCTGGGCCGGCAGGCAGAGAAAGAGTTCCAGCAGTACGTGACGCCGGACGATGGTCGCAAGTTCACCGAGCTGTACAACGTCCAGCGCCTTACATCCAATCGCATCGATCCGGTCGCCAAGGTCTGCATTTCCACCATTCAACGTCTCTACTCCATGCTCAAGGGCGAGGAGCTGGACGAGGAAATGGACGAGAAGTCCCTCGACGGACTGGAATCGCTGTACAAGACGCCGGTGCCGGTGGCCTACAATCCGGCGATCCCGATCGAGATGTTCGACGTCATCTTCATCGACGAATGCCATCGGTCCATCTACACCGTCTGGCGGCAGGTCCTCGAGTACTTCGATTCCTTCCTCATCGGCCTCACCGCCACACCGTCCAAACAGACGTTCGGCTTCTTTAACCAGAACCTGGTGATGGAGTACGGCCACGAGCAGGCAGTGGCCGATGGCGTCAACGTGGATTTCGACGTCTACCGGATCCGGACGGCAATCACCGAGCGCGGCTCCAAGGTCGAGGCGGGATTCTACGTGGACCGCCGGGACCGGGAAACGAGAGCACGTCGGTGGGAGAAGCTGGATGCCGACTTCAGCTACGACGCCGGCGCATTGGATCGGGATGTCGTCGCTCCCGACCAGATCCGCACCGTGATCCGCGCCTACCGGGACAAACTCAGGGAGATCTTCCCCAACCGCACCGATGTGCCGAAGACCCTGATCTATGCCAAGGACGACAGCCACGCGGACGACATCGTGCACATCGTGCGGGAGGAATTCGGGAAGGGCAACGACTTCGCGCAGAAGATCACCTACAAGACGCGGCTCACCGGGGTCAGGCCGGAAGACCTCCTCGCATCCTTCCGTAACTCCTATATGCCGCGGGTCGCCGTGACGGTGGACATGATCGCCACGGGCACCGACATCAAGCCCCTCGAAGTCGTGATGTTTCTCCGGCAGGTGAAAAGCCGGAACCTCTTCGAGCAGATGAAGGGCCGCGGGGTGCGGGTCATTTCCGATACCGACTTCCAGGCGGTGACACCCGACGGCGGCACCAAGACCCGGTTCGTCATCGTGGATGCCGTCGGTGTGACCGAACAGGAGCTGTCTGACACCCGGCCGCTAGAGCGCCAACCCACCGTGGCTCTGGAGAAGCTGTTCCAGGCGATTTCGGTGGGCAACACCAACCCCGACGTCATTTCATCCATCGCCGGCCGGCTTGCGCGGCTCGATCGCCAGTTGGGTCGAGAAGAGCGCGAAATTGTCGAGCGGGCGGCCAGGGGCCAGACGCTCCAGTCCATTACCCAGGCTATGGTCGCCGCCATCGATCCGGATCGGCTGGCGCAGGCGGGAGACAAGGCGCCGGAGATTGTGGCCGAGGCATGTCGGCCGCTCGCGGCCCACCCGGAGCTGCGCCAGCTCATCGTGGATCTCAAGCGCTCCAAGGAGCAGACCATCGACACCGTGAGCCAGGATGAGATCCTGGACGCGGGCTACTCGGCCGCCGCCAAGGAGCGTGCCGAAGGGTTGGTCACGGGTTTCGAGGCGTTCTTCAAGGAGCATAAGGACGAAATCACGGCTCTTCAGGTCCTCTACAATCGGCCCTACGGCCAGCGGCTCAAGCTCGACGACATCCGCGCGCTCGCCGATGCGATCGAGGCGCCGCCGAGGCAGTGGACGCCCGAGCGGCTGTGGCAGGCGTACGAGACGCTGTTCGCGGCGCGGGTGCGCGGGGCCCCCGGCCCGGTGCTGACCAATCTCGTTTCACTCGTTCGTTTCGCGCTGACCCATGACGAGCTGGAGCCGTTCCCGGACATCGTGGCCGAGCGCTTCCAGGGCTGGATGGCGCAGCAGGAGGGCAAGGGGCGGAAGTTCACGCCCGAACAGCGGCAATGGCTGGAGGCGATCCGAGATCATGTGGCGGCGAATCTGGAGATCACTCCTGACGACTTCGCCTACGCGCCGTTCGTGCAGCGAGGTGGGTTGGGGGCGGCAAACAAGGTGTTTGGGAAGGATCTCAAGCCGTTGCTTGATGAGTTGACGCAGGTGCTGGCGGCGTGAACTCGTCTGATTCGCCTTGGGACATTCCCAATTCGTGGGCGTGGATCAGGATAGGCGATATAACTGATGTTGTTGGAGGAGGCACCCCGAGAACAGATAATGGAGAGTATTGGACCGGCGGCAATGTTCCATGGATCACGCCGGCCGACCTGTCGGGGTACTCGAAAATGAGAATCGCGCGCGGCGCGCGGTTCATCAGTCAACCGGGGCTCGACAATTCGGGAGCGAAGCTTCTTCCGGTTGGCACAGTACTGATGTACATCGCGCGCCCCCGTAGGGTATGTGGCCATAGCCTCGAGCATGCTCAGCACTAATCAGGGCTTCAAGAGTTTTCCACCGGTGGACGCTCTATTCCCGGAGTTTCTCTACTACTTCTTGATCGGTAACAGGAACTTGCTGCTCCAATACGCGAGTGGAACAACTTTCCTTGAGGTAAGCGGTCGAAATGCGGCCAAGATTCCGGTCCCGATCCCTCCCCTCGCCGAGCAGCGCCGCATCGTCGCCGCGATCGAAGAGCACCTGAGCCGGCTGGAGGCGGCGGTGGCGGGGCTCAAGCGGGTGCGGGCGATGATTTCGAGGTATCGGGCGGCGGTGCTGTGCGCTGCGTTCGAAGCAAAGCTGGTAGATACTGAGGCATTCTTGGCCCGACAACAGCACTCCTCATACGAATCCGGTTCGGAATTGCTCGCGCGACTCGGGCTGGAGAAGCTCAACGGCAATGGTAGCAATGGCCCGGAAGGCTGGGCCGTTGCGCCGCTACGTGGTCTGGCTGCGCTAAAGGGCGGTGTTACGAAGGGGCAAAAAAGGCGAACTGGGACAAGACTGCGCTCCGTGCCGTACCTCCGAGTCGCCAATGTGCAGCGAGGATACCTTGATTTGGAGGACATGCAGGAAATACCCGCAACGGAAGAAGAGATTCAGGAGCTCGCGCTTAAGCCAGGTGACGTTCTATTCAATGAAGGTGGCGATCGCGACAAGCTCGGACGAGGGTGGGTGTGGCAAGGTGAGATCCCCGTCTGTATTCACCAGAATCATGTGTTCCGCGCGAGACCGGTTGCTGGACTGATTGACTCTCGATTCCTCTCCTGGTACGGGAACTCGTTCGGCCAGCGCTACTTCAATGACGAAGGGAAGCAGACAACGAATCTCGCCTCGGTCAATATGACGAAGCTCGGAGCATTGCCTGTCCCTGTCCCGCCGTTTGAGGAGCAGCAGCGGATTGTTGAAGAGGTTGATCGCCGCTTCTCAGTTCTCGATGCGCTCACGAGGGAGACAGATGCTGCGCTCGCCCGAGCGGCCCGCCTCCGCCAATCCATCCTCCAGCGCGCCTTCGAAGGCAAGCTGGTGCCGCAGGACCCGAACGACGAGCCGGCGAGTGTGCTGCTGGAGCGGATCCGGGCCGCTCGGACCAGTGGGAGCCGACCCAAGACAGGGCGCCGAACGGCCCGGGCTTGACCCCCGGGGAACCTCGCTTCAATTCCAACCTACTAAGTCGCGTAGTATTTCGATCCTAGCTGCGCTTTTCTGACTCTATCTCAAGGAGGCCACGATGATACGCTATACAGTGCGCCTCTCTGGCCCGGGTGTCCACGGCACCAGGGTGAGTGCGGGACTTCTTCGCGATCTACTCGATGTCCTGACGGAGGGGACACGGGGCGCCTTGCGGCTCAGGGTCGAAGGCCGTAGCGCGGCCCGAGGGACAGTCCCGGCATGGCTTCTCTCGGCCTCTGATTTTGATCTGGTGGCCCTGGAAGAGGGGTCCACTGTACTCGTCCTTGAGGGTCCTGCACTTGCTGAAACGCCAGGTGGCGCGCTCAAGCAGGCTGATCTCTTTCACGACGTGGATTGGTCCACCGGTGCGCTCACTTTGCTTCAGGAAAGCTTGCAGGATGCGATTGAGGAACGGCGGGACAGCGACCTTGTCGATGAACCCCTCCTGGGTCGCTTCGAGTCACTTGGGCGCATTTTCAGCAAAGGGATCACGTCCCTGGAGCTGGCCAATGGCCGCGCTGGTGGGCCGACAGTGACGGTCAAGCCCGAACGCATCGAAGCCATCCGCCGGCTCCAGCGTGAGACCCCCCCGCCTCAGCGTGTGCGGGTGGCAGGACAACTGGACGCCATCCGCTATGGCGATCGGATGTTCACCCTCAAGCTGGCGAATGGAACCACGCTGCGGGGAGTTGCCGAAGGAGTCGATGCAGCAGATCTCGCCGCGCTGTTCGGGAAAAGAGCAATAGTCGAGGGAATGGCCGTATATCGCCCATCCGGCCGCATCCTTCGGATCGAGGCTGATCTTATCGAGGCAGCGACTGGTGATGTGTCCTTGTGGTCGGAAGAACCCCGGTCCTTGTGGTCCCCGCTCCACGAAGCCGATCTCCGGAAGCCGCAGAGCCCGAAAACAGGCTTGAATGCGATCATCGGCAAGTGGCCCGGTGACGAATCCGACGAGGAGATTATCGACGCCCTCGAACGCTTGTCGTGATCCCGGAATCGACTCCCGTTGTTCTGGATACCGGCGTGCTCGTCCAACTCTGTCGCGGCGGAGTGATCGCTAACGCTATCGAGGACCGTTACCATCTTCGCAAACGGCGTCAGGCACCTATGGTCCCAGCGGTGTGCGCTGGCGAACTGCTCGCGTTCGGCCGGGGAAATGGCTGGGGCGCTGAGAAGCTCCGGATCCTTGAAGAACTGTTGTCCAACCTCCTCGTCCTGGAGACGGCCCGCCGCCCGGTCCTGGAAGCGTACGCCGAGGTCGCGGAAAGGTTGAGGACGGCCCCCATCGGACAGAATGATCTTTGGGTTGCAGCCGCTGCCAGGGCTGCAGGCGCCGTACTCCTCACGACCGACACGGACTTCGACCGATTGCACCCCGATTTCATTCAACGCGAATACATCGATCAACGCGCAATCCTTGCAGGCCAGAAGTGACCCCAGCCAGCCAGATCGTCCAGAAGCTCTGGAACTACTGCAACATCCTCCGCGACGACGGCCTGTCGTACGG
>JACQVB010000229.1 GCA_016209985.1 Gemmatimonadota bacterium | reverse complement strand
GTACGATCTGGGCGGCGGCACCTACGACATCTCGGTGCTGGAGCTGGCCGAAGGCGTGTTCGAGGTGAAGAGCACCAGCGGTGATACCCACCTGGGTGGTGACGACTTCGACCAGCGCATCATCGACTGGCTGGTGGCCGAGTTCAAGAAGGATCAGGGCATCGATCTCTCGAAGGACGCCATGGCACTGCAGCGTTTGAAAGAGGCTGCGGAAAAGGCCAAGAAGGAGTTGTCGTCCGCCATGCAGACGGAAATCAATCTTCCGTTCATCACGGCGGACCAGTCGGGCCCCAAGCATCTGAACATCACGCTGACCCGGGCCAAGCTCGAGCAGCTGGTGGACGACCTGGTGCAGCGCACGCTTCCGCCCATGGAAAAGGCGCTCAAGGACGCGGGCCTCAAGCCGTCGGAGATCGACGAGGTGATTCTGGTCGGCGGCCAGACCCGCATGCCGAAAGTCCAGGAGATCGTCAAGAGCTTCTTCGGCAAAGAGCCGCACAAGGGCGTGAACCCGGATGAAGTCGTCGCCATCGGGGCCGCCATTCAGGGCGGCGTACTCGCCGGCGACGTCAAGGACGTGCTGCTGCTCGACGTGACGCCGCTCTCCCTGGGCATCGAGACCCTGGGTGGGGTGACCACCGTGTTGATCCCCCGGAACACCACGATTCCGACCAAGCGGACCGAGGTGTTCTCCACGGCGGAAGACAATCAGACGACCGTGGAAATCCACGTGCTCCAGGGTGAGCGCGAGATGGCCATCGACAACCGGACCATCGGGCGGTTCCAGCTGACCGGAATCCCGCCGGCTCCGCGCGGCATGCCGCAGGTCGAGGTGACGTTCGACATCGACGCCAATGGCATCCTGCACGTGTCGGCCAAGGACAAGGCGACCGGCAAGGAGCAGAAGATCCGCATCGAGGCTTCCAGCGGGCTCTCCGAGTCTGAAATCCAGAAGATGGTCAAGGCCGCTGAAGAGCACGCCGGTGAGGACAAGACGCGCCGGGAGGAGATCGAGCGGCGCAACCGTCTCGACGCCCTCACGTACGACGTGGAGAAGAACAGCAAGGAGTGGGCCGACCGGCTGGACCAGGCCAATCGCGACCGGCTGAACGCGGCGATCGACGCCGGCAAGAAAGCGCTTCGCTCGGGCGCAGCCGACGAGATCAAGAAGGCACTGGAGGAGCTCACCCAGGCCTACTCGGCGGCCGGCTCCTCGTTGTACCAGGGCACGCAAGGAGCCAAGGCGGAGGCCGGCACGGGCCCCGGGCCGGAGGGTGGGCAGCCCGGCGAGAAAGAAAAAAAGGAAGACGTGGTCGAAGCCGACTACGAAATCGTGGATGAGCCCAAGAAGTGAGCAACTAAGGCGAAGTTCATGAAACGAGTGGAGTTGGCAAACCGCGAAGGCCGGGCGAAACGAGCCCGGCCTTTTCGGGTTATCATTAGCAGGTGGCTTTCGTCTACTAACCGGAATTCGGAATGGCTATGACTCGCACGAGACAGTGGACCAAATTCGGCGTTCTGGTCGCGGTGACCCTGGTGCTCGCCTTGCTCTTCGCGGCCGCCATCGACATCCCGGAGCGCGGCCAGGCACAGCAGCGCAGCGTCACCGCGCTGGCAGCCCTCACGACCAACCAGCCGGCGCCCCTGCAGGGGCCATCGGCCGCTGCCGACTGGAGCAATGCGTTCGCGGCGGTGGCAGAGGCGGTCCGGCCGGCCGTGGTCTATATCCGCGCCGAGGTAACGGGGACCACCCGCGGCAACCCGCATCGCCGGCTGGTACCGTCTCCCTTCGACGATTTCTTCGACCAGCCCGACCAGCCCCAACGGCGGCGGGGCGAAGGCACCGGGTTCATTATCTCACGCGACGGCTACATCATGACCAACAATCACGTGGTCGAGAACGCCAGCAAGCTACTGGTGCGGCTCTTCGACCGGCGTGAGTTCAGCGCCAAAGTGGTCGGCCGCGACCCCGATACCGACGTGGCCATCATCAAGATCGAGGGCCAGAACTTCCCCGCGGTTTCCTTCGGCGTGTCCGATTCCGTCCGGGTGGGAGAGTGGGTGCTGGCGATCGGCAACCCGCTGGGGGAGGAATTCTCCTTCACGGTGACCGCCGGAATTATCAGCGCCAAGGGGCGGGGGCTCGCTGGTCTCAATACGGCGACCTACAACATCCAGGACTATATCCAGACCGACGCCGCGATCAACCCGGGTAATTCGGGAGGCCCGCTGGTCAACGCCCGCGGCCAGGTGATCGGGATCAACGCGGCGATCGCGAGCCAGACCGGCTACTACCAGGGATACGGCTTCGCGATTCCGATCGATCTCGCCCGCTCCGTCGGCCGGCAGCTGATCAGCGAGGGCAAGGTCACCCGCGCCGTGCTCGGCATCTCGATCCAGGCGGTGACGCCGGAGGATGCGGCCTACGTCGGGCTCGACACGATCCGCGGCGTCGTGGTCGAAGACTACACGCCCAACATGGACAGTCCCGCCAAGCGCGCCGGTATCCAGCCGGGCGACGTCATCGTGGCTCTCGACGGCCGGGCGGTGCAGTATCCGGCCCAGCTCCAGCAGGCGGTGCGGTTCAAGAAGCCGGGTGACGAGGTGGAAGTGACGGTCCAGCGCAAGGGCGGTGAGCGGAAGACCTTCCGCGTCCGCCTGGCCGCGACGACCACCGAAGACAAGATGGCGGCGAACGTGGACGACGTCCGCGGCGGCCGGACGGCCAAGCCGTTCGAGGAGCGGATCGGCATCAGCGTGGATCCGATCAGTGAACGGGAAGCCGCCCAGGACGAGAACATCGGCGTCGAGCACGCCGGGCTGCTGGTGAGCAGCGTCGATCCCGACGGGCCGGCCGCGGACAAGCTCCTGCCGCGCTCGGCGATCGGCGCCGATATCATCACCCACATCAACGAGGAGCGGGTAAAAACGCTGGCTGACCTGAGCGCGGCGCTGAGGAGCGTGAAGCCGGGCGATATCGTCTCCTTCCGGGTCTGGTCGATGCGGGGGGAGGGCGCCAGCGGCAGCCGCGTCGTCCGACTCCGCGCCGCCGGGAAGTAAGCAGCCAGAGCTACCGGCCCACGGTCGAGTTCGGGGCAGGAGGCCGCAGCTACCTCCTGCCCTTCTGATTTCCAGGCCGGTCATAGTTCTGGCCTCGCGAGCCGGGGGCCGGTATTGTTTAGACACCAGGAGGACGTTCCGATGATCGAGGCGGTCAAACAGAAGCTCCAGGCGGAAGTGGAGCAGCTGAACCACGAATTGAGCGTCGTGCTCCCGGAGGCGCTGAAGAAGGCCATCGCGCTGGGCGACTTGCGCGAGAACGGCGACTATCACGCCGCCCTCGAGCGCCAGCGGTTCATCCAGGCCCGGCTGAGTCATCTGCGCTCGCGCCTGATCAAGCTGTCGCAAATCGACCTTTCCAAAATCCCGCAGGGAAAAGTCGGCTTGGGCTCCCGGCTCGTGGTGCAGGACATGAGCACCAGGGAAAAGGAAACCCTCGAGCTGGTGATTCCCGAAGCTATGGATTTTGAAGGGGGACAGATTTCCGTCGCCTCACCCCTGGGCCGCGCACTGCTGGAGCAGACGGTAGGCGTGATTGTGACGGTGCGCTTGCCCGATGGCGTACGGACGTTGAAAATTCTCGAACTGGCGACGTTTCACGAGCAGATACAGGAATAGGTGCCAGGTGTCAGGTGTCAGGGTACGGCCCGCCGCGCCGATTCCGACCCCGCACACCTGGCACCTGACACCTGGCACCTGACACCTGACACCTGGAGAGTTTCCTTGCCCACCGCCACCCGCTGCACGTTCTACCGCTGGGATGACATGCCGAAGGAGAAAGTTTCGGAACAGCTCTCCCGCCGCCTGGTGACCGGCGAGCGGATGATGCTGGCGCATGTCTACATCAAGAAGGGCTGCGTGGTGCCCAAGCACCAACACGAGAACGAGCAGCTCACCTATGTCCTCGAGGGCGCGCTCAAGTTTTTCCTGGGAGACGACGGCAAGGAAGTGGTCACGGTGAAGGCGGGTGAAGTGCTCCACCTTCCATCGAATTACCCGCACGAAGCGCACGCGCTGGAAGACACGCTCGACGTGGACGTGTTCAGCCCTCCGCGAGAAGATTGGCTGAAGAAAACCGACGCCTACCTGCGGCGTTAGCTCCCTTCCACGTTCGCATTGCGCTTGTGGCGAGGGACGCCGGGTCTCGCTCGCGCTAACGTCCTTCGGCTCCGAAGGTAACGGCTGCCGAACGGAACGCGCTGCGCGAGACCCGGCGCCCCTCGCCTGAAATTCAATCCGAATTCGGTCATGGACATCCAGCTCGATCACGTCACCATCGCCGGATCCGATCTCGGTGTGCTGCAGCGTGCCTTCGCTGGCGCTGGCCTCTTGACCGACTATGGCGGCGTCCACTCCAACGGCGTCACCCACATGGCCCTGCTGGGGTTCGATGATGGCTCGTACATCGAGCTCATTTCCACCGTCGAACCCGGCACGCGGTCTCCCTGGTGGCCGGCGCACATAATCGAAAACGGAGGGCCGTGCGGGTGGTGTGCGCGCGTCCACGACCTGGCCGCGGAATGCGCCCGACTCGCATCACTGGATATTCCGGTTCGCGGCCCGGTACCGTACCACCGCGATCGTCCGGACGGTGGTCGCATCGAGTGGGACCTCGCTTTCGTGGGGTCCGGGGAGCCCGGATCCACTCTGCCGTTTCTGATCCAGGACCGCACACCTCGGGAGCAACGGGTGCAATCATCCGCCAGCGCCCGGGGAAGCGAGCTCAGCGGCGTCGCGAAAGTAGTCATCGGCGTGCGCGATCTCGCATGGAACGCCGAATTGTTCCGGCACGTCTATGGCTGGATTGCCCGCGAAACGCGGCCCGATCCGGCATTCGGGGCCATGGTGGTGGAATTTGCCGGAACACCGGTCGCGCTCGCGGCACCCCTCTCCGACGGTTCCTGGTTGTCCGGGAGATTGGCGGAGTTCGGTGATTCCCCGGCAGCTTTGCTGCTTCGCAGCACCGATCTCGATCGATCCGCCAGCCGCCTTCCCACCGCCGCCGGGACGTGGTTGAATCACCGCGCCTTGTGGTTCAATCCCGACAGGCTCGGCGGCACGCGGCTGGGAATCATCCAGTAGCTCACGCTCGCGGGAGGTGGCATGAAAACATTCCTGGTATGGCTCACCGTCGCGGCCCCTTCCCTGCTCTTGGCGCAGGCGCGGCCGGCGGCGATGGCGGTCGTGTTGCGACCCGAGCGCGTGTTTGACGCTACGTCCGAGCAGATGCGCACCGGCTGGGTGGTGGTGGTCGAGGGCAACCGCATCTCCAGCGCCGGACCGGCCGCGGAGGTCCGGGCGCCGGCCGGCGCGCGGACCGTCGATCTACCCGGGATGACGTTGTTGCCCGGCTTGATGGACCTCCATTCCCATGTCTTCCTGCACCCCTACAACGAAGCCGTCTGGAACGACCAGGTGTTGAAGGAGGCCGCGGCGTACCGCACCATCGCGGCCACGATCCACGCGGAGCGAACGCTGATGGCCGGATTCACGACCCTCAGGGACCTGGGGACCGAAGGCGCGGGTTACGCCGACGTCTCGGTGCGGCAGGCAATCAACGAGGGGCGGATTCCCGGTCCGCGCCTGTTCGTGGCCACGCTGGCGATCGTGGCGACGGCGAGCTATGGACCGGGCCCCGCGGGCTTCGCCCCGGAGTTTCGCCCGCCGCAGGGTGCACAGGAGGCGACCGGCATTCCGGAAATCATCCGAGCTGTCCGGGAGCAGGTCGGCCACGGAGCGGATTGGGTCAAGCTGTACGCCGATTACCGCCGGGGTCCGAACGGGACGGCGGTAGCGACGTTTTCGCTGGATGAGCTCAAGGCCGCGGTCGACGAGGCCCATTCGGCGGGACGACCGGTGGCCGCGCACGCGGCCACTCCGGAAGGCATGCGGCGGGCGATCCTCGCCGGGGTGAACACGATCGAACACGGAACCGGCGGGACCGACGAAGTCTTCAAGCTCATGAAGGAGCACGGCGTCACCTACCTGCCGACGCTTGCCGCGTCGGCCGCCACCTCGGAATACAACGGCAGCTACCGGCCTGAGGGTCCACTCTCGCCGGCAATGGAACGGGCCCGCCAGGCGTTCCAGCTGGCACAGAAGAACGGCGTGACCATCGGTTGCGGGAGCGATGTAGGCGTGTTCGCCCACGGCACCAATGCCCGCGAGCTGGGCCTGATGGTGCGCTACGGCATGTCTCCGGCACAGGCGTTGCTGGCAGCCACCGCCGTCGATGCCGGGATCCTCGGCAAAGGAGATGAGCTCGGCCAGATCCGCTCCGGTTACCTCGCCGACCTGATCGCGGTTGCCGGCGACCCCCTTCGCGATATCGAGGTGCTCAAGGACGTGCGGTTCGTGATGAAAGACGGGAAGATCTACAAGTGAGCGCGGAATGCGGAGTGCGGAACGCGGAGCGCTCAGGGACCTCATCACTCCCACTCCGTGCTCCGCGTTCCACGCTGAGGTCACTCCGCACTCCCAGCTCTGCGTTCCGCGCTCGGTGGAACCCGCCCCTGGAACGCCGCTATAACTAGGCATGGTCCCGATCCAGGATTACGCGCTCATCGGCAACTGCCGCTCGGCCGCGCTGATATCGCGATCGGGATCGATCGACTGGTTGTGCTGGCCCCGCTTCGACAGTCCCTCCCTGTTCGCCGCGCTCCTGGATGAGCGTGCCGGCCGGTGGAGCATTACCCCCACCGGCCCGTATCGAGCCGAGCGCCGCTACGAGCCCGGCACCAATGTCCTGCGCACCACCTTCCACACGACCGGCGGAACGGCGGTTCTCACCGACCTCATGCCGGTCGCATCGGAAGAGGAGAAGCACCACCGGTTGTTCCCCGACCACGAGATCCTGCGAGTGCTCGAGTGCACCCAGGGCGAGGCCGACCTCGAGATGCGGCTGGAGCCGCGCCCCGGCTACGGACGTCAGCCGTTCCGAATCAGAGACGCCGGGAACCTCGGCCTGCGAATCGAGTCCGGCCCGGTTCTGCTCGGATTTCGCAGCACGGTGCCGCTCGAGCTCGATGACGCGGGAGCGCGGGCGCACCTCCGTCTGCGCGCCGGGCAGTCGGTCACTGCTTCGCTCACCTACGCCGACGATCTCCCCGCCGTCTTTCCGCCACTGGGCCAGCACGCGCGCGACGTCCTTCGTCGCTCCATCGAGTGGTGGCAAGGCTGGATCGCCCAAATCAGCTACCACGGACCATGGCAGGAGGCAGTGGCGCGAAGCGCGCTGGCGCTGAAGCTGCTGGAGTATGCGCCCTCGGGCGCCATGGTCGCCGCGCCGACCACTTCACTCCCCGAGCGGATCGGGGGCGATCTCAACTGGGACTACCGTTACTGCTGGCTGCGCGACGCCTCGCTGACGGTGCGGGCGCTGTTCGGGCTGGGATTCGTGGCCGAGGCCAAAGCCTTTCTGAGCTGGTTGCTGCACTCGACCAGCCTGACGAGTCCGAAGCTCAGGACCTTCTACGATGTGTTCGGGAAGCACCCGCCGGCGGAACAGACGTTGGATCACTTCTCCGGCTACCGTGGGTCCCGGCCGGTGCGGGTGGGAAACGCCGCCGCTGACCAGCATCAGCTCGACGTCTATGGTGAAGTCATCGATGCCGTCACGTTATTCGTCCAGCGCGGCGGCAAGCTCGACCGCGAGACGCGACACATGCTCGATGTGTTTGGCCGGTATGTCTCGCGCCACTGGTCCGACCCGGACGAGGGCATATGGGAACCGAGGCGTTCGGGACGGCGACAGAATACCCATTCCGCGGTTCTTTGCTGGGCCGCGCTCGACCGCTTGATTGGCCTCGCCGAGGTGGGAGTGCTGAAGAGCAAGTTCCTGGAGGAGTTCCGCGCTGCCCGCAGCGAAATCCGGCGGGCGGTGGAAGAGCGAGCCTGGAACGGGAACCTGGGAGCGTACACCGGCAGGTTGGGCGAGGACGATCTGGACGCCGCCGTCATCCTGTTGCCATGGTACGGCTTCACCCGGGCGTCATCGGAGCGGATGCGCATGACCTATCAGCGGATTCGCAAGCAACTGGGCGCCGGCCATGGACTGCTCTACCGCTACCGGCGGGTCGATTCGCCCGGAGAAGGCGCCTTCGGCATCGGCGGCTGCGGGGGGGGGGAGGCTCTGGCACGGGGGGGCGGCCCCAGCGACGACGCACCTGCCGAGGGCGAGCCCCACCGTCGCGACC
>JACQVB010000216.1 GCA_016209985.1 Gemmatimonadota bacterium | reverse complement strand
TCTTACTTCTTACTTCTCACGATTGCGTCCCCGCCCATTAGTTTCCACTTCATGCAAGACGTCTCCCTGAGTCTCACCGCTCGACCCGCCATCGAGAGCCTGCGCGCGTCCCGGATTCGCGACATCGTGAACGCCGGGTTGAGCCGCACCGATCTGGTGGCGTTCTGGCTGGGCGAGCCGGACGAGGTGACACCGGATTTCATCCGGAACGCCGGCATCGCGTCGCTCCAGCGGGGCGAGACGTTCTACACCCATAACCTGGGCATACCGGAGCTTCGCCAGGCCTTGGCCGCCTACGTCACCCGGCTGCACCGTCCCACCGGCATCGAGAACGTGGCGGTCACCAGCTCGGGGATGGAAGCGTTGATCCTGGCGACGCAGGCGCTGGTCGAGCCCGGCGATCGCACGGTGGTGGTGACGCCGGTCTGGCCCAACGTGCTCGAAATCCCGAAGATCATGGGGGCCAGCGTTGCGACCGTCCCGCTCGCTTACTCCAAGGCCCGGTGGTCGCTGGACGTGGACCGGCTGCTTGAGGCGGTTACGCCCGAGACCCGCATCCTGTATCTCAACTCACCCAACAATCCCACCGGCTGGGCCATCGACACCGAGGCGCGCGACGCTATTCTGGAACACTGCCGCCGGTTCGGCGTCTGGATCATCGAGGATGATGCCTACGAGCGGCTCTATTATCGCGACGCCTCTCCGGCGGCGCCCTCGTTTCTCGACGTCGCGACGCCGGAGGACCGGGTCATCAGCGCCAACACCTTTTCCAAGGCGTGGCTGATGACCGGTTGGCGGCTGGGGTGGCTGGTCACGCCCGATGCGCTGATTCCCAGCTTGGGGAAGCTGATCGAATTCAACACGTCGTGCGCTCCGGTATTCGTCCAGAAGGCGGGAGTTACGGCGGTGACCGAAGGCGAGCCGGCGGTGGCGCACACGGTCCGCCGGTTCCGCCGCGCGCGCGATCTCCTGGTATCCCATCTCAACCGGATCCCGGGTGTCGAGGTGCCGGTGCCGGAAGGCGCGATGTACGTCTTCTTTCGGGTGGCGGGGATGGAAGACAGTGTCGCCTTCTGCAAGAAGTTGATTGCGACGGTCGGCCTGGGGCTGGCACCAGGGAGCGCGTTCGGGGCGGAAGGAGAGGGATTCGTGAGGTGGTGTTTCGCGGCGAGTGAAGCGAAGCTGGCAGAGGGAGTGGAGAGGCTAAGGAGAGGACTTATCGAGGTCGGTAAGAGTCGGTAAAAGTCGGGAAGGGACGGTAAGGGTCGTAAGGTCGGACGATCCTTATTCCTCAATCGCCAATCACCCTTACCGTCTCTTACCGACCCTTACCGACCCTTACCGACCCTTTAGCGACGGAGCAGACTTTGGCTGACATTTTCCACGACTTCCCGATCAGCGTCCCAGTTGATCGCGTCTACGAAGCGGTGAGCGCACCGGCGGTGCTCGACCAGTGGTGGACCAAGCGGTCTTCCGGCGAGCCGGTGGAGGGTTCGGAGTACCAGCTCTGGTTCGGGCCGGAGTACGATTGGCGGGCCACGGTCAGCCGTGCGGTCCCCGGGAAAAATTTCGAGCTGACGCTGGGGACATCAGACCCGGATTGGGCCGGCACGGTGGTAGGCTTCGACCTCACGCCCGCCGACGGCGTCACCCAGGTCCGCTTCTATCATACCGGCTGGCCCAAGCAGAACGAGCATTACCGGATTTCCTGCTATTGCTGGGCGATGTATCTCCGCGTCCTCAAGCGCCATCTCGAGCATGGTGAGACGGTGCCCTACGAGCGCCGGCTCGACGTCTAGCCCGAAACCTTTTCCCCGCAGCTCACGCAGTATCTTGGCGAGGTGACCACACCTAGCCCCACGAACCCCTTCCAGCCCCGGCCCGATGATGAGGCCAGGCAGCTGCGGCTGGATGCCATGAAGCGACTGGCAACGGGCCTGCTCGCGGTGTCCGGCGTGGTATTCGGCATCGCGAGCTGGCTCGAGAGCAGGTATCCCTGGCTCGGCTACGTGCGCGCCACCGCTGAGGCCTCGCTGGTGGGCGGGTTGGCCGACTGGTTCGCGGTCACCGCCCTATTCCGCCGGCCGCTCGGCCTGCCCATTCCCCACACGGCCATCGTCGCCACGCAGAAGGAGCGCATCGGCCGGATCCTCGGCAATTTCGTGCAGAATCATTTTCTCTCGCGCGACGTGATTGCCGCGCGGCTGCACACCATGCGGCCCTCGGAGCGGATCGCGCGGTGGCTGGGCCAGCCGGAGACGGGGCGGAAGATCGCGCAGCAAGTGGCGAGCGGGTTGGCCAAGACGCTGGAGTCGTTACCGGATGCCGAGATGCAGGAGCTGTTCCGGGAGGCGGTGGCGGCGCGGGTGCGGGCGACCCGGGTGGCGCCGGTGCTGGGCAAGACGCTCTCGATGGTGGTGGCCGGCAACCGGCACCAGGAGCTGATCGATCGGGCGGTGGACCTTGCGGCCAAGGCGGTGCATGACAACCGCGAGCTGATCCGCGACCAGGTGCGGGCCGAGACGCCGTGGTGGGTGCCGGGCGTGATCGATGACAAGATCTACCGGAAAATCCTGGCGGCGGTGGAGCGGTTGCTCCAGGACATGGGCTCCAGTCCCTATCACCCGGTGCGTGCCGCATTTGACCGGTCGATTTTCGATTTCGTGGATCGCTTGCAGCACTCACCCGAATTGATCGAGCGGGCGGAGGAGTTGAAGGCGGAGTGGTTCGACGATCCGGCGGTGACGGAATTGTCGGCGAAGCTCTGGGAAGCGATGCGGGGGGCGATACTGCGGTATGCAAAGATGCGAGCAGGGGCGGTTGAGGCGGTTGGGACAGAAGAGGCGGTTGGGGCGGATGAGGCGGTTAAGGCGGTTGAGGGTGGCGCCTTGGAGCGAGGGATCACGGCGTTTGGGCGTGCGCTGGCAGAGAATGAGGCGTTGCTGGCGGATATCGATGAGCGGCTAATCGATCTCACCGTGTCGGTGGCCGAGCAGAATCGGCAGGAGGTGGCCGATCTGATTGGGCAGACGATTGCGGGGTGGGATCCGGAGGCCACGGTGCAGCGGATCGAATTAGCGGTTGGGCGGGATTTGCAGTTCGTGCGGATCAACGGGACGTTGGTGGGGGGGCTGGTGGGGTTGGTGATCTACACCATCTACCGTTTCTGGCACTGAGGAGTGGTGTACGTCGCGGGCTGCCTCACGGAAAAAGGGGAGGCCGCGCGTCCGCGAAGAACGCTGCGAAGCGCACTAAGCCTCACCCCTGTCCCCTCTCCCGTTCGCTGCCACTTCGCTGCCACTTCGCTTCGCTCAGTGCGGCGGCTCAGTGCAGCGGCTCAGGGGCAGGCTGTACGGGAGAGGGGAGAGTTCCTTGGGCACCTTTAGCTTCGAACCCATGGGCCGTAGCGAGCCCCCAGCGGTAGTCCCATACCGCGTTTTTTGGGTACCGGTCTCGAGGAGTTGTCGCGCTAGGTTGGGGCGAATGGCGCCTAAACCGAAACTGTTGCAGGCCCTGCGGGCTAATCTGCGCCTCACGCATTTCTCGTCGCGAACCGAGGAGGCGTATTCCGCCTGGGCCAGGCGGTATGTCCGGTTCCGTCAGCTGCGTCATCCGGCTGACTTGGGGGAGGCCGAGGCGGGGGCTCCATCAGGGGATTGTGAGGTCGGAGCGGGATGGGTCGGGTTGCCGGGGGGATGTCGCGACGACCACATCGTACACCCACGTCCTCAACCGGGCAGGCCTCGGCGTCCGTAGTCCTACCGAGCGTGCCGGTCTGGGGACCTCATTACGGGATGGCGGATTAGGCCGCGTGCGAATAGCATGTATGGAGACTAAGGATCTGACCCATGACTGACGTGCAGGTCCAATAGTAGTTGAACTAAACCGCTGCGCGGTAGTGTCGCAGGAATTGGGATTCCTTCCGCAGTCCGTTGATCTCGCGTAGGACCATCGAGTAGTCGCCGTTCCGGTGTGCGAGGCAGAGTTTCTGGAGATCCAGAACTCTGTCCCCTCACGCCGGAGGATCGTATGACTGAGTTGCGCCAGCGGATGATCGCGGATCTCCGCATCCGGAACTACTCGCCCCGGACCATCACCTGCTATACCCAGTGCGTCGCGGGATTCGCCCGACACTTTGGGACCTCGCCGGCGGCGCTGGGCCCGGAGCAGATCCGGGCGTATCAGACCTTCCTGGTCGAGACGAAGCGCGCCTCCTGGACCACGTTCCATCAGACGGTGTGCGCGCTCCGGTTTCTCTACGGCACCACGCTCGGCCAGCCCGCCACGATCGAGCACATCCCGTTCCCCCGGCAGCCGAAGCAGCTCCCGGTCGTGCTGAGCCGGGGGGAGCTGGCCCGCTTCTTCGCCGCCATCCCGAATCTCAAGCACCGGACCGTGCTGATGACGATGTACGGCGCCGGCCTCCGCGTCTCGGAGGCGCTCGGGCTCCGCCTCACCGATGTCGATGGCGCGCGGCCGTGTCTGCGGGTTCAGCAGGGGAAGGGGCAGCAGGATCGCTATACCCTCCTCAGCCCCACGCTGCTGCAGCACCTGCGGGCGTACTGGAAGGTCACGCGACCGGCCGTCTGGCTGTTTCCGGGGCGGCGGCCCGAGCAGCACCTGACGATTACCGCGATTCAACGGCGCTGCGGGCCCGCCGCGCGGCGGGCCGGGCTCCCCAAGCGGGTCTCGACCCACACGATGCGGCATTGCTTCGCCACGCACCTGCTGGAAGCCGGCACCGATTTGCGCACCATCCAGCATCTGCTCGGCCACGCCAGCTTGCAGACGACGGCGATCTACCTCCACGTCGCTACGCGGGCACTGCACGCGACCGACGGCCCCACGGATCTCCTGGCCCACACCACGGACGGTCGCCCCGGAGCATGACCGGGCATCGGCCCGAGGTGGCCGATGTCATCGCGCAGGCCGGCGCCGCGTATCAGGCCCGGTACGGGAGCGCGCCCGCCCAGACCCGCATCCTGCGCGATCTGGGCCGCTGTCGCACGGCGGCGCTCGGCGGCCACACGCAGCGGTGTGCCGACTGCGGCCACGAGGTCACCTCGTACAACTCGTGTCGCAATCGCCACTGCCCCAAGTGCCAGGCCGGCGCCCGCGCGCGCTGGCTGGCGGCCCGGGCGGCCGAGCTCCTGCCGGTGCCGTACTTCCATGTGGTCTTCACGCTGCCGGCGCCGCTCGGCGCGCTCGCGCTGCAGCACAAACGGCTCCTCTATGGCCTGCTGTTTCGGGCGGCGGCCACCACCCTGCGCACCATCGCGCGGGATCCCCGGCATCTCGGCGCGGACATCGGCTTCCTCGCCGTCCTGCACACCTGGGGCCAGACCCTCCAACACCATCCCCATCTCCATTGCGTGGTGCCCGGCGGCGGCCTGGCCTCCGATGGCGCGCGGTGGGTGGCCTGTCGCCCGCACTTCTTTCTCCCGGTGCGCGTCCTGAGTCGGCATTTCCGCCGGACCTTGCTCACCCTGCTCCGCGCGGCGTATACGCAGGGGAAGCTCCAGTGTCGCGGCTCGCTCGCGGCCCTCGCCGATCCTGCTGCCTGGGGGCGATGGGTCCAGGCGCTCGAGCGGGTGGAGTGGGTGGTGTATGCCAAGCCGCCGTTTGGCGGGCCGGCACAGGTCCTCAAGTACCTGGCGCGCTACACCCACCGCGTCGCCATCGCCAATCAGCGGCTCGTGGCGGTGACCGACGGACAGGTCACCTTTCATTGGGAGGACTATGCCCACGGCTCCCGCGCGCGCACGATGACCCTGGACGCCGTCGAATTCCTGCGTCGCTTTCTCCTGCACCGCCTGCCCCGGGGCTTCCAGCACATTCGCCAGTACGGGCTCCTCGCCAATCGGCGGCGGGCGACCCAGCTCGCGCACTGCCGCGCCCTCCTTGGGCCAGCGCCCGCTGTGGTCGAGCCCCCGGTCGCCGAGGGGGCCGCCACCACCACACCGCGGGACGCCTGCCCACAGTGCGGCACCGGCCGCCTGGTCCTCGTCGCGACCCTGCCACGCCACCCTGCCGCCGATCCGCTCGCATGGAACACATCCTAACCCCGGCGAGGGACCAGCCTCCGGCGTCCGCCCCCTCCGTCCGAGGGAGAATGGCGCGTGTCCGCCAGTGCCAACGACCGCCCCAGCGCGCCGCGCCACCCCATGGCGGCGACCACGCCACCTCCTCGCGGCCACCGCCGACCCGCCGACCCGCCGCCCGCTCGATGCGAGCCGCGGTCGACGGCCGTCGCGGCCCACCCACCCCCTTCCAATCCCCATAAGCGCCTAGCCCGCAGC
>JACQVB010000231.1 GCA_016209985.1 Gemmatimonadota bacterium | reverse complement strand
GCTCGACCTTGTACACGGTGAGTCCGCGCAGGCTCTTCGAGAACAGCTGCCCGCCCACGACCACGTTCCAGCGGATGCTGAAGATCCCCACTTCGACCAGGACGGCGGCGACCACGTAGATCAGGCGCTTGAGCTCATCGCCCACCTTGACCAGAGGCTCGCTGCGTAGCGCCGGGGAGAGGAGTCCCAACGTTATCAGCGGGACCAGGGTGCCGATGAAGAGCTGGAGCACGATGAGGCTCAGGAACAGCCGGCTCTGGATCATCTGAGAGAGGATTTCGATCGACTCCTCGGACTCGTAGAGTCGGTGCACGAAATCCAGCATTTCCAGCGAGACGTCCACCAGCATCGCGTAGAAGAGGAACTGGGCCAACTTATCCAGGCAGCGCATGTCCACCGGTTTCTGGCGCAACAGGCTGCTCAACATATAGAGGAGCAGGACCAGCGCGATGCCGGATACGATGGCGGAGAAGAGGAACACCACCGGCATCAGCACGCTGCTCCACCAGGGGTTCGCCTTGACCGACCCGAAGATGAATCCGACGTATCCGTGGAGCAGAAAGGCGGACGGAATTCCGATCTCGGTGATCCAGCGGCCGGCGCTGTCGTCGAACTTGAGCGATTTGGGCGACAGGTCGGTGGCGCCCAGCGTGAGCGCCCGATAGATCCAGCGTTTGATCCCCCGCGCACTCTGGGACCAGATCACGATGTCCTTGCGGTAGTCGAACCAGATCTCCAGCACCAACACCACGGTCAGATACCAGGCGTACACGAACCCGAACATCGCCATGGCCGACTTGCGGTTGGGCGTGAGGAAGATCTCGTAGGCGCGCTCCGGATGTCCCAGATGGGCCTGCAACGGAAGCGGGGCCACCAGCAGAAAGGCGAGTGAGGTGAGCAGCGCCAGCCGGTAGGTGGGCTTGACGGCGCTCACATTGAAGACGCGTTCCAGCGAGGCCAGGATGAACGCGCCGGCCACCAGCCCCGTGATATATGGATAGAGCACGATGAGCAGGCTCCACTGCAGCTCGTACTCGTTGGGATAGATGTAGCCTTGCATCCTACCGCACCTCTCCGTCCAGATTCGCGTAGTAGACCTTGGGCTTGGTATTCAGATACGGCTTGAGCACCTGGATCTCGTTCATGCGCGTGAAGCGCGCCAGCGGGGTGGCGCGGTGCTCGATTTCGCCGAAGACCCGGGCGCCCGTGGGACAGGCCTCCACACACGCCGGCAGCAATCCCTGAGTGATGCGGTGATAGCAGAACGTGCACTTCTGCGCCACGTGTTTGGTGGGATGGAACCAGCGGGCGCCGTAGGGACACGCCTGGATGCAGTAGCGGCACCCGATGCAGTAGTCCTCGTCCACCAGCACCACCCCGTCGCGGGTCTGGAATGTGGCGCCCACCGGACATACCTGAACGCAGGGCGGGTTGGCGCAGTGGTTGCACAGCTTGGGGACGAAGAACGTGCGGCGGATTTCCTTCTCGGCCATGGTGGGCGGGAACCCCTCGATCCCGCCGTTGGGGCTGTCCACCGTGACTTCGTCCTCACCGTTGATCACGTAGCGCTCCACCCAGGTGTTGAAGTGGTGCGCGTCGCGCGGCACGTCGTTCTCGGTCTTGCAGGCTTCGACGCAGCGGCCGCAGCCGATGCATTTGTCGATATCGACGCCCATGCCGTAGTAATGGCCGGTCGGGTCGTAGGCCTCCGACGCCTCACCCTCCTGCACCCCGTTGAGCACCGGCAGCCGGATCACACCACCCAGCAGCAGGATCGGCGCTCCGGCGCAGGCCGCCAGGATCGTCTGCGTCACGAAGGTCCGGCGGTCGACGGGACGCTCTTCGGTGGGCCGGTCGTCTTGCTCCATCCCTACTTCTCCGGGTAGTGCGGGTAATGACATTGCCAGCAGAGATACCGGCCGCCGTGCGTGTCGATGTCCACGCGGGGGATTTCCCGCGCGACCGCCGGAATCATGCGGACCATCCCCCGGGGATAGAGGACTTCCGCCGGGGGTACGGCGTCCGGGGCGTGGCACTTGCCGCAGAATTTCCGGTCCGAAGGCTTGGTGGGCCGCACCGCCTGCGGCGTGATCTTGTGCTGTTCGGGGACCCCGTGGCAGGTGGTGCAGCGGAGATCAACGTGTCGCGAGGCCACCTTCTGCCGCGCGATCTGCCCGTGGCAGGCACCGCACTCCGATGGGGTTCGCGGCGGCACCGGCGCGTGCGGATCGTGGCAGCGGATGCACGGGGTCAGCGGATTGTGGGTGACCGGATCGATCTGCGGGAAACCGGTCGGCCGCGACGGATTGTACTGGTGACACAGCGGACAGAAACCACGGTCGCGCGGCGCGGGCGGCTTGATGCCCGTGGGATCGGCGACGTGGGCCGACTGCGCGCCGTGACAGACCTCGCAGGCTACGCCACGGTGGTTTCCTTCCTCCCTTTTTTCATGAACCTCTTCGTGGCAGCCGGCACATACCTGATGGCTGGCGTACTTGATGGGCCGTGCGGCGATGGAGTCCACCGCCGCGCCACGGTAGTGCCCGAACTGACCGAAGGTCTTGGGAACCAGTACTAGTCTGGCTCCTATGAGGACGGCTACACCCACCGCAAAAAGCAGGGCGAGCCGGCTAACCTGCTGGGGCATCGTGCCCTCGTTCTCGCTGAGAGCTGCTTCAGGACCGTTGCACGAATTCCGACCGCCAGCACAAGTAATGAGTCCCTACTGAAGTTGTGATTAATTCAACGGGGACGAAAACTTCACGCTGTGAGGGGGAGTTATGAGGGATTTTTCATGATTCGTTGGTCCGTGCTTCAGGGGCTGAGCCGCTGATTACCCTCATTCATTTACTCTCACAGGATTTTCACATGTCGAAAAAGGTTCGTCTCCCCACCGCACGGCGGAACCCGATTCCCTGGATCATCACCGGTGTCGCCGGACTCGCCCTGATCGTGGTTCTGATCGGTCCGAGAAAGGGCGGCCACGTGCATCCCGAGCCGCGGACGGACGCTGCGACCCTGTCGTTCATGGTGATGCCGCCGGCCTTCTTTGCCAACAATCAGGACGTCGCCCGGGTCTACCAGATCGCCCAGCAGATTCCGACAACGCTCGATGGGATGTACTGCTACTGCGTGTGCCTGGAGAACTTCGGGCACCGTTCGCTGCTGCAATGCTTCCAGTCGCAGCACGCGGCGGGTTGCGACGTCTGCCTGGAGGAGGCGATCATGGCGAACGAGATGCTGGCCCAAGGGAAGACACTGGTCGATATTCGCGCGGCGGTGGACGCGAAATACAGCACGTAAAGAGCCGGTGGCACCGCCTCGTCCAATCGGTTAGTCTTGCTCGGCTTGCCGTATGTGGTCTGAGCTAACCCTATGGGAGAGCCAATGAGCAACGCTCGAGTGTCCTGGGGCTGGATCGCCATCTGCGCGCTGGTACTCGCGGGATGCGGCCAGCGCGAGCCGGCGGCTGACAAGGCCCCGGCCCAATCCGCGGCCACCACCAACGGCGTCAACGACAAGCTGGTCATGGCGGCGGCGCTGGTGGCCCTCCCGCCTCCGGGAGTCACGGCGGCGTCGCTGCCCGAGCCCGAATCCGAAGGCTCCAAGTTTCTCGCCGAGTTCTGCACCGGGTGTCACAACCTGCCCAGCCCCACCATCCACTCGGCAACGGACTGGCCGAGTGTAGCCCGGCGCATGTGGCTGCGGATGGATCTCCTGCCCCCGGATGCCAGCATCAAGATTCCCACGATTCAACAGCGACAGGCCATCCTCAATTACCTGCTCAACAACGCGCTCAAGGTGAGCAACACGACGCTGCCCGACGGAGCGGGGCGGGCGACCTTCTCGGAGATCTGCAGCCGCTGTCATGCGCTTCCCGACCCCAAGAACCATTCGGCCGCCGACTGGCCCGCGGTGGTGATGCGGATGTCCGATCGGATGTACCAGATGAAGGTGGATCGGCCCACGCCGGCTCAGACGCAGGAGATTATCGCGTACCTGAACAAGGTGTCCGGTGGCAGGACCAAGCAAGCGCCGGCGGCGCCCGCAAAAGAGTAAAAAAGACTGAACTGATGAGCGGCAAGCGGCCTGCCCCGAGCGCAGCCGAAGGGTGAGCGGGCGCTGACGGGCTGGGTGACGGTCCGCCCCCGCTCACCGCCCACTCTCCCTGTATGAACTCCCCCCACCCAACACTCGAGTTTCTCGGGGCCGCCGGAACCGTCACCGGATCCAAGCACCTCTTGACGCTCGGCCGGCGCCGGGTGCTGCTCGATTGCGGCCTGTTCCAAGGCCTCAAGGAGCTGAGGCTCCGTAACTGGGCAGATCCTCCAGTCGTGCTTGCCGCACTGGATGGCGTGATACTCACCCATGCCCACATCGATCACAGCGGCTACCTGCCGCTGCTGGTGAAGCGCGGGTTTCGGGGACCCGTCTTCTGCACCTCTGCTACCGCCGACCTGTTGAAGATCCTGCTGCCGGATTCCGGCCACCTGCAGGAAGAGGATGCCGAGCGCGCCAACCGGCGGGGATATACCAAGCATCATCCGGCGCTTCCCCTATACACTCGGGCCGACGCGATCCGCACTCTGGACTTCGTCGAGGTGCGGCCCTACCACGAGCGCTTCGACCTCGATGGCGCGACCGTCCGGTTCCGGCGCGCCGGCCACATCCTCGGCGCAGCAACGGTCGAGATCGAAATGGCGCATCCGCCGCTTCGTCTGGTCTACTCCGGCGATCTCGGCCGCTTTGGGCGCGACTTCCTTCGCGAGCCGGAGTCGGTCACCGCGGCTGACGTCCTGGTGCTCGAGTCGACTTACGGCGACCGCACCCATCCGCCGGATGCCGAGGAGCGGCTCGCCCGCATCGTCACCCGTACGGCGGCACGCGGCGGCGCGCTGGTGGTTCCGGCCTTCGCGGTGGGTCGCGCGCAGGAGCTGATCTGGATGTTGCGGCGCCTGGAGAACGAGCGCCGCGTTCCCATTCTGCCGGTCTATCTCGACAGTCCGATGGCGATCGACGTCAGCGAGATGACCGCGCGCTACCCGGAGCAGCTCGAGGTCGACCCGGCCCTGTTGCATGACCCCGCCCGGACTCCGCTCCGGTCAGGAAGCTTTCATCTCGCGCGCACGCCGGAAGAATCACAAGCGATCAACCGGATCATCGGCCCGGTCATCATCATCTCGGCCAGCGGGATGGCGACCGGCGGACGGGTGCTGCATCACTTGCGCCTGCGGCTGCCGGACCCGCGCACCGTGGTCCTGCTTCCCGGCTTTCAGGCGGCCGGCACCCGGGGCCGTTCGCTTCAGGACGGGGCTACCCAGGTGAAGATTCACGGACAATGGGTTCCGGTTCGCGCCACGATCGAGACGCTCGATGGACTGTCGGCCCATGCCGACCGCGAGGACCTGCTGCGCTGGCTTGCCGGGTTCGCGACGCCACCGCGGCGGACCTACCTGGTTCACGGCGAGGCGGCACAGGCGGAAGGACTCTCGCGCGCAATCAAGGAGCGGTTGGGATGGGACGTTTTCGTTGCGCGAGATGGAGAAACGGTTGAGTTGGTGAGTGGTGCGTGATGGTGCGTGGTGAGTGGTGCGTGGGGGCTGACGCTCGCCCAGCAGTCATCCTGAACGCCGGCAAGTGATCCTCGAAGCAACCATTCGGCCACACGTCAGCACCACGCACCGCTCACTCTCAGGGCTAGATTCCAGTTGCCATGACGGATCCTCAGCGTAGTCCCGTCCTCGCGGGCGCGCCGCGGCTCACCATCAAGCGCGGCACCTGTTATGCCATCTACGCGTACGACGTCGCCAACTCGATCGACCTGGATGCCGCAGAGGCCCGGATCCAGGCCACCGAACGGCAGACGGTACAGCAGAAACGGCGCGCGCCCGAATACTTCGAGTACCGTCCTGCGCCGCTGCGGGTGAGCTGGGGCGCGCCGGCGCTAACGGTTGGCACCTTTGCCACGGCGCCGGTGGTGGAGCTGGTGATGTATGACTTCGGCGCGATTTCTCTCAGCTTTTCGATCCCCATCCCCGGCTCGTTCGATGGTCTGGTTTCGCTGGCGGAGGCGTTGCGGGGCAACGCGCAGCTGGTGGCCGAGTCGAAACGCTTCGTCGAGCAATTGATGGAGACGTTGGGCCCGGTGGCCGAGCGGCCGCGGGTGGCGTCGCTGGTGGAAGACTACGAGATCTTCCAGCTGGATGAGTGGGACCCGCCGATGGACGCCGCGATGCTCTACGCCCGCGTGGCGCCGGCGGTGGCGCAGGTCCTGCGCGCCGAGACCCGGACTCTGTCGGACCAGGAGGTCGAGCAGGCCACCTCGCTGCGGGCGTCGTTCGGCCCCGGAGACCTCACCATCATCGATACCGATGCGGCGCTGGTGTTCGATCCCGACGCCGCGGACGTCCGGGCGGTCATCGAGTTCGCCAACGCCCAGATCCTGGAAATGCGCTTTCTGGATCAGCAGCTCGACGCGGTGCTGGAGCGCTCCTACGATCTGCTGTCGCGACACAACCGGGCCCGCAGCGTCTTCGGTTTCCGCGACCCCGAGACCTGGACGGTCGCCCAATACGAGCTCGACGCGACGATCCTGTTCGAGCGGGTGACCAACGCGCTCAAGCTGATCGGCGAGCAATACCTGACCCGGATCTACGGACTGGTCTCGCGCCGCTTCCATCTGGCCGAATGGGACGCCAACATCAGCCGCAAGCTCCAGACGCTGGAGGGGATCTACGAGAAGATGGCGACGCAGGCGTCGGGCCGGCGCATGGAAATCCTGGAATGGATCATCATCGTGCTCATCGCGGTATCGATCTTGTTACCGTTTATGCCCGGATTGGACGGCAAGTAGCGGATGTTCCAGTACATCAACCCGGTGACCGACCTCAATGCCGCGATGCTGCGGGTGCTGGTGGCCGCGCTGCTGGGCGGCTTCATCGGGGTCGAACGGGAGCGAAGCCACGGAGAACAGCAGGAGCACGCGTTCGCCGGCGCGCGCACCTTCCCGCTGTTTGCCATTCTTGGCGCCACGCTGACCCTGGTGAGCGGCGAAGTGGGCGCGGCGGTGATCGCCGGGTTCCTCGGTCTCGCCGCGCTGGTGGTCGCCTCCTATGTCATCACCACTACTCGTACCCATCCAGGTGCCACCACCGAGACGGCCGCCTTCGCGGCATTCTGGATCGGAGTCATGGCCGGGGCGGGCGCACTCCTCCTGGCCGGCGCCATCGGCGTCGGCACCGTCGTGCTGCTCGCGTCGAAGAATCGGGTGGACACCTTCTCCCGCGCGCTCACCCGGGAAGAGCTGTCCGCCACTCTCACACTCGCGGTCATCGCCGCCGTCATCCTTCCCGCGCTGCCCGACACGAACCTGGGGCCCTGGGGCGTATGGAATCCGCGCAAGCTATGGCTGGTCGTGGTACTGGTCTGCGGACTCTCGTTTCTCGCGTTCATCGCCATGCGGGTATGGGGAGCGACGCGCGGGCTCTACCTGAGCGGCATTCTCGGAGGACTGGTTTCCAGTACCGCGGCGACCGTCTCATTTGCGACCCGGTCCCGGGAAGTCGCGGGCCATGAGGTCGCGCTGGCGGTAGCGGCAGGCCTGGCCTCGGTGGTCATGGTGCTGCGGGTCGCGGTCCTGGCGTGGATCTCCAATCAGGACGTCACGCTGCTATTGGCGCCGTTCCTGGCGACGGTCGCCCTCGCGGGAACCGTCGTGATCGCCATCCTGGCCCGCCGGGGGACGGGTGGTGAGAAGGCCCCGGATCTGAGCAACCCCTTCCAGCTGAAGACTGCGCTCAAGTTTGCGCTGCTCTACGCCGCCGTGCTGCTGGTGGTAGAAGGCGCCAAGCGTGAATTCGGGTCCTGGGGACTGATGGCGGCGGCGGTGCTCACCGGACTCACCGACGTGGATGCCATCACGCTCGCGTTGGCCGGATCGGCCAGCCTGCCGGCGGAGCAGGCCGCCGGCGGCATTGCGTTGGCGGCCCTCTCCAACACGCTGGCCAAGTCGGGATATGCCGTATGGCTGGGCAAGGGACCGTTCCGGCGGGCAATGCTCTTCATTCTGGGGACCGCGTTCGTGGCGGGCGTCGCCGCGGTGCTGGTGATCGGGCCGCGTCCGTGGGCCGACGGGTCGTGAGGATTGTGAAGATTTCTTCTGTGGCCATGGGTCTTCATTCTCGCCGGTCTCTTCGTCCCAGCCGGCTGCTCGGAAGTTTCCGACCTGCCTCGGCAGCCTCGGCACTACCCATGATTTCCTTATATGGGTGATACCTATGCGCACTTCGCGGTGCTGATGACCGCTGCGGCGCGTTAGCACAGCTCCTCGGAGAATCCGGCGTAGAAAAGCAGCTACCCCCGTCGACGGACGTCTCCGGGGGTAGGTTCTGCGATCCTTCATCATGGCGGCGTGGTCTGCGGCCAGGAGTACGCGTCGCACGCGCTGCTCCATGAATCTGGATTCTTCCAACGGTCACATCCCTAGGTGACCGCGGGGCAAGCTAGGGGGGGGCTTATTAAGGATCTATGAATTGAAAACGAAGGCGTTCCAAGGAAAGATGCGGTGAGCGGAACTTCCCTTGCCACACCAGCTTCCGCTCACCGCTCACTGCTCACCCTCACTTAATCGCGATCTTCGTCTTCACCGTCGGCTCGGTCTTGAGAAGGCGGATCGTGAGGATTCCGTCCTCGTAGGTCGCGGTCACCTTTCCTTCCTCGACCGGCTTCGGCATCCGGATGGAACGGACGAAGGACCCCTCTTCCCGCTCTCTCCAGATGCACTCCTCGCTCTCTTCCTCTTTCCGGAATTCGCGGCGTCCGGAGACGGTGAGCACATTCCCGTCAAGGCTCACGTCGAGGTTCTCCTTGTGAACCCCCGGGATCTCCATCCGCACGACGAACTCCTTGTCGTTCTCCGTCAGGTCGACGGAGGGCGACCACATCGTCTCGAAGACCTTCATGTCGGGCATTTCCAGCGACAGCGGCGCGAACACGCGGTCGAAGAAGCGTTCGATTTCGGGTCTGAAGATGGAAGTGGTCGGCCCGGTTTTCATGAGTTTCATAACGGCCTCCACCGCTGGATTACGACAACAATATGCCGACTGCGCCGTGAATCCCCGGTGAACGGGTCGGTAAGGGTCGGTAAGGGTCGGTAAAAGTCGGTAAGGGTCGGTAAGGGTCGGTAAGGGTCGGTAAGGGTCGGTAGACGGTAAGGGATTTTCAGTGGAATATCGTTGTCTCTTACCAGCCATCACTGTTTCTTGAGTTCTCTTGCCAACCCTACCCTTTGCGGCGCTTCAGGCAGGCTCGTGGGTACAAGACGGAAGGGAGGACAACGTATGGAACGACTCCAAATTGCCATGCGAGATGTGGCCCTGCCGGACGGGGCTGAAGCCGCAATCCGGGCCGAGGCGGCCCGGTTGAATTCCTTCTACGACCGCCTGGTCTCATGTCGCGTGCTGGTCGAAACGCCACACCGGCATTTGCGGGAAGGCGCCCTTTATAACGTACGGATAGATCTGACGCTCCCCGGTGGGGAGCTGGTGGTGAAACGGCAGCCGGAAAAGGACCTGCTGAGCGCAATCCAGCGCGCCTTCGAGGCGGCGCGGCGCCGGCTGGAAGACTACGCCCGGGTGCAGCGGGGGGCGGTCAAGGCGACCGGCAAGCCGGCTCGGGCACGCGTCGTGAGGCTATTTCCCTACGAGGGGTACGGCTTTCTCGAGGCCGCTGGCGGCCGCGAGATCTACGACCACCGGAACAGCGTGCTGAATGGCGGGTTTGATCGGATGGAGGTCGGAACGGTCGTGCGCTTCACCGAAGAAGAGGGAGAGCGCGGGCCGCAGGCCAGCTCGGTGGCACCGGCGGGGGGAAGGCGGAGGCAGAAAGGCGGCACGACGGCATGATGGCATGACGGCACAACGGCACGACGGCATTCCCTGACGCTCCACCTTGTGCCGCGGAGGTATTCGAGCATGCTCAAGCTGGATCAATCCCGATGGTGGAGCCCGTCTCCCATGGCGTTTTTCGACCGGGCCGATGCCGGCCGCAGGCTCGCGGCGCAGCTGCAGAAACTCAGCTTGGAGAACCCGCTGGTGCTGGCCCTGCCGCGCGGCGGCGTGGAAGTGGGATTCGAGATTGCGCAGGCCCTCCGCGCGCCGCTCGACGTAGTCCCAGCGCGAAAGCTCGGCGCGCCCTTCCAGCCGGAGCTGGCGATCGGCGCAATCGCGCCCGGCGCCGTGGTACTGAACGAGCACATCGTGGCGCAGATCGGCCTTTCCCAGCAGGACATCGATCGCGGGATAGCGGAAGAAGAGCGGGAGATGGCCCGGCGGGCGGAGGTGTTTCGTTCGGGGCTGCCGCCCCTGGACGTGGCGGGAAAGACCGTGATTTTGGTGGACGATGGGCTGGCCACGGGCGCCACGGCGGCGGCGGCGATTCAGTCCATTCGCCGGGGCGGGCCCGGGAAACTGATTCTGGCCGTTCCGGTGGGCGCCCGGGAAACGGTGGCCACGCTGCGCGAGCAGGTGGATGAGCTGATCTGCCTGGAAACGCCGGCCGAGTTCCGCTCGGTGGGCGAATGGTACGAGGACTTCTCGCAAACGAGTGACGGCCGCGTCATCGAGCTGCTTCGCAAGGCGGCTTCGTTGCGGCAACCATCGGAGGCACCGTGAATCCGCATACTCCTTCAGGCGCCGGAGTCGGCGCCGCCGAGGAACATCTCATTTCGATCGCGGTGGGGAAGAAGCGGCTGGAAGGCAACCTCACGATTCCGGCCGAAGCGAACGGGCTGGTGCTGTTCGCGCACGGAAGCGGCAGCAGCAGACTGAGTCCCCGGAATGTCGCGGTGGCGCGCACGCTGCAGGATGCCGGGATCGGCACACTGCTGTTCGACTTGCTGACCGAAAGCGAAGCGGCCGACCGGTCCAATGTATTCGATATCTCCCTGCTCGCCGAGCGTCTCGCGCACGCGGCGCAATGGTGCCGGCAGCAGAGCGAGCTCGCGTCCTTGCCCCAGGGCTACTTCGGCGCCAGCACCGGGGCCGGCGCGGCCCTGGTGGCGGCGGCTCGTGACTCCGCGATACGGGTGGTGGTGTCGCGCGGCGGGCGGCCGGACCTGGCGGGCGAGCACCTCGCTCTGGTCCAGGCGCCGACGCTGTTGATCGTGGGCGGAGCGGACGTACCGGTGATCGCACTCAACGAAGAGGCGCTGAAACAGCTCACCTGCGTGAAGAGCATCGTGATCGTGCCCGGAGCGACCCATCTCTTCGAGGAGCCCGGCACGCTGGAAGAAGTCGCGCGGCTCGCGACGGGGTGGTTTGCGAAATACTTCGCGAAGAGTGAATCGAAACGGTGACGGTGCGTGGTGAGTGGTGAGTGGGGGCGGACGGTACGCGATTCAGCTAGCGTCAGCCCCCACGCACCACGCACCACGCACCATCAGCGTGCTTCTCTCCTCGCGAGCAGGAACCCCGGCAGCATCGGGAGCACAAGGGCGAACCCGCGGAACAGGATGGTCGCGGCGAGGGCGGCTTCCAGCGGCACGCGGAAGGCGCGCAGCAACGCGATGAGGGTGCCATCGAATGTTCCCAGGCCGCTGGGGATGGGGGATACGGTCGCGACCGCGGATGCCATGGTGAAGGCTGCGAAGACCGCCGAGGGCAGGGCCTCGGATCCAACCGCATAGAGCAGGACCCCGATGGTCGCGGCGTCGAGGATGATGACGCCCAGTTGCAGTGCGGTCGCTTCAATCAGGAAGCGAGGATCCCGCAGCACCCGCGAAGGTTCGTTCAGCGCCGCCAGGAAATTTTTCAGCAAACCGATCCTCCTCAACCACGCCGGGAAGTGCTTTTGGGACCGGCGGGTCATCCAGAGGATCGTCGCGGGGACCGCCGCCACGACCACTGAGAATGCGGCGGCCGCGCTGAACACGACTTTACTCACCCCGCCGTTGATCCAGAGAATCAACAGGGCCGACGCGACCGCGAGGGCGTAGGCGATGTAGAAGGCGATGAGTCCCGCAAGCACCGTGTTGACCGCACTCTTGTTGGGCAAGCCGCGGCGCCGGAGCGCGCGGGCGACCAGGACCGTGCCGCTGATTCCTCCGGACGGCACCGCCTGGTCCACGAAGACCTTGGCCAGGCCAAGGGTGAACAGCTTGCCCAACGGGGTGTCGTGGCCCTGCCGGACGAGTGCGCGGTACCAGACGCCCGCGGCGCAGAGATAGGTCGCCCCCTGAAGCGCGATCGCCACCGCGAGCCAACCGGGGCGGGCGTGCTTCAGCAGCTCGGCGAACTGTCTGCCCTGACTCAGGTGGGCTACCAACGCGAACACGACGAGGAGCAGCAGAACTCCCGTCACCCAGATCACGCGGCCCGTCTTCGGCGTCGCTTCAGGCATGTGTCAAAGGTGTCAGGGGTCAGGTGCCAGGTGCCAGGGCCCTACCCCCCGCTTGCCCCTTCTTATCTGAAGACCGTCTCAACGCCTACTCAATGCCGGTTCACGTCCCTGCGGATTACTTCGTAGGCATGAGTCCCGTGCCCTCTCCCTGGACCCAGACCGCCGCCGCAGTGCTCGAATCACTCGGGAGCCGGGCGGGCGGTCTTTCTGCCGGTGAAAGGGCCGCGCGACTGGAGCAGTATGGACCCAACCGGCTGCCCACTCCCCGGTGGCGGCACGGCATGGTTACCGCCTTGAGCCAGTTCACCAACCCGCTGGTCCTGGTGCTCATTGCCGCCGCGGTGATCTCCGGTTTTCTCGGCGAGGAAACCGAAGCCGCAGTCATCGTGGCGATCGTCGTGATCAACGGGCTGCTGGGATTTGTCCAGGAATACCGCGCCGAGCGGGCCCTGCGGGCGCTGCGAGAGTTCATCACCCGCGAGGCGACGGTTCGGCGCGACGGCCAGTTGGTCACCATCCCGCTGGAACAGGTCGTTCCCGGAGACGTGGTCCACATCGAAATCGGAGACGTGGTGCCGGCGGACCTGCGGCTCCTTTCGCTGGATGATCTCTCGACCGACGAGGCGGCACTCACCGGCGAATCGCTCCCGGTGGCAAAACAGATCGAGCCGGTCCGGGCGGAGGCCGGCCAGCCGCACCAGCTGTTGAACATGGCGTTCATGGGAACAGCGGTGGCGAGCGGTTATGCCGAAGGCGTGGCCGTCGCGACCGGAGCGCACACCTGGTTCGGCCGGGCCGCGGGTACCCTCGCCCACAAGCCTCATGAGACCGATTTCCAGAAGAACCTTCGCCGCTTCAGCGACTTCCTCCTCAAGATCACCGTCGCGCTCACCGCATTCGTGTTCCTGGCGAACGCGCTGCTCGACAAAGGACTATTCGACTCCTTCCTCTTTGCGCTGGCGCTCGCGGTGGGAATCACGCCCGAGGCGCTGCCCATCATCGTGACCATCGCGCTCTCCAACGGCGCCCTGCGCATGGCGCGAGACAAAGTGGTGGCCAAGCGTCTCATTTCCGTGGAAGACCTCGGCAACATCGATGTCCTGTGTTGTGACAAGACCGGCACGTTGACCGAGGGCGAGGTCTCGCTGCACGACTACGTCGACCTGGAGGGCGCCCGGTCGCCGGCGGTCCTGCTCGGCGGGCTGCTGACCAGCGCGCCGTCCGCCGACCGTACCGGCAATCCGATCGACCGCGCGACGCTCCGGCGCGCGGCCGACGTGGCCGGGGAGCTGGACCGCCATGAAGTGCTGGATCGCAACGCTTTCGATTACCGGCGGCGCCGCGTGAGCGCGCTGGTGAAGGCCCCTGATGGCTCCCGCCGGCTCTACGTGAAGGGGGCGTGCGAGGCGGTGCTCGACGCCGGCCAGGGCGACGGGGCGCGTATCGCGGCGGCGAGACAACGGGCGGCGACGTTGGAACGCGCGGGCTACCGGGTCATCGCGGTCGCGGACAAGCCGATGACCGCCGATACCAGCCGGGCCGAGGATGAGGCCGGCCTCACGCTGCGGGGGTTTCTCCTCTTTCTCGATCCGCCCAAGCCCGCCGTCCGGGAATCACTCCAAGAACTCCAGGCCCTGGGGGTGCGGGTGAGCGTCATCAGCGGGGACAGCGCCGAGATCACCCGGCGCATCTGCGAGGCGGTGAACCTCCCCATTCAGGGTCAGCGCGTCGTGACCGGCCCCGAGCTGGAACCGCTGGACGACGCGGCGCTGGCGGCCCTGGTCACCCAGCATAATGTCTACGCGCGGGCCACTCCCGAGACCAAGGCGCGACTGGTAACCGCGCTCGGCACCGCCGGCCACATCGTGGGCTTTCTCGGCGACGGCGTGAATGACGCCCCTGCCCTGCGGGTGGCGGACGTGGGAATCTCGGTGGACTCGGGCACCGATATCGCCAAGGACGCCGCCGACATCGTGCTCCTGCAGAAGAGCCTCGCCGTCATCGCGCACGGGATCCGCGAAGGACGCAGGACTTTCGGGAACATCACCAAATACATCTTCAACACGATCAGCGCGAACTTCGGAAACATGTTCACGGTCGCCGTCTCCTCGTTGGTCCTGCCGTTCATTCCGCTGCTGCCGCCGCAGATTCTGCTCAACAACCTGCTGAGCGATTTGCCGCTGGTCACGATCTCGACCGACCGGGTCGACGAGGAATTCCTTCACCGGCCCAGGCGCTGGGACATCGGCATGATCGGCCGATTCATGGTGTGGTTCGGGCTGCTGTCAGCGGTGTTCGACCTGGCGCTGATCGCCGGGTTGTTGGGCGGGCTGAAGATCGGCGTCCCGGAGTTCCGGACCGCCTGGTTCGTGGAATCCGCCTGCTCCGAGATTCTGGTGACCTTCGCCATCCGCACCCGTTTGCCGTTCTACCGAAGCCGGCCGGCTCGCCTGCTGGCCTGGTCGTCGCTCGCGGCGGCTGCGCTGGTGGTGGCGCTGCCGTTCACCCCAGCCGGAACCAGCTACTTCGCATTCGTACCCCCCTCCTGGGCGTCGCTGGGCCTGGTTGCGGCCGTCCTGGTGTCCTATTTCGGCGCCGCCGAGCTGGCGAAGCGGCAGTTCTTCCGTCACGTCCGACTCTAAGGAGCGGTTCAAGGTCAGTTAAGGCCCTACTTGCCCCTCTCCTCCTAGGTTGTATCCGGATTCGAAAGGGGGAGACATGAGCCCCTGGAAAGTGGTCGTGGTGGGGGTGGACGCGTCGCCGGAGTCGGCGCGCGCCGCATCAGCCGCCTGGAAAATCGCGGAAGCGGCCGGCATCGAATGCCGGCTGGTGCACGTGGTCCCTCAGCTCATCGCGGGAGTCATCGCTGCAGGACCGCCGCCCACCCTCCAAAGCCTGTTCTTGCGCGACGCGAGGGCCCGGGTGGAAGAGGCCCTCAAAGATGCCGTGCCCGCAGGCCTGCTCGAGCGCCTGGAAGTGATGCTGGGCCGGCCGGCCACCGATCTCGTCGATCTCGCAGCCGATGCCGACCTGCTGGTACTCGGGAGCAAGCATCACACCGCCCTGGGCCGCTGGTTCGCGGGCAGCACGGTGCATCAAGTGGTCCGGTCCACCGACACGCCCACGTTGGTCGCCGGCCCTTCGCCGGAGGTTCCCCGGCGGATACTGGCCGCGGTCGACCTGTCCAGCGCCGCGGAGCAGGTCCTGGAACAGACGCGAAAGCTCGCGGAGCTCTTCCGCGCTCAGGTCGCCGTCTTGCACGTCATCGAACCGGTCAGCCTGACCTTCGCGCCCTACGGCCTCACCGGGCTGACGGGGGGCGACCTCCTGACCGATGTGGCCTGGCTCAATGCGTCCCGCGAGACGTTCGACCAGGCGGTCTGGTCGCAGGTCGACTATCCGGGAGCCGAGAAACTCGAGGTAACGGGTCCGGTCACCAGCGTCATCCGCTCGGAGCTCGCCCGCTGGCGCGCGGATCTACTCGTCGTGGGGTCGCACGGCCGGGGGTGGATGGATCGTCTCCTGCTCGGCAGCACCACCCATAGGCTCCTGAGCGATCTGCCGGCGTCGATGCTGGTGGTACCGGTCCGGACACCGGTATCGCTGTACGGCGCTGCGACAGCAGAAGCGGCCGGCCACGCGTGACGACCATGCCGTTGTCTCCCAGGCGCGGAGCGCTTGCCCGTCCCAGGTTCCGAACGGGCGAAACTGCTCAGCTGGTAAAACAGCTCACCGCTATCCGGCCGGGCCGGGACTGGATCATTTCCTGTTATCTGGATCTCACGCCGGACTCAAGGTCACGCGGCGGCTACCTGGTAGAGCTCAAGAACAGGATCCGGGCTGCTCTTACCGCATTGAAGGAGATGTCACGCGCCGACCGGCAGGCAATCGAGCGCGATCTGGATCGCATGGTCGAAGCGGTTCGGGATCCCACGCAGTTACCGGACACGCCGGGGCTGGCGCTCTTCGCCTGCGAAGGTCTGGGATTATTCCAGTCGGTGGCCTTGCCACGGGTGCGGCGGACCCGTTTGCTGGTGGACCGGGTGCCGCACCTGCGCGAGCTCCGGGCGGCCGAGGATGAGTTCGGACGCGTGCTCACGGCGGTGATCGACCGCGCGCACGCCCGGGTTTTCGAAGTCACCGCGCACGGGGCGCTAGAGCGTACCGACGTGGCCCCGGCGGCGACCCGCGGCGGCAGGTTCCACAGCGACCGAGGCGGGTCGCCCGGGTGGGGAGAGAAGGACTACCATGCGCGAATCACCCGGGAGCGCGAGCGGCACTATGAGTCGGTCATGCGCGCCCTGATCCGGTTGGACCGGGAGCATCCGGCGCGGGGGGTGGTGGTCGCCGGGCCCCAACGGCAGGTCGCCGCCATGCTACCGTTTCTGGATGGGGGACTGCTTCACCGGCTCATCGGCACCGCACGGCTGAATCCCACGGCAGTGACTCCGCGGAAGGTGCAGGAAGCGACCTTCGCGCTGTGCGATGCTCACGACCGCGAGGCCGAACGCGCCGAGGTGCGGCTGCTGCTGGACAGCATCGGCGAAGGTTGGGCGGTCAACGGGGTGCAGGCGACGATGCGAGCGCTGCGCCGCGGCCAGGTGCGAACCTTGTTCGTGCACTCGGACACCGATATCGCCGAGGCCGACGAGGCGATCGAAGAGGCACTGGGACAGCGGGTGCGCGTGGTGATGGTGCGCGATCCCGGCGCGGCCGCCGCGCTGCAGCACCTGGGCGGCCTGCTGCGGTTCAAATAGCCGGAATGGCCGCCTTCAGCGAATCCTGCAGCTCCACCAGCCGTTCACTGTAGCGAATCGGGTAGCGTCGCGGATCACGGAGGGTGCGAACGTCATCCGGCAGGCTGGCCAGCATGTCGGCACACTGCCGCCGCACGTCGCCCAGGCGCGGGTGCGGTCGCCATATCCTGCCAGCCTGCATGACCGGTTCGAGCAGGGCGAGGGCACCTGGCGGGGCGGGCTCGCCTCGCAAGGCGATCAGGTCTTCGCAGAACCGGCCGTCTGCGCCGCGAAACCGGTACACCTGTTTCTCCCCGGTCCAGGTCTCCTTGCCCGGACTGGTTTTCAGCACGTAACGCTCGCCGTAGCGGACCAGCTTGTAGGCCATGTCCAGGTAGGGGGCGTCGGCCGAAACATCCATCTTGGTCCCCACCCCAAACGAATCGATGGGAACGCCGTCACGGACCCACTGGTCTATGTCGCGCTCGTCCAGCCCGCCGCTCACCAGGATGCGCACGTACTCGAGGCCGGCCTGGTTCAGAATGTGACGCACCTGACGTGCGAGGGTGGGGATGTCGCCGCTGTCGAGCCGTACGCCCGCCAGCCGGTGTCCCTGGGACTCGAGTTCGCGGGCCACCTCGACCGCCCGGTGCGCCGCGACCAGGGTGTCGTAGGTGTCGAGCAGCAGAACCGTCTGGTCCGGGAAGGACCGGCTGAACGCGCGAAACGCCTCGATCTCCTCGGTGAACGCCGACACATAGGAATGGGCCATGGTTCCGGTGACCGGGATGTTCTCGACGAATCCTGCGAGCACATTGCTGGTGGATGCGGCGCCCGCGATGAAGGCGCAGCGGGCCGCGCGGATCGCGCCGTCCAGCCCCGGCGCGCGCCGCATCCCGAACTCGACGATCGGCCGGCCGCGGGCGGCCAGCACGCACCGCGCCGCCTTGGTCGTGACCAGCGTCTCGAAGTGGCACAGGTTGAGCAGCGCGCCTTCGACCAGCTGCGCCTGCGGCAGCGGGGCCGTCACTTCCAGGAGTGGCTCGTCGGGGAAGACGATGGTGCCCTCAGGCATGGCCCACACATCGCCCCTGAACCAGAAATTGTGGAGGAACGACAGGAAATCGACGTCGAATCGGTCCAGGGAGCGGAGGTACTCGAGCGCGCGATCGGAAAACCGGAAGTCCTGGAGATACTCGAGCGCATCCCGGAGCCCGGCGGCGATGAGAAACGACCGTTCCGGAGGCAAGCGCCGCACGAAGAGACTGAAGGTGGCGGGCGCCGTCATCCCCTCCCTCACGTACGAGGCCGCCATCGTGAGCTCGTAGAGATCCGTGAAGAGCGCGGGTTCGTCCAATCTGACGACGGTCGACGCCGGCATGTTCATCGGAGTGCGCAGTGGGCAGAACGGCAAACCACGCAGTGCGCAGAGGGCAGAACGTTTCCGGTGACGCAACGTTCTGCCTTCTGCCTTCCGCCTCCCTCCCTTCCGCTCACTTGATCGCGATTCTGGTCTTCGCGGTCGGCTCGGACTTGAGAAGCCGGACCGTGAGGATCCCGTCCTCGTAGGTCGCGGTCACCTTGCCTTCCTCAACCGGTTTCGGCATCCGCAGCGAGCGGACGAAGTTGCCCTCCTCCCGCTCTCTCCAGATGTACTCCTCGCTCTCCTCCGCTTTCCGGAACTCCCGGCGTCCGGAGATGGTGAGCACACTGTCGTCGAGGCTCACGTCCAGGTTCTCCTTGTGCACTCCGGGAGCCTCGAGCCGGACAATGAACTCCTTTTGGGTCTCCGTGAGATCCACGGAGGGCGCCCACGCCGTCTCGAACACTTTCATGTCCGGAAGTTCGAGAGCCCGCGGTCCGAAGATACGATCGAAGAACCGTTCGATCTCGGGCCGAAAGACAGTCGGCATGGTCGTTCCAGCCTTGGTGAGTTTCATGGCGGTCTCCACCGTTTTGGGTGCAACCATCAATCTGTTGCCGGCCCGGTGAATCGGCCGTGAACCGCGGCTGAACCCGGCGTCACGCGTTCGAAGCAGGCTTCAGGTGGGTCTCAGCATCGATTCATCCGGTTCACGCCAGTTTGCAGGTCCATCGCAGCATCCGGGGAGGCAGAGGTGAGCGCCATCGTGAAGGTCATCGAGGTAATCGGGCAGTCGGAGAAGGGATTCGACGAGGCGGCCCGGAGTGTCGTGAAGGAAGTCTCCAAGACGGTGAAGAACATCCGGTCCGTCTGGTTCGAGAATTTCCAATGCAAAGTGGAGGGAGATCGCATTGTACAGTTTCGCGTCAACGCCAAGGTTTCCTTCGGGGTGGAAGGACATCAGTAGCACCGCGCTGGCGCCCTCCCACCGATTCCTGGAACACACCGGTGAGCTGGCGCTGCTGATTCGGGCGGGCTCCTTCGAGGAGCTGCTGGAGGAGGCGGGACGCGCGCTCGCCGGCTTGCAGCTCCCGGCCGCGCACGGCCCGCCGGAAACCGATTGGGAAGAGATCGCGGTGCGATCGGCCGATCGCGACGCGTTGCTGGTGGACTGGCTCAACGAGCTGATCTTCCGCGCCGAGCGGGACCGCTGGATCGCGGTCGAGTTCGAGATCCGGCACGCGAGCGCGACGCATCTCATCGCACTGGCGCGCGGCGTACGGGTGAGCGATGCACCGGCGTTGGTCAAGGCGGCCACGCTCCACGAGCTGCGCGTGGACGCGGTGCCGGGAGGAATGGAAGCGCATGTCATCCTCGATATCTGAAATCGGCGTCGGCCACTATCGCTCCATTCGGGTGGACGACCTGGTACGCGAGATCCCGGCGAGCGCGCGGCCCGACATGCGCGTGCCTGCCCGGATCTTCGCCGACGATGAGCTCTGGCAGCAGATCGTGGGAGACCGCTCGCTGGATCAGCTGGTCAATGTGGCGACGCTGCGCGGCGTCACCGGCTGCGTCTATGCGATGCCGGATGTCCACGAAGGATACGGGTTCCCGGTCGGCGGCGTCGCGGCGATGCGCATGGAAGACGGGGTGATCTCGCCCGGTGGGGTAGGCTACGACATCAACTGTGGGGTGCGGCTGCTGGCTTCCAATCTCGACGCCGAAGAGGTGGGGCCGAAACTCGAGGCCATCGTGCATGACCTGAGCCGCACGGTTCCCTCCGGCACCGGGCGGGGCGGCCGCATCAGGTTGACCGAGTCCGAGCTCGATCGGGTGCTCGCCGAAGGCAGCCGCTATCTGCTGGAGCGCGGCATGGCGCTTCCGGAGGATCTCCCGGTCACCGAAGCGCAGGGCGCCCTGGCGGCCGCCGATCCTTCGCAGGTGTCGTCGCGCGCCAAACAGCGCGGGCACGATCAACTCGGCACCATCGGCTCGGGGAATCACTTCATCGAAGTGCAGCTGGTCGATCGCGTGTTCGACACCGCCGCCGCCGACGCCTTCGGCCTGCACGTGGGGCAACTCACGGTCCTGATTCATACCGGCTCCCGCGGGCTGGGACACCAGGTCTGCACCGACTATGTGCGGCGGATGGACGCGGCGATGCTGCGGGAGCACATCCAGCTTCCGGATCGCGAGCTGGCCTGCGCCCCCATCGCCTCGGTCGAGGGGCGGGCCTACTTCGCGGCGATGTGCGCCGCGGCCAACTTCGCGTGGGCCAATCGCCAGGCGATCACCCACCTGGTTCGCGAAGTGTTCGAGCGCGCGTTGGGGCCGGCGAGGCGGTTGCGGCTGGTCTACGACGTGGCGCACAACATGGCCAAAGTCGAACGCTATGGCGACGCGACGCTGCTGGTGCACCGGAAGGGGGCGACCCGCGCTTTCGGGCCCGGCCATCCCGAGACGCCCGAGCCGTATCGCGCCGTCGGCCAGCCGGTATTCATCCCGGGCAGCATGGGCACGGTGTCCTACGTGCTCGCGGGGACCGACGAGGCGCTGTCCCGCAGTTGCGGCAGCACCTGCCATGGAGCCGGCCGGGCAATGAGTCGGGGTGCGGCGAAGCGGCGGCAACCGGGATTCCAGATCCGGCGAGAGCTGGAAGATCGCGGCATCGTGGTGCGTTGCCCCTCGAATGCCGAGCTGGCGGAGGAAGCGCCCTACGCCTACAAGGACGTCGAGCGGGTGGTGGAGGTGGTGGCGCGGGCCGGGCTGGCGCGCAAGGTCGCGCGGTTACGCCCGCTGGGCGTCGTCAAGGGATAGAAACGGGAGGCACCATGAAAAGCGGCGAAATCGGCATTAGAACCGACCAGGAGTTGCAGCGGCACGTGATGGACGAGTTGCGTTGGGACCCGAGCATCAAGGAAAAAGAGATCGGAGTAGCGGTGAAGGGCGGCGTGGTCACGCTGAGCGGCTGCGTGGAGTCGTACGTCGAGAAGATCGCCGCCGAGCAGGCGGCGGAGCGCGTGAGCGGCGTAAAGGCGGTGGCCGTGGCGCTCGAGGTCAAGCTTCCCGGCGACCTGCAGCGCACCGATACCGAAATCGCGCACGCGGTGATCTCCAATCTCAAGTGGGACGTTCAGGTCCCGGACGAGAACATCAAGATCGCAGTCGACGACGGCTGGGTCACTCTGGTGGGAACCGTGGAGTGGAATTACCAGCGTGAGGCGGCGGAGCGGGCGGTACGGAATCTCACGGGCGTTAAGGGCGTGATCAATCAGCTCAAGGTGGCGGCCGGGACCACCACCGAAGCCGTGCGCGACAGCATCGTGTCGGCGCTGAAGCGGAGCGCCGAGATCGACGCCGAGCGGGTCCGGGTCGAGACCAGCCACGGGAAGGTGACGTTGCGGGGGACGGTGCGTTCCTGGGCGGAGAAGCAGGACGTGGAGCGCGCCGCCTGGAGTGCGCCGGGAGTCACCGCGGTGGAAGACCTGCTGGCGATTTCCGTCTGAGAGAGCCGAGAGCCGGTGGCGCTCCGCCACCGGCTCAACCCGCGCCGTTCGATGCAGACCGGTTCGGCCCCGGTGTCCTCACTGCACCGGTTCTTCGACTTCCTCCTTGAGCATGGCGACTTCCTGTACCAGTTCGCGCACCAGCACCGAGAGATCGGTGAGCTTTTTCTCCGCTTCCGCGAGACGCGCCTCCAGAGTGGCGGGACGTTCGCTGATCGCTCGTTTGGGCATTGCTCCTCCAGTTCCAGTTGTACCATCTGCCGCTGTCGCAAATAAGGCAACTGAGTAGTGAAACCGCGGTGAAAGGGGCGTGAGCCGAAGCGAGCCCCTCTTTCAGTTCCCTTCACGACTCGCTCAAGAGTCCTTCACCACAATCGCTGTTTCATTCGGCAGTGGTGAAACGGAGAGGAACGCGTGAAACGGGCGTTGCAGATCATCCTTGTCATCAGTCTGTTTGGCACCGGGTTCTCCGGCCTGCTCACCTATCGGGAGCTGTTCGGAAGCTCGGGACTGCTGTGCCCGTCGCCGGGAGCGCCCGGCACCGTCTTCGGATACCCGGCATGCGTGTACGGGTTTTTCATGTTCCTCGCCGTCGCGGCGACCGCAGTGTGGGGCCTGTTCGGCACCCGCACGACACCGTCCATCCCGGTGGAACCGGGCATCCCTTCGCATGCGAGCAAGCTATGACCGATTCCGACAAGGAGTCCCAGCACTTCTCCGTGTCGCTGGCACGGCACCGCGGCTATCAGTTTCTGGTAGACTTCCGGGAGCAGGACGTGCCCGCCCTCACGCTGGATGAGCCTCCACCTCTCGGTGAGGGACGCGGGCCCAATGCGTCGCGGGTATTGGCGGCGGCCGTAGGGGATTGCCTGAGCGCAAGCCTGCTCTACTGCCTGGAACGCGCGAGGATTCCGGTCACGGACTTCGAAGCCACCGTGGAAGGAGAATTGGTGCGGAACGAGCGCGGCCGGCTGCGTATCGGAGAGCTGCGGGTGAAGCTCATGCCCCGGGTCGGGGCAGATCCCGCCCGCGCGAAACGCTGTCTCGAGCTGTTCGAGGATTTCTGCATCGTGACCCAGAGCATACGGGACGGGATCGATGTGCAGGTCGAGGTCGAGCCCGAGCCCGCCGTGGAGCCCGCCACCGTCCCGGAGTGATGGCGAAGCAAGCCGCGGGCATCCTGCTCTATCGGCGCCGTCCGCGACTCGAGGTGCTGCTGGTGCACCCGGGCGGCCCCTTCTGGTTGAACAAAGACCTCGGCGCGTGGTCCATCCCCAAAGGCGAATTCGACTCGACCGAAAACCCGCTGGAAGCCGCGAAGCGCGAGTTCCGGGAAGAGACCGGCGTGGCGGTCGATGGTGAATTCCGCCCGCTGACGCCGGTCAGGCAGAAGAGCGGAAAACTGGTCCATGCCTGGGCGGTGGAAGGCGACTTCGACCCCTCGCGGCTGCGCAGCACCACTTTCCTGGCGGAGTGGCCTCCGCGCTCGGACCAGCAACGGACCTTTCCCGAGGTGGATCGGGCCGAATGGTTCTCCCTCGATACGGCCCGGCAGAAGATCAACCCCGGGCAGTCGCCGTTGTTGGCGGAGCTCGCCGCTCTCCTCGCATGACCGACGTCCTCCAGGTGGCACACCTCTCGGTCAGCTTCGGCAAGAACCGGGTACTCGACGGTCTCAGCTTCAGCGTGCCGGAGGCGAGCACCCTCGCCATCATCGGACCCAATGGCTCGGGAAAGACCGTGCTCTTCAAGGCGCTGATCGGTACCATCCCTCACGGGGGAGAGGTCCGCTGGGCTGCCGGCTCCCGGATCGGATACGTCCCGCAAAAGCTCGATATCGAGCGCGACCTGCCGATCACCGGGCTGGATTTCCTTCGCGCCAAGGCCGCAGTGGCTCGCGTCTCTCCGGAAGAAGTTCGTCGGGCCCTGGATCTGGTGTCGCTCGCGCCGGAGGTGGCGGCCGAGCCGATCGGTGCCCTCGCCGGCGGAAACTTCCAGCGGCTGCTCCTCGCCTTCGCACTGATGGGACGACCCACGGTGCTCCTGTTCGACGAGCCGACCGCGGGCGTGGACGAGCCCGGAGAAGCAGGGATCTACGCTACGATCCGCCGTCTCCAGAAAGAGGGGCGCCTGACGCTGCTCCTCATCTCCCACGAGCTGAGCCTCGTGTACCGTTACGCCACCCATGTGCTCTGCCTCTCGCGCTGGCGCACCTGCTACGGACCGCCGCTGGAAATCCTGACCCCGGAGCGGCTTCAGGAAGCGTACGGCACGGCCATGAGCTTCCATCTCCACGACGGTCCCAATGGTCCGTGACCTGGCGCTCCCCCTGGCGATGGCGGTAGCGGCTGGATTGGTGGGTTGCTTCGCGGTCATGCGGCGGATGACCTTGGCTTCGGACGCGATCTCGCACGTGGCGCTTCCCGGGATCGGGGTGGCGCTCGCGCTTCAACTCAACCCCCTGCTCGGTGGTCTGGCCGCGCTCCTCCTCGGGACCCTGCTGATCTGGGCGCTGGAGCACAAGACGCGGGTTCCCACCGAGGCGCTGATCGGCGTGGTCTTTTCCGCGGCGCTCGCGGTTGGCAGCATGTTGACCTCGGGAGAAGAGCTGATCGAAGCGTTGTTCGGCGGCGGCGGCCGCTTGAGCGGGGTCGAGACCCTGCTCGGGCTCATCGGCAGCGCGCTCGTCATCGGATTCACCCTCCGCGCACGGAGCCGGCTGGTCATCGCGCTGGTCTCGCCCGATCTGGCGCGCACGGCCGGCGTCGACGTTGCCGCGGTAAACCTGCTCTACCTGCTCGCGTTTGCCCTGACCGTGGCACTCGGCCTTCGCTATCTCGGCGTGCTCCTCATGGGCTCCCTGGTCATCATCCCCGCCGCCACCGCCAAGCATCTGGCCACGGGCCTCACTGCCATGTTGCTGATCGCGGTCTCGATCGCCGTACTGTCCACCCTCGCCGGGACGCTGCTGGGATCGGCACTCCATCAGGACGCGGGCCCGGTCACCATCGCGGTCGCGGCCTTGTTCTTCTTCGTGAGCCTGGCCAGGCGTCGAAGCGTTTAACGCGTCGGGTCCCTCGGTGCTGAAGCGGCGAGGGGATTCTTGGTCGTGAAGCGCGGGCTTTTAGCCCGCGACTCCCCGCTCTGCAAACGATAGAGATCCAACACCTCGCGCTCGGTGGTCGCGGTCTCCGGTGTGCGATCGACACGGACACCGTCCAGCATGCGCGGAAATCGCAATGCGTAGCCGGGCTCCTTGCCCCTCTTTCCGCAGGTGTGCCGTGGCGAGCGCGTGATCTCGTCGGCGAGCACTTCCACCACCAGGCGCGGCTCGACCCATACATCAGGAACGATCAGCGAGTCCACACTCGCCGGCCGGGAGCGCACGGCCGACCGATTCAGCATCGCGCGCAATTCCTTCCACTGCCGCTCCGAGGGGCCGGAGCCGATCTTCGCCACGGTCCGGAATCGTTGGCCTTCCGGGTCGTAGACCGCACCCAGCAGCGACCCGATGCCGAGCTCCGCGCGGGCGCCCCGGCCCGCGAGATAACCCACCAGCACCACGTCCACCGTGTCGGAGATCCTGGACTGGTAGGCGCGTTTGAGTTTCACCCAGTCGTAGCCGCGTGCGCCTGCGCGGTACGGCGCGTCCGGGCGCTTGGCCACAATTCCCTCGAGGCCCTGCCCGAGCATCGTCTCGAAGTATTCCTGCAGCTCATCCGCGCGGCTGGTGCGGATGGCCTCGGTGACCACGACGGGATCGTCGGCGGAGCCGCGCACCAGCGCGACGAGGCGGCGACGCCGTTCCTCCTGCGGACGATGGAGGTAGTCGTCACCATCGGCATAGAGAAGATCGAAGGCGAAGAGCCGCAACGGATGCCTGCTCGCTGCCTCGGCCACACCATACACTCGCTTGCGCGTCATGGTGAGTTGAAACGGAAGGAACCGGCCGGTCCGGGGATCGTAACCTACCGCTTCCCCTTCCAGGATCGCGCGCCGGGCCCGCAGTTGCCTGCGCACCGCCGCCGTGAGGTCGGGAAACATCTCGCTCACGTCCTCCAGCCGGCGGCTGAAGGCCCAGACCCGATCGCCGTCGCGGTGGAATTGCAGCCGAAAGCCGTCGTACTTGGGTTCGGCCTGGACCGTGCCCAGCCGCTCGATGATGTCTTCCGCGGAGCGGAGCCGCTGAGCCAGCGCCGGGCGCACCGGAATGCCGACCTTCGGGCCGATCCGCGCGAGGCCCGAGGCACCGCGAGCGTAGGCGAGCTGCAGCACGCTTCCGAGATCGGAACGCACGTTGTAGGCCTGCTCGATGAGCTTCCGCTTGCCCCGATCGCCAAGGGCGCCGGCCGCGGCGGCATCGATGATGGTCGCGTCGCCGACGCCGAGCCGCAGCCGGCCCTGGACGATCCGCACCAGATAGCGGGCCTCGACCGGCGTGGCAGCACCGAGCAGAGCCGCCAGCAGGTTCGTCTTCCTCGTGGTCGAGCCCGCGCCCGAGGCCCGCGGGATTTCCAGCAGACTACGATAGGCGCCGGCCACCGTGAGTCGCGAGCGGAGTCTCTCGCCCGCCAGGCGCTCCGCCACCAGACCCAGATCGCCGGCGCTCCGATAGCGGCGCGCAACCTGCGCCTCGGGCACCCGGTACGCCTGAGCCAGGACCCGTGCCAACAGCCGCTCACCGATTCCCAGCTCGACTCCCTCGTAGGGCGGTCGCAGCTGTCCCTGGAGCAGGTAGACGACGGGAGGAATCTCGGCCCTCGCCGTACCAGCCAGCAGGTCGGCGACGAGTCGCGCCGACGCGGTTCGACCCGGCGTCGCTTCCAGCCGCGCGAACGCGGTCGCGAGCTCGCTGAAGAGCAACGGTCGTCGGTGAGAGCGCATGGCTCAACCTATTTCTAGCGCCGTGAAGCGTTCGTGAATCCGACTTTACGCTCCTGGCGGACGGCATCGGATCTTCATGCGTCACTCAGGTCCGCTTCAGGGCACACGACGTTACTTGCAACTGCCAACGAATCGGAGCCTGCTATGCCCACGTTCGTCCTGTTGACCCGGCTGGCACCGGAAGCCGTCCCGTCCCCTCACACCTACGAGCTGCTCGAGCGCCGGGCCATGAACGCGGTGCGGGAGGAATGCCCTCAAGTCGAGTGGCTGGGAAGTTACGCGGTGCTCGGTCCCTACGACTATCTGGACCTGTTTCGCGCACCCGACATCGAGACGGCAACCCGGGTATCGACGCTGATCCGGGTGGCGGGTCACGCGCAGACCGAGACCTGGCCCGCGGTGGAATGGCCGAAGTTCAAAGAGATGGTCCGCTCTCTTCCCGAAGTAAGCGGCCTCACGGTGGTGCCGGTGTAAGGAGGCACGATGCCACACAAGCAACTGATGTTCCGCGCAGAAGCGCGAGAGAAGATTCTGCACGGGGCGACGGCGCTGGCCGACGCGGTCCGCGCCACTCTGGGGCCCAAGTCCAAGTGCATGCTGATCGAAAAACGCTGGGGCAAGCCTCTGGTGTGCAACGACGGCGTCACCATCGCGAAGGAAGTCGATCTGGCCGACGCGGTAGAGAACCTGGGCGCCCAGGTGCTGCGCGAGGCGGCCGAGCGCACCGGTGACGCGGTGGGAGACGGGACGACGACGGCGACGCTGCTCGCCCACGCCATGTTCGCCGAGGGGCTTCGGAACATCGCGGCAGGCGCCAGCGGGATCGATCTCAAGCGCGGCCTGGATCGGGGCCTCAAGGTCGCGGTGACGGCGGTGCGCGCACTCTCCCGTCCGGTGAAGAGCAAGACGGAGAAGGCCCAGGTGGGGACCATCGCGGCCCATAACGATCCGGCGATCGGCGAGCTGGTCGCCGACGCGGTCGAGAAGGTCGGACCCGAAGGCGTGATCACGGTCGAGGAAGCCAAGGGAACCGAGACCACGCTGGAAGTGGTCGAGGGCATGCAGTTCGACCGGGGATACCTCTCACCCTACTTCATCACCGACGCCGGAAAAATGGAGGCGGTGCTGGAAGAGCCACTGATCCTGATCTACGAGAAGCGGCTCTCCGGCATGAAGGATCTTCTGCCCGTTTTGGAGCAGACCGCCAAGAGCGGCCGGTCCCTGCTGGTCGTCGCCGAGGACATGGACGGCGAGGCGCTGGCCACGTTGGTGGTCAACAAGATCCGCGGGACACTCTCGGCCGTCGCGGTGAAGGCACCGGGATTTGGCGACCGGCGCAAGGCGATGCTCCAAGACATCGCGATCCTCACGGCCGGCCGCGCGATTACCGAGGAAATCGGCGTTAGCCTGGAGCACGTGACGATCGAAGACCTGGGAAAAGCGAAGCGCGTGGTGGTAGACCGGGACAACACGACCATCATCGGCGGCGCGGGTGGCAAGACCGCGATCCAGGGACGGTGCGACGAGCTGCGGAAACAGATTGAGAAATCGACCTCCGACTACGACAAGGAAAAGCTCGAGGAGCGGCTGGCCAAACTGGCCGGCGGCGTCGCCGTCATCCGCGCCGGGGCGCCTTCGGAGACCGAGATGAAAAACCGCAAGGAAGCATTCGAGGACGCGATCAGCTCGACGAAGGCGGCGGTGGCGGAAGGGATCGTCCCCGGCGGCGGGCTGGCGCTCCTCCGCGCCGTCGACACCGTGGAGCGCGAAGCGCCCAAGTGCGAGGGCGACGACCGCACGGGCCTCCAGATC
>JACQVB010000222.1 GCA_016209985.1 Gemmatimonadota bacterium | reverse complement strand
CCTGGGCGTGCTGCTCAACGTCTGGGGCACCACGGTCATGTTCATCGCCAACGGTTGGCTGACGTACATGATGTCGCCGCCGGCCGGGATAACCACCGAGACGCTGCCGGAACAGATCGGGCTGGCCAATGCGCTGATGAACATGACGTGGATGCCGATCAACATCCACCGCCTGATCGGCAACGCGGTGTTTGGAGGTGCGGTGGTTGCCGCATATGCCGGCTACCGGTTCCTGTCGGCGACCACCGATGAAGAGCGGGCCCATTACGACTGGATGGGCTACGTCGGAAATTTCATCGCCATCTCCACCTTCATCGTGCTGCCCTTCGCCGGCTATTACCTGGGCCGGGAAATCTACCAGTACAACCAGTCGATGGGCATCACCATGATGGGCGGTTTCATGAGCTGGCTCTGGATCGTTCAAGCGGTGCTCATCGGCGTGCTGTTCCTCGCGGCCAATTACTACCTGTGGATCGGCATGGGCCGCATCCCGGGCGCGGAACGGTTCGTCCCGTACACCAAATGGATGCTGCTGCTCCTGATTCTGTGCTGGCTCGTCTGGGCGACCCCGCACACGATGATTGCGAGCCGCGAGGAGCTCGCAGCCATGGGCGGCTCCCACCATCCGTTCCTCAACGTGCTAGGTGTGATGAGCGCCAAAAACACCGCCGTGAATTTCATGATCCTCACCACGTTCCTGTCCTTCCTCATGTACCGGCGTGCCAACAAGCGGCCAGTGGTCGCTTGGGCGAAAACCGGGACCATGGTGCAGGCGGCAATGTTCGTTCTCGCCGCGGCCGTGGTGCTGTTTTACGGCGTTTACGGCTACTTCGTCGAGGCGATCGTCCGAATCGGGTTTAGCGTGTGGCAGGTGCTGGCTGTCCTCGCCTGCATTATCGGCGTCACCATCATCGACATTTTCATGGGACGCGGGGCGGAATCGCGTGGCGAAATCCGCTGGGGGCAGATGCCGGAGCGCTCCCAGTACGCGCTGTTTGTTCTCGCCGTCACGTTCACCTGGCTGATGGGCCTCATGGGCTTTGCCCGCAGCGGCATCCGGCAGCACTGGCACGTCTTTGAGGTCATGCGGGACAACAGCGCATACGCCGCGACTCCGCCTCTCGGGTACGCGGCGAACATGATCACGACGTGCGTGGTGATCTTCCTGAGTCTGGTCGCCTTCATCTTCTGGCTCGGCGGGCTCGCGGAAAAGGCCGCGCACAAGTCCGAGCCGGCGGCGGGAGACTGAGCCATGTGGATCAAGAACCTGAAAGTGCTCGCGGTAGGTGCGTTCGTGCTCGCGTTCTACACCTGGATCGCCCACGCGATACCGCAGCTCCCATCGGAAGTGCCCGAAGCTTTGGACTTGAACGCGGCGACCCCCGAGGTCCTGGTAGCAGCGGGAGAAAAGATCTACAACGGCGCCGGCGGCTGCACCGCCTGTCACGGATTGGGCACCCGCGCGCCGAACCTGCTGACCGATGAAAAAGGGCAGGGGCCCATCGGCGCGCGCTGCGGCACGCGAGAGCCGGGCAAGGATTGCAAGACGTACCTCCACGAGGCCCTGACCGAACCGTCGGAGTACGTGGTCAAGGGTTACGGGCCCATCATGCCCGACATACGCCGAACACTCGACCCGGGCCAGATCTGGGCGGTGATTGCATTCCTCGAGTCGCAGGGCGGAGAAGTCACGGTCACGTCCGAGGACGTGAAGGCCGGGGGCGAATCCGCCGAAGAGTCGGGCGGTGGCGAGGCCGGCGGCGCGGAGCTGTCCGCCACCGATGATCCCAAGGCGATCCTCAACGAGAAGGGCTGCATGGGCTGCCACAAGCTGGGCGACGAGGGCGGTGCGGTGGGTCCTGCGTTCGACGGCATCGGGTCCCGGGCAACCAAGGACTACATTCGCGAATCGATCATCGATCCCAATGCCAAGATCGCGCAGGGTTTTGAGCAGTTCAAAGGCATGATGCCGCCCAACTTCGGCGAGCAACTCTCGGCAACACAACTCGAAATCCTGGTCAACTTCCTGGCGAGTCAGAAATGAGTGCCAATCGAAGCGGCTTCCGGCTGTGGCCCCGGCATCCCTTCTGGCAGGCCGTGGCGCTGGCGTTCGTCGCGTACCTGATCTTCGACTGGGGAATTCCGGCGCTGCGATACGTCGGGATTCCGAGCGCGCCGGTGCCCAACAGCGTGCTGGCTGAATTCATGTTCATCGCGCTCATCGGCATCCTGATCTATGTGAGCGAGAACGACGCGCGCTGGGACGAGTTCAAGCAGCCGATCCAGGCGACTCTGGTGGACGAAGACAAGCGTTGGGTTCGGAACGGCTTCCTGTTGCTGGTTCCGCTGGTCGTGGGGCTGTTCACCTTCCAGGCCACCCGGCCCAAGGTGCAGGCCCCGATCCAATTGCGCTCGATCCATCCGGCGCCTCCCGCCTCGATCACGTTCCGCGGCAAGACCATGCAGGTCGCCGGCCTGGAGAATCCCCTGCGAAAAGAGGGGAATCTCGCCGATCACGTGAAGGAAGGGCGCCGGGTCTACTACCAGAATTGTCTGCCGTGTCACGGCGACCGGATCGACGGCCAGGGACACTTCGGCCACGGCTTCAGCCCCACCCCGTTGGCCCTCGATGATCCGGGAAACATCGCCCAACTCACCGAGAGCTTCGTCTTCTGGCGTATCGCCAAGGGGGGACCGGGCCTTCCGAAGGAAGGGACCCCGTGGAACTCCGCCATGCCGGTCTGGGAGGATTTCCTCACCGAGAACGAGATCTGGGCGGTGATCATTTTCCTTTACGATCAGAGCGGTTTCCAGCCTCGCCGTTGGGAAGAGGCGACCGAAGGCGCCCCGCAGGGAGGCGAGTGATGAGCGCGACGGGTCGGCGGGTCGGCGGATCGGCGGGTCGAGTGTCTCTGATGGCGCTAGGGATTCTGGCCTTTCCGGCCTCGGGTTTCGCCCAGGACGCGCAACGCGGTAAGGCCATCTACGAGAAGTGGTGCCTGGAATGTCATGGCGAAACCGGCGAGGGCGACGGAGCTGGCGCCAAGTTCATGCTTCCCCCGCCCCGGAATTTCACCCAGGCGGTCTATCAGATCCGCACCACGGCGAGCGGCGAGCTGCCCACCGACGCGGACCTGGAGCAGGTAGTCGCCGAGGGCATGCCCGGCACCGCGATGCCGGAATGGAAATCCAAGCTGTCCGACGGCGAACGCAAGGACGTGATCGCCTACATCAAGAAGTTCTCGACCTTCTTCGAGGGACCGGCACCGAAGCCCCTCGACTTCGGCAAGGCGCCCAGCTCCAGTGCCGAAGGCATCGCCGAGGGGCGCAAGACGTACGAGAAGCTCGAATGCTTCAAGTGCCACGGCATGAAAGGGCGGGGCGAGGGCAAGTCGTCGCCCACGCTCAAGGATGATCTGGGCTTCGCGATTCGCGCCGCCGACCTCACAGAGAACTGGACCTTCAACGGTGGGGGCACGGTGGAGGATATCTACCGTCGCATGCGGACCGGGCTCGACGGAACGCCGATGCCGTCCTTCAGCGACGTGCTGGACGCCAAGATCATCACCGAGGAGCAGCTGTGGCGGGTGGCGCAGTACGTGCGCAGCCTGTCGCCGGAGAAAACGCCGGAAGTGAAGGAAGTGATCCGGGCGCACCCCATGACCGGCAAGCTGCCCTCCGGTCCCACCGATAGCGCCTGGGCAGCGGTCGAGCCCCAGTGGATCCCGCTGGTGGGACAGATCATTCAAAAGCCGCGGTGGTTCATGCCGAACGTGGACGGCGTCTGGGTGCAGGCGGCGCACGATGACCAGACGCTGGCCGTGAAGCTGAGCTGGGACGATCGCTCCCAGAGCCCCAACCCGGTCTGGGATGAGTGGCTCGCGCGGGTCATGAAGGGCGCTTCAGACATCGATGGTCCCTTGCCGACCAAGCAAGGGCCGGATCGCTTCTGGCTCCAGTTCCCCAAACAAATCCCGGGACTGGACGACATGGAGCGTCCCTATTTCCTTGGTGGCAGTACTCGGAAACCGGTTTACCTTTGGCGCTGGGCCAGCAGCCCGGATGCCTCGGAAGAAGGGACGGGCACCGGTTTCGGACAGTTCACGGCCCGGCCGGGTAGTGCGGACGTTACCCACGCCGCTGTTTATGACCAGGGACAGTGGCAGTTGCAGTTCACGCGGCCCTTAGTACCGACAGATACCACAGCGGCTCCGGCATTCACGGTGGGTCGGCCCATTCCGATCGCCTTTTTCGCGTCCGATGGCTCGAACGGCGAGACTGAGCTTCGGGGTTCGGTGAGCGCGTGGTACGCCATTTACCTCGATGTTCCGACGCCGCCAACGGTCTACGTGGCTCCGGTGGTGGCGGTGCTTCTGACGGCAGGACTCTGTTTCATGGTTGTCTGGCGAGCTCAACAGCGGGGCCACTCGACCCGCGGATAACATTTTTCGGAGGAATCAATGAGGCGAGTATTGCTGGGCCTGGGCGTTGCCTGCTCCACACTTGTGGCGATCGCGTTGACCTTGGGATCGGGCGCCGTCCCGGCGAGCGCGCAGGGCGGTGGGGCGGTCACCGGCACCGTGAAGTTCACCGGAGCCGCTCCCGCCAATCCGAAAATCGACATGAGTGAAGAGCCGACCTGCAAGGCGAAGACCCCGAACGCGGTCGATCCCGTGGTCGTGGTCAACAAGGGTGCGCTCGCCAACGTGTTCGTCTACGTGAAGAGCGGCCTGCCCGCGGGCGGCAAAT
>JACQVB010000019.1 GCA_016209985.1 Gemmatimonadota bacterium | reverse complement strand
GGCTGATGCTGAGCGGGGCGGTCGGTCTCTTTGCCGGGTTCATGCTGGCGGTCGGTCTGGCGCTGTTGCTCGACTACGCGGCGGCCGAGCGGAATCGCAACCCCGAGGCCTACGAGAGCTTCCGGCGGCTGTGGACCGGCCTGCCGCGGCAGCTGCTGCGACGATAAAGCCTGAGGCCGTAAGTCGTGAGCGGTAGGCCGTAAGCCGTGAGCCACAAGCTGGGGGGGCATGGTGAGCCCCGCCCCCGCATTGGATTCCTGACCCGCTTCGACGCGCGCACCCCGCGAGAATGGTCGGGCACGCCGTTTCACATGGCGCGGGCGCTGCAGCGGAACGTGGGCGACGTCCAGTTCCTGGGGCCGGTTTACACCTGGATCAGCTTCCAGGGGCGGGTGCGGGGACGGCTGGCCCGGCTCTGGGGTGGCCGCTACCTGTTCCGCCACCGGATCTCCCTTGCCCGGGAGTGCGCCCGCCGCGTCCGCGAGCGGGTGAGGCGCGCGAAGCTGGACGTCATAGTGGCGCCCGCGGGATCGGCCCTGATCGCGTTCCTGGAAACCGACGTTCCGATCGTCTATACCTCCGATACCACGTTCGACCTCCTGCTGGGCTACCACCCCGAGTTTACCGGCATGGGCGAGCGGCTGGAGGCCGAGGGGCAGGAGGTCGAGCGCCGCGCCATCCAGCGTGCGGCGGTTTCGGTCTTCTCATCCCAGTGGGCCGCGGATTCGGCGGTCCGCACCTACGGTGGTGATCCTTCCAGAGTGCACGCGCTTCCCTACGGCGCCAACCTCGACATCATCCCGGAACGGGGATCGCTGATATCACGCAAACGGCAGGACCTCTGCACGCTGCTCTTTGTGGGCAGCCCGTGGGAACGCAAGGGCGGCCCGCTCGCCTGCGAGGTGAATGCTGCGCTGCGGAACGCAGGCGTGCCGGCCGAACTGGTCGTGGTCGGGCCGCGGGAGCTTCCTGCGCGGTATGCCGGGATGCCCGGTGTCACCTTGATCGGCCGGCTGGGGAAAGGTGACGTGGCCCAGCAGCAGCGCCTGGTGGACCTGTACGCGTCGGCCACTTTTTTCATTCTGCCCACTCTGAACGAGTCCTACGGGATCGTCTTTTGCGAAGCGAGCGCCGGGGGCACACCCAGCCTGGCGCCACGCACGGGCGGAGTGGGCGGGGCGATCCGGGAAGGGGTCAATGGCTTCCTGGTGCCGCCGGACGCGGGTGCCGCGCCCTACGTGGCCCTGATTCGCGAGCTACTTGAAGATTGGCCGCGCTACTTGCGCCTGGTGGAGTCGAGCCGGGAAGAGTACGAGCGGCGGCTCAATTGGGACGTGTGGGCGAGGAGGGTGGGGGAGCTGGTGGCGAATCTTCCCTGACCTCAGATCCTTCGGTCCCCTTCGCTGCGCTCAGGGGCCTCAGGATGACGGCCGCCGCTCGCTTTTTTGTGAAAAGAGAAAGCGAAGGCCCGTCACCGCGCCGCGAGTATCAGCGTCGCCGCCGACGTCACCACCTGAATCGCCGCCGTAAAGAAGGGAATCATCTCGATCAACCAGCGGCGCTCGGTCGGGTCCCGCTTGGGCACGGTCACCGTGGCGCCGGGCTCGGGCCGGCTCTGGGTGACCATCCCGTTGGGCTGGCGGATGAAGGTACGTTTCTTGTCCGCCTGCGGCCCGTATCCCCCAGCCGCATTCACGTAGTAGCTCAGGCTCGCGTTGGGAACGTAGGTGACGGCGGTGGGCATGTTCACCGCGCCCTCGACCTGCACCGTGGGCAGAAACGGCGGGACGTAGAGCGAGTCGCCCGCCATGAGGATCAGGTTGTCCTTGTAGCCGGCATCCCTGAGTACCCGCGGCAAATTGACCGCGATCGCCTCAGCCGTCCCGTTCCGGCGATAGAGCTGGAAGCCGTTGGGATACGCGTTGGCCGTGAGCCCGCCTGCGCGCTGGAGAATGCTCGCGATGCGCTCGTCCTTGGTGGTCAGCGTGTAGCGGCCGGGGAGCCGCACCTCACCCGAGATCGCCACGTTTCGCTGGAGTTCCCAGCCTGGCTGCCGGCGGACGAACACGTTGTCGTAGGGATGCAGCACCACATCCGCCGTCTGCGGGCGGCCCGTGGGCCGACTCACATAACCGGTCGAGTCGGCCACGTAGGACGAATCGAGCGGGACCCGGAGAATGACCGCGAGCGAATCACCATTGCCGCTCCGGTGATCTCGCAGGCGGGAGAGCTCGGCCTCACCCAGGTAAGCGTCTTCCCGCAGGCCACCGGCCAGCATGATCGCGTCTCGCAGCTTCATCGAGTCGGCGAACGCCACCGAGCCGGGCCGGCGGACCTCGCCGTACACCATCACGTAGCGGAGCGGCCGGAAATCGGTCTGGGCGTAGATGGTGACGACGTCCGATTCCTGGAGCACCGGGTTGTTGGCGGCGGACGTGGTATCCAGCGGGAAGCCGATGAGCTGCCTGGTGGAGTCGGCAAAGGTGCGCAACACCTGCACTCGCCCGCCGTAGGTGTCGGTCCGCAAGCCTCCGGCGCCCTTGATCAGGTCCCACAGGCGCATCCCCTGTCCCAGCTGATAGGTCCCCGGGACCCACACGCTGCCCGCCACCGTCACCGAGGCGCGCCGCCCACCGTGGGCGCGGAACACGGTGATGCTGTCTTCGCCGAAGAGGGCGGTGGGCGCCACGGTCGAATCGGTGACCTGGTCGAGCGAGGCGTTGAGCACGGTGCGCATGTAGCCGGGCTCCGGCCGTTGATGGGGTGGCAACACCCGATCGATAGTCGCGGTCTCGGTGGCGGCGTAAGGCGTGAGCCCGCCGGCCAGTTTCACCGCGTCGCGCAAGGTTTCTCCGGTCTTGAGCTCGTAGACCGCGGGCCGCATGATCTCCCCGGCTACCTTGACCCGGGGCCCATGGACCGGCACCCGAATCACGTCACCCGGAGCGAGGCGCACGTCATTGGTGATGACGCCGCGCTCGAGATACTCGTAGAGATCGACCGTGGCGAGAAGCTTGGTGCCTCGCAGCAGCTCCACCGCGCGGAAGTTGCCGCGCTCGGTGAGCCCGCCGGCCTCGTACAGGGCGGAGAGGACGCCGCCGGTGGCGGAGACCTGGTAGGACCCGGGGCGCGCCACCTCGCCGATCACCCGGATGGTCTGCACCCGGATCTTGGCGACGCTGATGTCGAACTTGGTGCGGGCGTCGCTCGAGCGGCTGATGCCGGAGTAGACCTGCGAGAGCTTGGTGTAGAGGAGGTCGCGAAGCTGTCCCAGGGTGAGCGAGTTCACATAGATCTGGCCCACCCGGGACACGATGATGAAGCCCTGGGTGGTGACGTCCAGGACCTCGCTGGTCTCCACCGCGCCGGTGAGGAAAAGGACCAGCTGGTCGCCCGGCCCCAGGCGATAGGTGTCGTCCACCGGACCGGCGACCGGTTGAAACTGCGAGGCGCCCTGTCGTAGCACGTCGAACCCGAACAGTGGCAGCGGACCGCCGCGTCCGGCCGTCGCCGCGGCCAGGGTCGAGTCCAGGCGCATGCGGGCCAGCACGCTCTCCGCCTGTTGGACCAGCTCGGGCGGGAAGGCGTCCACGCCGAGGAGGGCAATGGCGTTGACGGTCTGCGCGTTGACCGTGGGAGACGGCCCGCCGCCGGTCGGGGAAGGCCCGATATAGGCGTCGAGGGCGGTCTCCGGATAACCGGCGTTACGCAGACGCTCGTGAATCTGCTCTCGGGTCAGGCCTGACTGCTGGATCCGCTGGCGGACCACGCCCTGGAGCGAGGGGTTCTGCTGGAGGAGCTGTACCGCTTGCTCGATGGACATGCCCGAAGGCAGCCGGCTCTGCGCGGCGAGCCGGGTGGCTGGGGCCGCACAGAAGAGAGCACACCCCACGGAGAGGGCGGTGAAGATGAACCGCACGAATCAGCCTTTGGACTCGAAGGCCGTAATGTACTTTGTGACACAAAGTATGGCAATGAGACGGGCTGTAAGAAGCGGTGTGGAGGGGAGATACGGGATTCTTAAGGGTGCGTGGTGCGCGGTGCGTGGGGGCTGACGGGCGCCCGAGCTGGACTGCGTCCCAGAAGGGGAGCAACGGTGGGCACCGGATGCCCTTAGGCGACAGTCCGCCCCCACGCACCACGCACCACTCACCCTTGGCGCACCGTCACTAACTTGCACTCATGACCTTCTCGAAGCCTTGGAGCGTCGCATAAGACGAATGATCGACACCCGCCCCCGTCCTGAGCGCGTCGTGCTCGTTGGAGCCGCGCGCAGGGGCACTCGGGACGCGCAGCACATTGACGAGCATCTGGACGAGCTGGCGTCGCTGGCCGACACGGCCGGTGCCCAGGTGGTCGGTCGCCTGAGCCAGCGGGTGGTGGCACCCGCTTCCCGGTACTACATCGGCGAAGGCAAGGTGGAGGAGTTGCGCTCACTGGCCCAGTCCGCCGATGCCTCGCTGGTGGTATTCGACGAGGAGCTTTCTCCCGCGCAGGGCAAGAATCTCGAGGCCGCGCTCGAGCTGCGGGTGATGGACCGGGCCGAGCTGATCCTGGATATCTTCGCCACCCGGGCGCGGAGCAGGGAAGCACGGATGCAGGTGGAGTTGGCGCAGCTCGAGTATCTGCTGCCGAGGCTGGCGCGCATGTGGGTCCACCTCTCGCGTATCCGCGGCGGCATCGGGCTCCGGGGGCCGGGCGAGACCCAGCTCGAGACCGACCGCCGGATGATCCGCAAGAAGATCGGCACGCTCAAGGAAAAGTTGGAGCACGTGACCCAGCACCGCGCCATCATCCGCCGCGGCCAGCGAGACCTGCTCACCGCCGTGCTGGTCGGCTACACCAATGCCGGCAAATCGAGTCTCCTGCGGGCGCTGACGGGGGCGGAGGCGTTCGTGGAGAACCGGTTGTTCGCGACGCTGGATACGCTGACGCGGGAGGTCGAATTCGGGGCCGTGACGAAAGGTGCGAGGTGCGAGGTGCGAGGTGTGAGGGGAAATGCCAATCGCAGCGGTAGCATCGCTGGACCGACTCGCAACGACCTCGCACCTCACACCCCGCACCTCGCACCTCGTCTTCGCCTCATCGACACCGTCGGTTTCATCCGCAAGCTTCCCCACAACCTGGTCGCCAGCTTCCGCGCCACCTTGGAAGAGGTCCAGCGCGCCGACATTCTCCTTCACGTGATCGATGCTTCGCACGCCGAGTGGGAGGACCAGGCCGAAGTTGTGAACCGCACGTTGGCGGAACTGGCACCCGAGCCTCACGCCGTGGATGGGTCGGGAGCGTATCACGCACCACGCACCATTCGACTACGCTCAGGGCAGGCCACGCACCCTTCGGCTGCGCTCAGGGCAGGCCACGCACCGATCGTGCATGTCTTCAACAAGATGGACCTTCTCCCCGAGCCGGACGCCTTCCGCGCGCGGGTGGCGGCGCACTTCGATCGAGCGGTGTTCGTGTCGGCGGCGAAGGGGGAGGTGGGGGAGCTGGTAGAAGTGCTCAGCTCGCTCGCTTGAGGAGCCCCGGTACCGACACCAGGCGCTGCCGGGCGGGATCCACCGCGAGAAGAAATGCCTCCAGCGTAAAGGCTCCCAGCAACGCTTCGGAGTCAGGCTCGCCAAAGATCACGATAGTGGGTTGGGTTTTTCCCGCTAGCCGCACCCGAGCCCAGCCGACGTCGCAGGTGATTTGCGTTCCGTCCGCCAGCTCAAATGGCCGCTGCTCTTCGGGCTCGATGCCCAGCTGGGCCAGCCGGTCTCGCGGCCACGAGGTATACGTGGCCCCGGTGTCCACCAACGCCTGCAGGCGATCGAACCGCCCGCCCCCCAGGTTCGCGATCTCTGCCGGTACGCGGAAACTTCCCATGCCGCTCATAACATCACCATAATGGCTGATGGCCGATGGCTGATGGCTTACCGCACCGCCGCCTTCTTACCCTTCGGAGCGGCCTTCACCACCACCTTCTTCGCCCCGTGCTTCTTCCGGTACTCCTGGTAGATCCAGTTGTAGGTCTTCTCCATCCCGTCGCGCAGCCGGATGGAAGGCTCCCAGCCCAGGTATTGCCTGATCTTGGTGTTGTCGGAGTTGCGGCCGTTGACGCCCCGGGGAGCGCTGCGCTCGTACTCCCGCTGGAGCGTGATCCCGGCGATCTCCTCGACGATGTCCACCAGCTGATTGACCGTCACCAGCTCGTTCGAGCCCAGGTTGATGGGTTCCAGGATATTGCTCTCGGTGATGGCGAAGATGCCCCTGATACAATCGTCGATGTACATGAAGGAGCGGGTCTGGTGGCCGTCGCCCCAGATGGGGATGGTGTGATTGCCGGTCTCCTTGGCGTGGATCACCTTGCGGCAGATGGCGGCCGGGGCCTTTTCGCGGCCGCCGTCCCAGGTTCCGTGCGGTCCGTACACGTTGTGGAAGCGGGCCACCCGTGTCTCCAGGCCGAAATCCTCGCGGAAGTGCCGGCACATGCGCTCGGAGAAGAGCTTTTCCCAACCGTAGCCGTCCTCGGCCATCGCCGGGTAGGCGTCCTCTTCCTTCAGCGGCACCACATCGAACTCGCGCTGCTTGTCGGCGTTGTAGACGCAGGCCGAGGAGGAATAGAAGAACCGCTTCACGCCGGCCTCCTTGGCGGCCATCAGCATGTGGGTGTTGGTGAGCACGGAGAGCATGCACAGGGCCTTGGTGTGCTCGATGAACCCCATGCCGCCCAGGT
>JACQVB010000221.1 GCA_016209985.1 Gemmatimonadota bacterium | reverse complement strand
GTTAACGCCCTCACTCGGTCGGTCACACCGACGAGGACCGTGGCAGGTGGGTAGTTTGACTGGGGCGGTCGCCTCCTAAAGCGTAGCGGAGGCGCGCGATGGTGCCCTCAGTGCGGTCGGTAATCGCACGTAGAGCGCAAAGGCAGAAGGGCGCCTGACAGTGAGAGCGACGGCTCGAGCTGGGACGAAAGTCGGCCTTAGTGATCCGGTGGTACCGTGTGGACGGGCCATCGCTTATCGGATAAAAGGTACGCTGGGGATAACAGGCTTATCGCGCCCGAGAGTTCACATCGACGGCGCGGTTTGGCACCTCGATGTCGGCTTGTCACATCCTGGGGCTGGAGAAGGTCCCAAGGGTCCGGCTGTTCGCCGGTTAAAGTGGCACATGAGCTGGGTTCAGAACGTCGTGAGACAGTTCGGTCTGTATCCGTAGTGGGCGTAGGAATGTTGAGGGAGGCCGACCTTAGTACGAGAGGACCGGGTTGGACCGACCGCTCGTGTCCCGGCTGTCACGCCAGTGGCAACGCCGGTTAGCGATGTCGGGCAGGGATAACCGCTGAAAGCATCTAAGTGGGAAACCCGTCCCAAGATCAACATTCCTGGGTCGCAAGACCCCTAAAGGGCCGTGGCAGACTACCACGTTGATAGGAGGCAGGTGTAAGGCGCGTAAGCGCTTCAGCCAAGCCTCACTAATCGCCCGTGCAGCTTGATCTCTCCCAGTGGGAGCGATCTTCGACTCTTCGTCCATGCACCCGTCTTGTTAGGTGACAGGTGTCGGGTGTCAGGTGCCAGGGTGCTCACACGAGCATCCCCCCTGAACCCTGACACCTGGTCCCTGACACCTGCTTCTGGCTGGCGACTCGCGCGACAGGGCCACACCCGTTCCCATCCCGAACACGGCAGTTAAGCCTGTCAGCGCCGATGGTACTACGATCGCGAGGTCGTGGGAGAGTAGGCCGTCGCCAGCCTCTCAACTCAAAGCCCGCTCCTTTCTGCTCGGAGCGGGCTTTTCGTGTAGAGACGGGCCGCCGGCTGGTCCTCCCAGCACGAGCGGCTTACTGGCCGGTGGGTGCGTCCACCCAGAATCCGGCTTCAACGGTGCCGTCTCCACCGGGGAACCGTAGCGCCGCATAGGTACCACCGGGGTTGAACAGATGCACCGTCTCGTAGAGTCCGCCACCGGCGTTCACGTCGAAATGGGTTTCCTCAAAGCCCCCCGCCTCGCGGCAAAGGATCTCCCCGGGCAGATTCTCTACCATCCGCCAGGAAATGGTCGGCTCTCCGCCCTCGTAGTCGTCGACCAGTTCGGCGACCATGACGCGGAACTGAACCGTTGCCGTTACTCCTTCCTGCTGCTGGCCGGCGTTGGTCCGGAATTCCACTCGATAGCCCTCTACTTCACGCACGGCGAACAGAACCCCCTGCTCCGATTCTCCGTCGGGACTCGTGAGCCCCCATCCGCAGGCGGACGTGAGCAGCGGTACCAACGCGGCGTACAGTAGTCTGCGTGCCATACTTTCCTCCTCGTGGAGGCGGGTTACTGCGACGTTCCCTGCGCACGCTAGCAGGTCGGAGATAAAGGTTCCTTGACGCAAGCATGAAGGAGTCTGAAGGATCCGTGAAGAAGCCGACTTTCGCCACCCCCCGGATGACGTCAGCACACAGCCTGCCCGCTTCTTCGCGGCGGAGTACGTGCGCGAGGCGGCTTTCGACCTCCTGAGGGATGAGGTACCATAGCGCCCTCGCCGCGGAGGTGGACGAATACCGGGAAACGCCAGATCCCCTGTATATTCGCGTCACCCTGTTTGTCGAGCGAGCGTCCCAACGGGGCATCGTGACGTTTCGGTTTTCCCGCACCCTTCAAGGAGTCCAAGTGAGCCTGGCGCCCGAGCTCGTTGAGATTCTCGTGTGTCCGCAATGCAAAGGCGAACTCGAGCATCGGACGCAGCCCAAAGAAGAACTGGTGTGCCATCGATGCCGCCTGGTCTACGCCGTCGAGGACGATATTCCCATCATGCTGATTGATGAGGCGACGCGCTTCTAGCGTCGCACTCGCCTTATTCCTGATGGCGCTAGCCTCACGCGCCCAGGGGCAACAGCCGGCGGGATCGGAGGCGGGCGGGGCGGCGTTCCTGCTGCTTCCGGTGGGCGCCAGGGCGGCGGCACTGGGACAGGCCGCCGTGGCCGATGCGGGCAGCAGCGAATCCACGTTCTGGAATCCCGCCGGGCTGGCCGGGCTGGAGCACAGCGAGCTGGCCATCCATCGGGCCAACACCTTCGCCTCCGACAACACCGTGCTGTCTGCCTACCTCGCATCCCAGACGCTGGGCACGGTCGGACTGGCGGCTTACCTGGTGGATTTCGGCTCCCAGGACGTAGTCACGGCCCCGGGGCGCCCAGTCACCGGGCAAATTAGCCCCCGAAATGTCGAGCTGGTTGCGTCCTACGGAACCGACCTCGCGGGATCGTTCACGCTCGGTTTCAACTACAAGCTGATCCAATTCCGGCAGGACTGCTCGGGAGACTGTACCCCTTTCCGAACGATCGTGGGCACCACCCACGGAGTGGATGTCGGGCTGCAGTACGCCGCAGGCCCGAGTGATGCCCTTCGCCTCGGAGTAGCCGTTCTGCACGCCGGCTTCAAGCTGCAAGTGCAGAATCGGGAGCAGGCGGACCCGCTGCCCACGCGGATTCAGGCAGGCGCGGTCTACCGCGTGCGCTTGCCCTCTCCACCAGAATCGGGCGAACCGCTCGACGCCCGCGTGCTGCTGGACGTACAGAACGAATGGGGCCATTACGACAACCCCGATGCGCGCGTCGGCCTCGAGCTCGCGTATGGCGAATTGATCGCGATTCGGACCGGCTACGCCTTCCTCCATGCGGAGAGCGCCGGGCCATCGGTGGGTCTCGGCATTCATTTCGGGAGGCTCACCCTCGATTTCGCGAGGGTTTTTTTCGAATCCTCTTCGCTGCAGAGTCCGGTTTTCCTCAGCCTTCGCGCCATTCTCTGATGCGGATCATTTCCCAGTGCGATCAACGCGCGCTCCGGGTGACCGCATTGGGTGCATTGTGCGGGATTCTCTGCACGGCCCCCCAGCCCGCCGCAGCCCAGATACCGTGGAACAGAAAACTGGTCGGGGCTTCATTGAGCGGAGCCGCGCTCGCGGTGAACGACTCACTCCGCGGTATGCCGCCGTGGGTTTCTCCGGTGGCCTCTGCAGTGCTTCCCGGAATGGGACAACTAGTAAGGGGCGACCACCGAGGTGCCATTTACTTCATTGCCGAGGCTTTTCTGGTTCAGCGCTTCGTTTCACTGCAAAGCGAAGCGCGCCGCGAAAAAAACCGCTATCACGACATCGCACTCAAAGTAGCACGGGCACCGTTTGGTCCCGAAATACGGGATACGGTTTTCGAGTACTTCGAGCAAATGGGCAAGTTCGTCGAAAGCGGACCTTTCGATACCGATCCCGGTCCCCAACTCGTCCCGCCCATCGACGAAAGCACTTATAACGGCAGTATCTGGGCGCTCGCCCGCAGGACCTACATCGGTAACTCGAGTGTTCCCGCCGACACCGCGCTCTCCTATCAGGCAGCTTTGGCCTTCTACCGCAGTCGGGCCATTGGCCCCGGATTCCGGTGGTCCTGGCGCAACGCGGGAATCGAACAGGACCTCTTTCGACAGACTATCCAGCGCGGGGACGAAACCTTCCGCCGGGCAACCCAACAGCTCGGCCTACTGCTCGCCAATCATTTCCTCAGCGCGGTGGATGCATTCGTCTCGCAGCGTCTCAGCCGGCGCGGGCTCCCGGTGAATGTAGACCACAGTTTGATCGTGGAGCCGCGCACCGGAACGGCTCGGGTAGGACTGGAGGTGGGAATCGGGTTCTGAGGTGCAAGCAGGGTAAGACTCTGACTTCATTTGACTTATCAGACGGCGATTCGTACGTTAGGCTCCCCGTTGAGATTAGCGAGGTTGGACCGGTGCGGACGCGCCAGACCGTAATCTACTTCTCTCCGTCTGACCGTCCTGTTCCCGATCTGATTTCGGCGTGGATGAACGGCAAAGGTTATCCGGTCCTCCACGTGCGTGATCGCTCGGTTGCGGAAGCGACCGCCCTGCGAATGCCCCCCCTGTTGATTGTGGTGGACGCGGACGCCGCCGGCGCCGAAGGCCAGGCGCTCTGCCGCTATCTGAAAGGGGATCCCTACACCGCCATCGTGCCGGTCGCGTTCCTGTCCGCCCAGCACGCCGCCGGCCGGGTTCGGGATTGGTTCGCGGCCGGTGCCGACGAGGTCATCACCCCGCTATTTGAACCGGCTGAGCAGCGGAGCCGTCTCGATGTGCTGCTGCTGCGCACGGAACGGAACGTGGCGGTGCATCCGTCCACCCGGCTGCCCGGGACCACCGAAATCGAGCGCGAGTTTCGCCGTCGAATGGAGAACGGCGAGCAGTTCGCGGTCTGCTACGCGGATCTCGATCACTTCAAGGAATACAACGACCGGTACAGCTACTACGATGGAGACCGTGTTATTTTCATCCTCTCGCGGATCCTCCGAGATGTGGTGAAGGGGATGTGTCCCACGGACGGCTTCGTCGGACACATCGGCGGCGACGACTTCATCGTGGTGTTACCGGTCGCTCGCGTGCCCGAAATATGCAGTGAGATCATCAACGTGTTCGACAATCTGATCCCGCTGCAGTACAACGCGCAGGATCGTCGGGCCGGGTACTTCTTCGGCAAGGACCGTCGTGGCCAGTTGCATCGCGTGCCGCTCATGACGCTGTCGATCGGCATCGTAACCAATGAGCACCGGGTCTTTACGCACCCGGCCCAAGTGAGCGAACTGGCAACCGAGATGAAAAGTTACGCCAAGACTCTGCCCGGATCGGTGTTTGTCGTCGACCGGCGGCGTGGAGCAGTGGAGGCCTAGATCCCAAAGTGAACGTACGCTGCCCGACCTGCAACACGGTCTATCGCGTAGACCCCGACAAGGTGCCCGAGGCGGGAACTCGGGCCCGCTGCGCCACATGTTCCACTATCATCCAGGTCGCGCGCTCGCCGGCGGCGGCCGTGGCTGCGCCCGTTGCGGCAGCGCCTTCGCCGGTCCCGGTCGCGCAGCCGCCCCGGCCGTCAGCGCCGCGCCCCGCGCCAGCCGCCGCCCCTCGTCCTTTTGCTCCAGCCAGCCCTCCGGCTGCGGCCGCCGCTCCACCCGTCGCGCAGCCCCCTCGAACGACGCGACCCTTCGTCCAACCGCGTCCGGCCGAGGCGCCTAAGCCAGCCGCCGCTCCGATCGCCCGGCCCAGCGTGCCGCCGCCTCCACCACGGCCCGCTCCACCGCCTCCGGTTCCGGCTCCGGCGGCCTCCGCTCCACCGCCACGGCCCAGCGCCCCAGTGTTCCGGCCCGCCGCGCCCCGACCCCCGCAGCCTGCCGCGCCGGCGGCGCCTCCCGCTCCGCCAGCGGCGCCGCCACGCCCGGGCGCGCCCGCCGGGAAACCGATCAACCCGTTCCTGGCCCAGGATCCGCGGCAGAAGGCGCGTCGCCTGGCGCGCGCCCTGGTCTCAGACATGATCGTTTACCAGCCGGAGAAACGTCAGCAGGCACTCAAGGCGGGAAACGTCAAAGAGGCCTTTGACGAAGAGATCAAGAAGAGCTGGGAGGAGTATGTGGAGCAGGTCGGCGCGGAACTGGCGAACTCGACCCCGTTCTTCACGGAAGCCCTGAACGAGATCCTCGCGGGTGGGCAAAAACTCTTCTAGTCCTACGCTTCTGCGATTGTCTTAACTTCCAGCAGGGCTTATATTTGAGACTCGGAAGGGCCGCCGCTCCGATTCCGGTAGTGGCGGCTCATCTCGTAGCGTACTCGAAGAAGTGAGGAGTTGGTTATGCCTGGGAACCTGCGTGAGACACTGGAAGATATCGATCGCCGACTCGGTGAACTCCGAGGGTACCTTTGACGTCGATAAAAAGAACGCCCGCCTAGCCACACTCGAAGCGTCCATGACTGCACCCGGATTCTGGGATGACCCGGACAAGGCGCGGTCGATCGTCGAAGAGGTCCGGCAAATCAAGCGCTGGACCGAACCTTTCTCCGATCTCACTCAGCGCAACCGTGACGCCAGCGAGCTTGCGGCGCTCCTCGACAGCGAGCCCGATGAGGAAATCGAAAAGGGACTCGTCGCGGAAGCGGAGACCCTCGCAAAGGGCATCGAACGGCTCGAATTGCAGAACATGCTACAGGGTCGGGACGACCAGCGCAGCGCGTTGCTCACGATCCATCCGGGAGCCGGTGGAACGGAATCCCAGGATTGGGCCGAGATGCTGCTCCGCATGTACACCCGATGGGCTGAGCGCAAAGGCTACAAGGTCGAGATCCTGGATCTGCTTCAGGGAGAGGAGGCGGGCATCAAGTCGGTGACGGTCCAGGTCACCGGGGACTACGCGTACGGCTACCTCAAGGCTGAGAAAGGCGTCCACCGCCTGGTCCGGATATCTCCCTTCGACTCGCAGGCCCGCCGGCACACGTCCTTCGCTTCGGTATTCGTCTATCCGGTGGTGGACGACACGATCGAAGTGGAGCTGCGAGACGAGGATATCGAGATGGATGTCTATCGGGCCTCCGGGGCAGGGGGGCAGCACGTCAACAAGACCTCGTCGGCAGTGCGCTTGCGGCACCTGCCGACCGGGATCGTGGTCGCCTGCCAGCAGGAACGCAGCCAGCATAAGAACAAGGCCACCGCGATGAAGATGCTCAAGGCGGCGCTCTACCAGCGCGCTCTGGAAGAGCAGGAAAAAAAGAAGGCTGCACTCGAGGCGACCAAGACGGACAACAGTTGGGGTAACCAGATCCGATCCTACGTCTTTCAGCCCTACACCATGGTGAACGACCACCGGACGGAGCTCAAGGTCGGGGACGTACAATCCGTGATGGATGGCGAGATCGACGAATTCATCGAAGCGTACCTCAAGCGCTACGGGAGCAAGGCTGCGTGAGCGTCGAGACCCGTTCGTTCGTCGAGGAAGCCCGCCGGGAAAAACTGCGGCAGATCTCCGCGTTGGGGCTCTCGCCTTTCGCCTACGGATACCACCGTACCCACACCGCGCGCGAAGCACTCGCGGCGTTCCGGCCGGACTCATCCCCGGTAGTGCGCATCGCCGGCCGGTTGGTCTCACTCCGCGGTCACGGGAAAACCACCTTCGCCCACCTGGCGGATGCGTCGGACAAGATCCAGCTCTACTTCCGTGCCGACGAGGTGGGTTCCGCCGGCTACGAGCTGGTCAAGCTGCTGGACCTGGGGGATCTCGTCGGAGTGAGGGGCGAGGTGTTTCAGACCAAGACCGGGGAAACCACGGTTCGCGTCCGTGAGGTGGAGCTGTTGACTAAGGCGCTTCGACCACCACCCATCGGCAAGGAGGATGCTGAAGGGGAGCAGCACGGCGCGCTCCGCGACCCCGAGCAACGGTACCGCCGGCGCTATGCCGATCTCGCGGTGCATCCGAAGGTGCGCGAAGTCTTCGCGCTTCGGGCACGAGTCGTCGCCCACATCCGGCGCTTCCTGGACGCGCGCGGGTATTTGGAAGTCGAGACCCCGGTTTTACAACCACTCTACGGGGGAGCGATGGCGAGGCCCTTCACGACGCATCACCACACACTGGATGCGACGTTCTATCTGCGCATCGCCACGGAGCTCTACCTGAAGCGGTGCATCGTCGGTGGCATGGAGCGGGTATATGAGATTGGAAAGGATTTCCGTAATGAAGGCATCGACCGGCTGCATAATCCCGAGTTCACGATGCTGGAGTTCTATGAGGCCTATGCCGACTACCAGGACGTGATGAATCTCATCGAGGAGATGCTCGCCGGGATGGTCCATGAATTCTACGGCACTCATGCGATCGAGCGCTTCGGGAAGTCGTTCGACTTCTCGCCGCCGTGGCGCCGGGTCACCTGGACCGATCTCCTCCGCGAGCATGCCGGGATCGAGTTGCGCACGGCAGACGACCCGACCCTCCGCCGGGCGCTGGAGCGGCGCGCCGTCGCCGACACCGCCGCCATGCCCCGGACCCGGCTGATCGACGAGTCGTTCAAGACGTACGTCGAGCCGAATCTGGAGCAACCCACCCTGGTTACGGACTATCCCATCGAGATCTCGCCGCTGGCCAAGCCGAAGCGGGGCGATCTGACGCTGACCGAACGGTTCGAGCTGTTCGTGCACGGGCGCGAGCTGGCCAACGCCTTCAGCGAGCTGAATGACCCGGACGACCAGCGGCGTCGTTTCGAAGCGCAGCACGCGGCCCGGGCAGCCGGCGACGAAGAAGCGCAGCAACTGGATGAGGACTACATCCGGGCGCTGGAATACGGGATGCCGCCCACCGGCGGTCTGGGACTCGGCATCGACCGCCTGGTGATGATTCTCGCCGGGGAACCTTCCATTCGCGACGTCATCCTCTTCCCGATGTTACGCCCAGAATGATCAGCAGTCTGGAGGCAAGGATCGCGGGCCGCTATCTCCGCAGCCGCCGGTCATCGCGATTGGTCTCGCTCATTACGCTGATCGCGACCTCCGGCGTGATGGTCGGGGTGGGCGCGCTCATCGTGGTCATGGGGGTGATGAACGGCCTCCAGAATGACCTTCGTGAAAAGATCCTGGTGGCCAGTCCCCATCTGAGGGTGCTCACCTACGGCGAAGGGTTGCGCCTCGACCACTGGGAGAAGACCCGCGCGATCGTGCTGGAAAACAAGTACGTGGTCACCGCGGCGCCTTTCGTGATGAGCCAGGGACTGATTTCCGCGGGCCACGATTACGCCGAGGGGGTGGTGCTGCTCGGCATCGAGTCTGATACCGGCAGGGTCGCCGTGACCTCGCTCGCCCGGCACTTCACGCGCGGCGACCTCCATTTTTCGACTTCCCGCTCGGACGTCGATGGAGGCATCGTCCTGGGCAAGCGCTTGTCGGAGCGGTTGTCGGTGTTTCCCGGCGACAAGGTGACGGTGGTCTCTCCCGCCGGGAGCCGTTTCAACTCGGCCGTGGGGAGCTTCGTGCCGAAATGGTGGACTTTCGAGGTGACCGGAGAGTTCGAGACCGGCATGTACGAGTATGACAATTCGTACGTCGTGCTCAAGCGCGACCTCGCCCAGCGGTTCGCCAATCTCGGAACGGCGGTGAGCGGGCTGGAAGTCCGCCTGACGGATCCGTGGAAGGCAGCCGAGGCAGGCGCCGCGCTGGAACGAACGCTCAAGTACCCCTACCGGGCACTCGACTGGCAGAGCCAGAACGCGTCGCTGTTTTCCGCCTTGAAACTCGAGAAACTCGCGATGGGGGTCATCCTGCTGCTCATTGTGGTGGTCGCGGCGTTCAACATCGTGAGCACGTTGACCATGGTGGTGACGGACAAGACGCGGGAGATCGGCATTCTCCGGGCGATGGGGCTCTCTCCTGCCGCCATCCGCCGGATCTTTGTCGCCCAGGGCGCGGTCATCGGCGTGGTGGGAACGTTCTTGGGCGGCATTCTCGGATTCGGCATCGCGACGGTAGTGGATCGCCGCCAGCTGATCGCTCTCGATCCATCGGTCTACTTCATCGACCACCTCCCGGTGCGGGTCGAAGCGTGGGACCTGGGGCTGATCATCGCAGCGAGCATCGTGGTGGCGGTCGCGGCCACGATCTACCCCGCGCGCCAGGCCGCGCGTCTGACGCCGGTCGAGGCGATCCGGCACGAATGAGCGCCATTCTCGAATCGCGTGGCGTGCGCAAGACCTATCGCGGTGGAGACAACAATCCCGTCGAAGTCCTCACCGGCGTGGACCTCAGCGTCTATCGGGGGCAGGTGGTTGCCATCGTCGGAGCGAGTGGAGCCGGCAAGAGCACGCTGCTGCACCTCCTCGGCGCCCTCGACACTCCGACCGGCGGCGATATCACGCTGGACGGGGTGTCCTATGCGGGCCTTTCGGAAGAGGCGAAAGGGGAGCTGCGCAATCGCCAGATCGGTTTCGTGTTTCAGTTCCATCACCTGCTTCGGGAGTTTACCGCGCTCGAAAACGTGATGATGCCCCTGTTGATCGCGGGGCGGCCGGAGGGGCGCGCCCGGAGCAGGGCGGAAGAGCTCCTCGCCGCCGTGGACCTGGCCGGGCGGATGTCGCACCGGCCTGCCGAGCTTTCCGGAGGCGAGCAGCAGCGCTGCGCGGTCGCCCGGGCGCTGGTGCACGACCCCAAGGTCCTGCTGGCCGATGAGCCGACCGGCAATCTCGACTTCGTGAACAGCGTTCGGGTGCACGATCTGCTGCTCGGGCTGGCGCGAAGCTTCGAGGCGGCCATGGTGGTGGCGACGCACAATCGCGTCTTGGCGGAGAAGGCGGACCGCATATTGTTGCTCGAAGGCGGCCGGTTGCACCAGGCCGACACGTCACAGGTGATGTTCTGATGCAGTGCGACAATTGCCACGATCGAACGGCGGCCATTCACCTGACGCAGATCGTCAATAACTCGGTGACGACCCTTCACCTGTGCGAACAGTGCGCGGCCGAAAAAGGCGTGCAGACCAACGCTACGGTTGCCAAGTTTCCGCTGTCGGACTTCCTCGCGTCCATGGGGAAGGGCGCCGCCGGCGCACTTCCCCCTGGTGGAGAGAGCGAAAAATGCGGGTTCTGTGGCGCCACGCTTCAGGATTTTCGTGATTCCGGCCGACTCGGCTGTCCTCACTGCTACGAGACCTTCGAGCATCACCTGCGAAGCCTGCTCCGGCGCCTCCACGGATCGAGCCAGCACGTGGGCGAGGTCTACCTGGCGCCCCTGGCCGCGGCCAGCGATTCGCACCGGATGCTGATCGACCTGCGGGAACAGCTTCGCCGGGCAGTCGATGCGGAGAACTTCGAGCTGGCGGCCGAATTGCGTGACCGCATCCGGATACTGGAATAACAATGGACCTGACGCTTCTGCCTGACGGCGGCATGACCTGGCTCGACGCCAGCGGGCCCGAGTCGCACATCGTGCTTTCCACCAGAGTACGCCTGGCCCGCAATCTGACGGACCTGTCATTCACCGTGCGCTCACCCGACTCTGAGCGGGAGACGGTGCTCGAGCTGGTCGCCACGGCCGCACGGCAGACCCGACAGCTCAAGGACGCGGCGCTGCTGCGCATGGATGCGCTGGACCGGTCCGACCGCCAGGTCCTGCACGAACGCCACCTGGTGTCGAAGGAGCTCGCCGGACTGGAGCGGGAAGGGCAGGTCCGCCAGGGCTCCGCGGTGCTCACCGCCGGCGATGCCGGGATCATGATCAACGAAGAAGACCACCTCCGGCTTCAGTGCCTGCGCTCCGGGCTCGCGCTAGCCCCGGCGTACACCGAACTGGAGCGTCTCGACGGCGATTTGGGCACCCGACTTCCTTTCGCCTTCCACCCCGAGTTTGGTTACCTTACGGCGTGCCCGACCAATGCCGGTACAGGGCTCCGCGCCTCGGTGCTCATCCATCTTCCGGGTCTCGTGCTCACCAAGGAGATCGCGAAGGTTCTGCAGGGCCTCTCCCAGGTGGGACTCACCTTCCGCGGGCTCTACGGCGAGGGCAGTGAAGTCGTCGGCAACTTCTTCCAACTGTCGAATCAAACCACGCTCGGCAAGTCGGAGGAAGACCTGCTGGACCATCTGGCGAAGATCGTCCGGCAGGTGATCGAGTACGAGGAGCGTGCCCGCGAGGTCCTCCAACGGGATGCTCCCACCGTGATCGCCGACAAGGTCTGGAGGGCGTACGGGCTCCTGCGGTACGCCCGAAGCCTGTCGTTCGAGGAGACGATGAACCTGTTGAGCGGGGTGCGGCTGGGCGTCGGACTGCACCTGATTCCCGATCTTGGGGTATACACGCTCAACAAATTGCTGATTTTCACTCAGCCGGCGCACCTGGCCCACATGGAAGGGCGCCCGCTGACCGACCCGGATTTGCCGATCGCGCGCGCCCAGTACGTGAGACGCATGCTGGACGCCGACGCGGCCCGCTCCTCCCGCGGACCGCAAGAGAAGAACTCGTAACGCCCAGGGATCCATGAACGGGTACAACTTTACCGACCGAGTCCGGAAAGTCCTGCAGATGGCGCGGGAAGAAGCCGCACGGCTGCACCACGAGTATGTCGGCACCGAGCACATCCTCCTCGGGTTGATCCGGGAGGGGGAAGGAGTGGCTGCCGCCGTTCTCACCAACCTCAATGTCGACCTGGAAGAGATCCAGCAAAAGATCGAGGAAACGGTAAAGAAGGGAAAAGCACCGGCTGCCGCCGGGCCCGACCTGCCGTATACCTCGCGCGCGAAGAAGGTGCTGGAGCTCGCGATGAGCGAAGCCCGCGAGCTGAATCACTCCTACGTCGGGACCGAGCATCTGCTCCTGGGATTGCTCCGGGAAGAAAAAGGCATTGCCGCCCAGGTACTCACCGATGCCGGTGTCAATCTGGAACAGGCCCGGGCCGAGACCCTGCGTCTGCTCGGTAGTGACGTGATGCCCGCGGGTTCCAAGGGAAGCACCGCTCCGGCGGCCCCCCGCTCCGAGAAGAAGTCCAAGACTCCGGCGCTGGACCATTTCTGCCGCGATCTCACGGCACTTGCCGCCGAAGGCCAGCTCGACCCCACCATCGGCCGGCAGCAGGAAATCGAGCGGGTCATCGAGGTGCTCTCCCGCCGGAAGAAGAACAACCCGGTATTGATCGGCGAGGCGGGGGTCGGGAAGACCGCGATCGTGGAAGGCCTGGCGCAGCTCATTGCCTCGGGCAACTGCCCGGACGCGCTGCGCAACCATCGGGTGCTGGCCCTCGACATGGCGGCGGTCATTGCCGGCACCAAGTATCGGGGCCAGTTCGAGGAGCGGCTCAAGGCGGTGATGAACGAGATCGCCCAGAACAAAAACATCATCCTGTTCATCGACGAGCTCCACACCCTGGTGGGGGCGGGAGCCGCCGAAGGAGCCATCGACGCGTCCAACATGCTCAAGCCCGCGCTCGCCCGCGGCGAGCTGCAATGCGTCGGCGCATCCACCCTCAACGAGTACCGCAAATACAACGAAAAGGACGGCGCGCTCGAGCGCCGCTTCCAAACCGTGATCGTGGACCCGCCGACGGTGGACGAGACCATCGAGATCCTCAAGGGATTGCGGCAGCGCTATGAAGACCATCACCGGGTGATCATTCCGGACGCGACCCTGGACGCCGCAGCCCGGCTGTCGGAGCGCTATATCACCGACCGGTTCCTGCCCGACAAGGCCATCGATGTCATCGACGAAGCCTCTGCCCGGGCGCGGCTCGCGGCCCAGGTTCCGCCACCCGAAGTCGCCCGGCTCAAGGAAAATCTCGAAGGCATCACGCGCGAGAAAGAGGATGCGGTGCGGGACCAGAACTTCGAGCGCGCCGCTTCACTGCGCGACCAGGAGCGCGAAGTCCAAGGCGACATCCGCAAGCGGCAGGACGAATGGGAACGCGAGCGGCAAACCTATCGCCCCAAGATCGGCGAGGACGAGGTGTCGTTCATCGTGTCGCGGTGGACCGGCATTCCGGTCACCCGGCTCCAGGAGGCGGAAACGCAGCGGCTGTTGCGGATGGAAGACGAGCTGCACAAGTCGGTGGTGGGGCAGGACGACGCCATCCATGCCATCTCCCGTGCCATCCGCCGCTCGCGGGCCGGCTTGAAAGACCCCCGCCGGCCGATCGGCACGTTCATCTTCTGCGGGCCGAACGGCGTCGGCAAGACCGAACTGGCCCGCGCGCTGGCGCGTTTCCTGTTCGCCGACGAACAGGCCCTGATCCGGGTCGACATGTCGGAGTACATGGAGAAGTTCAGCGTCAGCCGCCTGATCGGCGCGCCCCCCGGATACGTGGGCTACGAGGACTCGGGCACCCTGACCAAGGCCGTGCGCCGGAAGCCCTACTCGGTCGTGCTGCTCGACGAGATCGAAAAGGCTCACCCGGATGTGTTCAATATCCTGCTGCAGGTGCTGGACGAAGGACGGCTGACGGACAATTACGGCCGGGTCATCGACTTCAAGAACACGGTCGTGATCATGACCTCCAACGTTGGCGCGCGAGACATCACCAAGGGCAAAGCGCTCGGATTCGAGCAGCCCGATACCCATGCCTCGTTCGAGCGGATGGCAGAGAAGGTAAAGGAAGAGGTGAACCGCACTTTCAATCCCGAGTTCCTCAACCGGCTGGACGACGTGATCGTGTTCCATCCGCTCAGCCGCGAGCACATCGGCCTGATCGTCGGCATTCTCTTCGAGCACGTGAAAAGCCGCCTGGGCGAAGAGGGACTGTCCATCCGCCGGACCGACGCCGCCACCAACTTCCTGGTGGACCATGGCTACGACGAGCACTTCGGGGCACGCCCGTTGAAGCGCGCTATCCAGCGGTACGTGGAAGACCCGCTGTCCGACAAGATCCTTACGGGAGACTTCGCGCTAGGCGACGAGATCGAGGTGGACGTCTCTCCGGAAGGCGACAAGCTCGTCTTCCGCGCCCTGTCGGGCACCAAGACCGCGCCCTGAGCCGCATGGCGAGACCGGTCGGCGGGTATCTGGCGACCGTCGCGACCCTGTTGGTCGCGGCTGCCGGCCTCGCGCGCGCGCAGCAACCCACCGATCAGACCACCGTAATCGACAGTATCGCGGTGGTCGGAGCCAAGCGCATACCACCCACCGGCGTGATCACCGAGTTCGGCGTATCGGTCGGGCGGCCGATCACTTATCGCGACATTCAGCGCGGCATCGAGACGCTGTTCTCGAGCAGTCAATATGACGACGTGCGCGTGGTGCAGGGCAACGTCGATGGCAAAGAAGTACTCCGGATCGAGGTGACCGAGCGACCACTGCTGACCAACTGGACCGTGCGCGGAGCCGAGCGCGTGCCGGAAGGGACGGTAAAGGGCAAGATCGCGCTGGTCACGGGCCGTCCGTACGACCCCTCCGAGGCTCGACGCTCACTCGCCGCCATCGACTCTCTCTACAAGAAGCGTGGCTACTATTTCGCCGCCGGCCGGCTGGTGGAGCTCCCCCAGAAAGACGGAACGATCAGGGTCGTCTTCGATATCACCGAAGGGCGCCGGGTTGCCATCAGCCAGATCGTTTTCGAAGGAATCAGGCGATTCTCCTCCGGCGACATCGTAGCCAACATGAAGACCAAGCCGGAGGGATTCTGGTGGTGGCGAAAGGGCGCCTACAACGAGGAAGAGATCGAGCGCGATCTGCGCGAGCGCCTGCCCGCCTTCTTTGGCGAGCAGGGACACCCCGATTTCGAGGTCCTGCGCGATACGCTGGTCGTGAACGAGAAGAATGGCAAGGGCACCCTGATCGTCTCGGTGGACGAGGGCCCGGAGTACCAGGTGGGGGAATTCGAAGTGGCGGGAAACCGCCGCTTCTCCACCGAGCAGCTCCGGCAGTTTTTCACCATCTGCAGCCGCCCGACCGGGCTGCTGGGACTGGGGGGAAAACGAGAGGGACCCTGCACCTTCGACCAGAAGCAGTGGGACGACGCGACCAGCCAGGTCCGAACCGCGTACTACAACAACGGGTACATCTACGCGTCGGTGAATCCCGTGCTCAACCGGCGCACGACGTCGGACGGAACCCACAAGGCAGACCTGCGGTGGCAGATCCAAGAGGGCCAACCGGCGATCGTGAACCGGGTGCTGATCACCGGCAACACCATCACCCACGAAGACGTCATTCGGCGCGCCATCATCGTGGTGCCGGGTGACCTGTTCCGGCAGGATGCGCTGATCCAGGCCTCCGGGTCCATC
>JACQVB010000220.1 GCA_016209985.1 Gemmatimonadota bacterium | reverse complement strand
GCCGCGCTGAGCTGTTTGCGCGCGCGGGTGAGCCTGGTGTCCACGGTCCTCACCGGAACCCGCAGTTCCGCGGCAATCTCCTCGTAGGATCGCTGTTTGATATGAAACAGCTCGATAAGGCGCCGGTCTTCGGGTTTGAGCAGGCTCAGGGCCTGCCGCACCTGGTGGCCGCGTTCACGTGACAGGACCTTCTCCAGCGGATCGCCGGTCTGATCGGAAGCCTGCATCCCAGGCCGATTGAGGACCAAGTCCCAGGTATTCTGGTGGAAGCGCCGCGGAGGGGGACCGTTTCGCCGCATTGTTTTCTCTGGTGCTCGGGATGGTTCAGATAGTTGATGGTGGTGCGGCCGCCGATCCGCATGATCCAGGCCGAGAGGCTGGATTCGCCGCGAAACTGGTCGAGCTTCTTGAACACGGTGATGAAGGTGCGTTGGCGGACGGAGTCGGCGGCATCCCGGTCGCCGAGTTTTGCCATAGCGCGGTCGTAGACCTTTTGCTGGTAGCGGCGGTACAGCTTACTGGAAGCGCCCTGGTCGCCCTGGCGAACGAGCTTGACGAGCTCTTGGTCGGTCGGCTCCGGTGATGTTGCGGGATCGGCCATGCTGGGTTCCTTCCTGCTTCCGTCGCGCCCGTTGGAGATAGCCCGGGCAAGGAAGTCCCCCCAACCGGTCGGGTTATTGGAGTGTGACTTCAATGGACCGAGAGATCTCCACACGATCGCCGCCGGGGACTCTCAAGCCGACAAAACGTAGGGTGGCTGTCCCGGGCGCACTGAATTGGACGGTTGCGGTATTTGTATCCCGGTACAACAACAGAACGCATGCCTTGACGTGCACGAAATACTGCCAGACACGGATTTCCGCGGAGCGCGGGGATGACTGGACCTCAGTCTCGCCCTGACGGTCGCAGGCGCCTCGTACGGTAATGATTGAAACAGAGACGGGTGTATTGAGCGGCACCGACGCGGGCGCGACGATGGTGCTGGTATCACCGGCGCGGATGATTGGGGCAAGTGAGCGTTCGACGGTGCCCTCTGTCGGTCTGGAGCACCCGAATGTCATCAATAGCAGCGCGAAGCGCCTCATACTCAACTCCCGGATGAACCTATTCTGTAACGCGCAAGTACGGACATCTTCTGACAGTACGGCACAAGACCAGCCGCCCAAGCGTGGGGCGGGAGCTGCAATCGGTGGAGCAGGGAGCGACCACGGTATGGTCCGCAACGCCCTGCCGAGGGGGATGCAACAACCGGCACGGTCGCGAATCGAACGGCATTAGCCGTAGATGTGAAGAAGTTAAATGCACGCCGTCCGGACTCCACCAAGCCGTGGGGGGCGATCCTTCTCGCGCCCCAAGATCCCGCTGTGTTCTATTACAACCGAATCCGTACCTGCACACAACCCTGTCACGCTCTAGTGCGTGGTGAACCCGTAGTAGTCCTTCAGGTTGCCAATGCCGTTCATCCAGAAACGATCTCCATCAACGCTGCCAACTTCGGAGATTTCGTCAAGGGAATCCATCGGCGTTGAGATCGTGAGCGAAGACGGCGCGAAGGATAAGCGGCGCTGGACGCCGCCCCCACCGAAACCCATCTTCTTCCCCATGCCCTGCCCCGGCCCCCGTCCGACCGACCAGCAGCTCGTCAAGCTGGCGCTGCAGGACGATGAGCTGGCGTTTCGCGAGCTGTACAACCGCTACCACGAGCAGATCTTCGAGCTGGTGATGCGGATCGTCGGTCAGTGGGATATAGCAGAGCTCGGTGATCGACCGGTATCACCGCTCTCACGACGTGCGGAATCTGTTCATCGCCGATGGCAGCAGCATGGTCACCGGGGGCCGAGGACAACCGACTGCCACTATTCAGGCGTTGGCGTTCAGGGCCGGGGAGTCGATCGCGGGATTTGCGCGGAGGAACGAGACATAGTCCTGCGCTTTCACGGGTCCACCGGGCCCTCTCGATCCCGCCTGATTGCCCGCTCCGCTGCCGGAGAAACCGGAGAGGCACCGGTCTTCTTCACCCACGCCAGGAAATCACCCACGTCGTAGCCGCCGTTGTTGTTCCCGATCAAATCCAGGTACCTGATTTCCTCGGCCGACAGCGAGGCGCCGATGCCGAGGAGGTGGTTCAACACGTTCGCCACCGTCAGCACGGGCTCGGCAATCGTGAGCGTCACCGGCACCTCGGCGCTCTGGGTGGCCGACGTGACCCCCACCACCGCGGAAAAAGCGCCGGCAGCGGCAAGAGTGCCGCTGAGTACACCCGCGGCCGTCAATGAGAGGCCACTGGGAAGATTTCCGCTGCGCACTGACCAGCTACGCGTGCCATCTCCCCCCGTCGCGCTGAAGGTGAACGAGTACTGCCTGCCCATCACGCCGTTGGGCGGCGCGGGCGAGCTAATCGCGAGCGGAGCCACGAACGCCGCGTTGAGAGTGAATGGCTTGATCATGATCAGGGTGAGCGAACTGGACGTGCTGGTGGTATCTCCAGTCCAGCGATCGAAGATCTGGCCCCCGCTGGCCGTCGCGCTGAGCCGTATGGTCGCGTTCTGGCTCAAGAAGGTGCCATTCGCCAGGTCCACCACAGGAGCCGAGGTCACGGTGCCCGTACCGGTGGTAGTCACCCGCACCTTGTGTTGGATGGTCAGGTTCAAGGTGATAGAATCGCCCGCGAGCGAGCCGACGATACTATGAATCTGCGCGCCGCCGTCTGACCACGAGGCAAACCCGTACTGCGTGTTGCCGCGAGTCGATAACTGGGGGGACACCATGGAAATCAGGTGCGTGCTCCCCTCAGCAAGCACCTCGGCGAACCGGCCGTACGACGTGCCATCCACCGTAACCTTCGCGAGCGTATCCAGGGCCCGAATAACCGTCACCAACGCGGGAGCAAACCCTGCATCGAGGCTGCGAGCAGCGGTCATTGAGACGGTGCAGCTCGTGGCGGGGGCACAGCTCGCCCCATCGCTGCCGCCCCAGGCCAGGAGGCCATTGCCGGCGGCGGGGGCGGCCGTTAGGACGACCACAGTATTGCGCGCGTAATTCTGGATACAGCTCCCACTCGCCACGCTGCCGGTGATGGTGCAGCCGATAGACGGGCTCAGGCCGCTCTGGCTGGTCACCGTCCCGTTTCCCTGGCTGCCAGCCCGTGCGGCGACGGTCAGCGTAAAGAGGTCCTCGAAGTTCGCGCTAAGAGTGCGGGTGACGGTCATTGCAATGCTGCAGCTCGTGCTGGCGGCGCAGCCAGAGCCATCGCTGCCGCCCCAGCCCACGAAGCCGTTGCCGGTAGCGGCGGCCGCCGTCAGGACCACCGCAGTATTGCGCACATAGGCTTGGCTGCAGGTGCCGCTGGGCACGCCGTCGGTGATAGTGCAACTGATCGCGGGGCTCAGGCCGTTCTGGCTGGTCACTGTCCCGCTCCCCTGGCTGCCGTCCAACGCGGTGACCGTCAGCGCGAAGAGATCCTCGAAGTTGGCGCTGAGAGTGCGGGGGGCGGTCATAGAAACGCTGCAACCGGGGTTGGTGGCGCAGCCGGCACCGTCGCTACCGCCCCAGGCCACGAAGACGTTATCGGCGCCGCCGGCGGCAGCGGTCAAGTCGACGATGATGTTGCGCGCGTAGGTCTGGCTACAGGTGCCGCTGGCCACGCCATCGGTAATGGTGCAACTGATGGTAGGACTCAGCCCGTCCTGGCTGGTGACGACCCCGCTGCCCTGGCTGCCGGCCGTCGCAATAACCGTCAGCGTGTAGGCATCCTCGAAGTTGGCGGTGGCGGTTTTGGCGGCGTCCATCGTCACGGTGCAGACGCTGCTGGCGTTGGTGCACGCGCCGCTCCAGCCGAGGAATACGTTGTTGGCATCCGCGGCCGTCGCGGTGAGGGTCACTGAGCTGTTCTGGATGTAGTTGGCCAAGCACGTGCCGCCGGCCACGCCGTCCGCGATGATGCAGTTGATTCCGCCCGGGTTGCTGGTGACCGTGCCGCTGCCACGGCTGCCGTTCAGTGCCGTGACCGTCAGGCCAGTCGGCAACCCGACGACCATGGAATCCAATATCCGCGACGGCGAGTCGAACGCCCCCGGCGCCGATATGGTGATCGTGTCCACGTAAACGCCGTTGGGCAGCCCGGCCGGGTTTCTGGTCCACAACAGTTTCCCCGTGCCGGTACCAGCGCTGCTGCCCAAGGTCAGCCACGTCGCCGCAGTCCGGTGGGTCGCGCTCCAGCCGGCGCTCGCCGCACCGAGGCCGGTAAGGAGCACCGTCGCCGAATCGGAATGAGGGCTGGACGTGCTGCTAACGATGCTGTCGCGCCGGGTAGCGGGCACGACGGCGAGCGTGAGCGGGCGATCGAGTTGCAACTGAAACATGCCCCGCCCATGCGTCGCCGCGATGAGGGTGGCAGTGGCCGGATTGTACGCGATGTCGAATACCGCGACGTTGGGAAACGCCTGGTCGAGCGGCGTCCAAGTCCCTCCGCTGTCCGCGGACATGAACACCCCAAGGTCGGTTCCGATGATCACGATCCCTCGGCTGGCGGGATCCACCAGCACCGCGTTCACCGGGACGTTGGGCAGGTTGCCGCTTCGATTCACCCAGTTCTGACCGCCATCGGTGGTACGGAACACGTGACCCGTGCCAAACCCGGAGACGACGGCGTAGGCTGTCTGCCAGTCGGCGCGGTCCACGGCGAAGCCCTCGATGAACCGGTTCGGCAGTCCTGTGGTACGGAGTGTCCACGTCGCCCCGCCGTCGGTGGTGACGTACGCCGAGGCCCAGTTGGAGCCGACATAGACGACCTGCGGGTTGGAGGGTGCCGGCGCAATGGCCGAGATAGCGCCACCGCCGCTGAGATCGGAACTGAAAGGGGCCCACGAGTCGGCTCGGTTGGTCGTCCGGTAAATCAGGTATGTGCCGAAGTACAGGGTAGCCGAAGTCGTGGGATCCATCACCAGCGGAGGGATGAAAAGCGCCCGGTCGCTGGTCGCGATCCCGTTGGTCTTCAGAAAGAAACTGCCCCCGTCCGAGCGGCGAGGCCCACCAGACCCTCCCCACTGGGTTTCGGCGTAGCGGATCTGCGGATTGTCGCGGTCAATGGCGGTGAATCCACCGTCGCCGCCGAGCACCGGCTGCCAAGTCGCGGAGCCGGTGTAGAGAAGGGTACCATTGTCCTGCGTTCCCCCCAGCGCGATGGTGCGGTCGCTGGGATGGAGTGAGATCCCCTCGTAGAACTGCGTTATGGCGAGCCCATTGTTGAGGCTGGTCCAGGTGGTACCGGCATCCAGGGAGCGGTATATCCCGCCATCGTTGGCCACATAGACGGTTTGCGCGTTTTGCGGATCGAAGGCCAGGAAGTGCTGGTCAACGTGAATCTTGCCCGAGGAGATGTTCTCGAAGCTGGCTCCGGCATCACGGGACCGGTAGAGCGACACACCGCCGAAGTACACCGTGGAAGGGTCGGACGGGTGGACCGCGATGAACATGTCGTACCAGCACTGATTGCCGCACGATGCGCCGGTCGCGCTGAGCTGGCTCCAAGTCGCCCCGCCATCGGTGGTCCGCCAGATCCCCAACAGTTGGCTATTCGAGGTGTTGTGGACCGACGCGAAGAGCATCTCCGGGGCCGACGGTGCGAGGGCGAGGTTGATTCGCCCCACAGAAATGGTCGGGAGGCCGGAAGTCAGCTTGGTCCACGTCGCCCCGCGGTTGGTCGACTGGTAGACGCCTTGCGAGTAGGTGGCGGCGTACAGGATCGAATCGTTGGTGGGATGCATGACGAGATCGGTAGCGATTCCGAGGAGGGTCCGAGTCCAGGTTAGCCCGCCGTCGGTGGAGCGGTACACGCCAAAGTCGCTGGCGGCGAGCACAGTGCTCGTCGCCGGGCTGCCGGCGGTGCGGGGCGCAATGGCTATCCGGGCGATACGGGCACCGCCAGAGCTGGTCGCAAACACCGAGGCTCCCAGCCGCGTCCAGGTAGCTCCGCCGTCGGTGGAACGGAGCACGCCGCACCCGTAATAGCTGTCGCCGGAGAAGTGCAGCTCACCGGTGCCGGCGTACACGATTTGCGGGTCCACGGGATCGAGGGCGATCGCGCCCATGGCGAGCGAACACTCTTTGTCGGTGAGCGGGGTCCACGTGGCCCCGCCATCCACCGTTTTCCAGACGCCGCCTTGGGCTCCGCCGATGTAGACGATGTTTGAGTTGGTAGGATGGACCGCGATCGCGGTCGCTCGGCCCGCGGCAGCGGTCGAGCCGATGCCGATGCTGGTGGGACCGACCGACTGCCATTGCGTTCCGGCAATCGGCGGCGCGGGGAATATTCCGCCGGCCTTGAGCGCGGAATACTGTGCGCGGGCTCGTTCGAGCGCAGCCGGTGGTATGCGCTCGAATGGGTAAGCCCGCCGCTGGGAGAAGTCCTCCCAACGGCGCCGGGCATGGTCGTCCGCTTCCTGAGCGGCGAGGCGTTGCGGCACTGCCATCGCCAGAGCAGCCACCAGAAGAAGGGAGCTTCTTATCATGGAGTCCCCGGCTCGGGCGTCAGAGTAAACGCGAAGGGCGTGCTGGTTCCTTGAGGGGTCGTCACGGTCACTTCGTAGGTTCCAGGTGGCAGCGGACCGGGCGGTACCTCGCCCACGTTGGGAAACTCCTTGGGAACGGAGAAAACGATGCGGGTTCCCCCGCGTATGGAATTGAGGTTCCGAAGTTCCGTTGGGCCGAATCGAACCGTGTTCGCTGTCGGCAGAAATCCGTGCCCCTCGATGATTACCTGGATGGGATGCGCGATCCCGGCCGGGCCGCTGGTTGGATCGAGGCGGGTGATGACCGGGGTGGTTCGAACCAGGCTGTCCCTCTCCAACTGAGCCCGCGAGCAGCCGGGAAAGAGCAGCTGGCTGCAGGCCGTGACCAGACTCGGCCAAACCCTCAAACGGCGAGCATCGAACCACGCAGCCCAGCCTATCACACTCGAGTCCTGGACGGACGCGTCAAGAAAAGGCGCTCAGTTTGATCTGACGTCAAGCGATTCGGTCTCGCCCGCCGCTGCCAACCTTCGCGCTCCCGCCAGACCATATTTCCGCGCGTATGACGAATCTCCCTCCCAACCGGTCGTTCACCGCGCGTGATTTCGATTACGAGCTGGCTCCCGAGTTCATCGCCCAGTGGCCGGCCGAACGCGGCACCAGCCGGCTGCTCGTTCTCCACCGTCACACCGGCGCAGTCGAGCACCGCCACTTCCGCGACTTTCCATCGCTGCTCCGAGCTGGCGATGTCCTCGTCATCAATACCACGAAGGTCATTCCCGCCCGGCTCAGCGGCACCCGTGACAACGGCCGGGCAGCCGAAATCCTTTTGGTTCATCCGGAGCCGGATGGAAGTTGGCTCGCCATGGTGCACCCCGGCGGCAAACTGAAGCGCGGCCGAGTGGTCCGCTTCGGGGATGACGCCACCGCAGAAATCGTGGACGTGCTGACCGGCGGGCTCCGGCGCATTCGCTTCGGCGGCCGCATCGACGCCAAGGGTGTAATGGAGCGCTACGGGAGTACTCCCCTACCCCCCTACATCGCCCGCGCGGCCGAGCCGGCCGACCGGGAGCAGTATCAGACGGTCTATGCGAAGGAGGAAGGAAGCGTGGCGGCACCCACCGCCGGCCTGCATTTCACGCCGGACTTGCTCGACCAGATCCGCGGCGGCGGAGTGGAGATCGCGGAACTCGTCTTGCACGTCGGGCCGGGAACGTTCAAGCCGGTGGAAGTGGAGGACCCGGCGCGCCATACCATGCACCCGGAACACTATGAAGTCTCCAGCGACACGGCCTCGACCGTAAACCGGGCACGGAAGGAAGGGCGACGAATCGTTGCAGTGGGCACGACGGTCGCGCGCACGCTGGAGACAGCGGGTAAGTCCGGGACGGTCGAGGCAGGCGCTGGGTGGACCAGTCTGTTCATTTACCCGCCGTATCGGTTCCGGGTAGTGGACGCGCTGCTCACCAACTTCCACCTGCCCCGCTCGACCTTGTTGATGCTGGTCGCGGCGTTTGCCGGGTACGAGAACACGATGAAGGCGTATCGGGTGGCGGTGGAGGAGCGGTACCGGTTCTACAGCTACGGAGACGCGATGGCGATTGTCTGAGGTGAGTGGTGAGTGGTGAGTTGGTGGAGAGCAGCACCGGACGATCAATCCGATTAGCAGTGCCCTCGGCGGCTGCCCTCGTGGCCACGCGTTGTGCCACTACCGCCCGACTCGGCGAGGTTACCGCGCTGCCTTGACCCCGTAGCCGACCCTCGCGCATCTTTTCGGGGCGCCGTCGGAGCGCACCCGGTCCGCGGACAGGGATGGTCCCATCCGATGTAGTCGCCGACCCGCACAACACACTGACTCTCTTTTCGGGCCCACGAGGCGGACACGGGCCATAACGAAAGGAGACCCCATGTCCACCTTCCGGCCGCTTCCGCCCAGTCCCAACCTCGAGTTCGAGCACAAGGAAGCGAAAGCGCTGCTCCGCCAGCTCCGCGCCCGCGATCCCGACGCCCTGGCGCGCGCCCAAGCCCGCCATCCCAAGATCACTGGTTCCCCCAAGCTCGCCGACGCGCAGCTTGTCATCGCCCGCGAGTATGGCTTCACGAGCTGGCCGAAACTCGTGCGATACTTCGAAGACGTCGAGCGCCGGCGACTCAGCCCCCAGTCCATCGTGTCGGATCGACGCAACCACGCCGACGAACGCGTGCGCTCATTCATCGCCGGACATCAGGCGAGGCGTGCCTGGGCCGGCCGCGCGGCCGCCGCGTTCGTCCCGCGGTGCTACGGCATGCGGGTGGACGATGTCTTCGAGGTGGCCCTGACGGAGGACGAGGCGCGTCTGGCGGTGGCGCGCATGGCCGGGTTCTCGAGCTGGTCGGACATGCTCGCGCGCACGTTCACGGGCACCGAGGGAGTGCCGCAACAAGGGGAGATGAATCCCTTCCGCAACGTCGCCAAGGCCGTGGAGGCACTCGACCTCGGTGCGCTCAAGCGTGTGGTCGACGAGCACCCGGAAGTGCTTCGCCCGTCCGACTACTGGGCTGCGAGGGGACGCAACCTGATGGCCTCTGCCATCGCCTGGGAGGGGAGACACGGCCGGGACGCGATGCGCCCCATCATGGATTGGCTCGCGACCCCCGGCTTCGACCGTCGGCGCGAGCTCAACGTCCAGCTCTGCGGCCGCATGAAGACGAAACCGGAGACGGTGCGGGACCTGCTCGATCGCGGCGCGGATCCCAACTGGGTGGCACCCAATGGCGTGCCGGTCCTCGAACACGCGCTCATCCGGTACTGGAGCGGCGAAGCCGTGGACGTGCTCGCCGAGCGCGTCGTCCCCCGGCAAGCGCTGTGGATCGCCGCCGGACTCGGCGACGTCGATGGTGTCGGACGGTTTCTCGATCGGGATGGGCACCCGACACCGCCGGCGCGCCGTCTCCGTCCGCCATTCGACCTCGTCGGCCCGGCGCTCGTTCTGTCTCACCCGGATCCGGACGACGAGGAGATTCTAATGGAAGCGTTTCTCGTCGCCATGCTCAATGGCCGCACGGCGGTGCTCGAGTACATGGTGTCGCGCGGCACCCCGGTCAACAGTCTTGTCTACGGCTCGCCGATGATCAACCTCGCGGTCGGTAACGCGTGGACGCCCGTCGTGGAGTGCCTGGTGCGATGCGGCGCGGATCTGGGCCTCCGCGGCTGGCAGTCGCAGCAGTCGGCGCGCGAGATGGCACGAGCGCTGTTCGAAGGGATGCCGCAGAATGCCGACAACCGGCATATCCTCGAGCTGTGCGGACTGGATCCCGCCACAGTTCTCGCCGAGCGCGACGCACGACCCGTCGATCTGCCGGGCCTCTTGCCAAAGCTGCGGGAAGCGCTGGCGCTGGCGGGAGATGACGCGTTCCGTCTCGAGCAATCTGAAATCCGGCCGGAGAACCTCGTCGTCGGCCTGCTGCGGACCGGACATCCGCTCTGGTTCTCGGAGCCGAGCGCTCAGGACCTCGAGCGTTTCCAGACCGACATGCGGGATCGCCTGGAGCCAGCCGGCGACCGCCCCGCGCGCCCCGAGCTGCCTCTGCATCCCGACGTGCAGGCGGCGATGCAGGCGGCGATCGCGACCGCCACCGCACGACGAAGCAGTGTGGTGACCGGCTACCATCTGCTCCACGCCCTCACGCGTGAGGATCGGGGTGCGGTGGCCGATCTGCTCGCGCGCTACGGGGCGAGCGCGGCGAAGGTGAACGTGGAGCTGGAGCGCGCGCTGTGATGAGTACACGTTGCCCGTCTGCGGCTCCTTGCGCCGCATGAGTCGGCGCACGCAGCTTAAGCGCAGATCTGTTAGGCGGCTGAACGCGTTCGATCGCTCCTAGGACGGCCTTGCGGTAACAGGGGATCAATACTCGTGACGAATCGTCGGAAAGTCATCGTCCACATTGCCACCAGTGCTGATGGCTACATTGCGCGTCCAGACGGCGATCTCGAATGGCTGACGTCCCGCCCCGCTCCGAAAGGTTTCTAGGGCATGAACGCCTTCATGAGGTCGATCGACACGAAGCTGCTCGGCCGGAAGACCTACGAGGTGAGCCTGGGCATGGGGGCGACGTTCGACTCGAAGAGTCGCAACGTCGTCTTCTCCCATCATACGCCACCAGCCGATGCCCCATCAGGCGTGGAGTTCGTGAACGGCGGAATCGGCCCATTCGTGAGCCGTCTTCGAAAGCACTCTGGCAAGGATATCTGGCTGATGGGCGGCGGCGAGCTCATCGCCTCCTTTCTTGACGAGCACGCGATCGACGAGTTCGTCATCAGTGTGGTCCCGGTGTTTATTGGGGATGGCATTCCACTGATAGCGCGACGTCACCGCCATGTGCCCTTGGATTTGCAGTCCGTCGAACGCTTCAATGATGGTGTGGTTCAACTGCATTACCGCGTTCAGAACCATTCCTGATGACACGCGGGCGTTAGGCGGACTCGCATTACCGAACACGGACAATCATGACTACCACCAAGACGAAGCCACGGGTGACATCCCTCGCTCCACAGTTCCTGGTCGACGACCTTGCCCGCTCGATCGCCTACTACCGGAAGCTCGGTTTCACCTTCGGCGAGCCATGGGACGGGTTTTACGCGATTGGTCAGCTGGACGGGCTGGAACTCCACCTGAAGGAAGCGCCCAAGAACCCCGACGAGCGCCGACACCGGCGTGCGAACGAGCACCTGGACGCGGCCGCCGGTGTGGACGGCATCGAGGCGTTCTATGAGCAGTGCGCAGCGAACGGCGCCACGATCATCAAGCCGCTTACAGCGACTCCGTGGGGCACGAAGGACTTCTACGTCGAGGACCCCGATGGTTATGTCGTCTCCTTCGGGGGTCGCCCGGCCGCAGGCTGAACGGAAGAAGCGACATACAACGCAGCAACGACACAGGAAACTCCCGAGGTTTGTTGGCGGTCCTCAGTGTCTTCGGCAGTCTCTTCATGCCCCAGCCCTGGCTCGCGCTGATTCCGGGGGCCCTTTTCCTCGGGCTCTACCGCCTCTCGCGCCGCAGACTGGCAGCGGCCGCCGCTGTCGCCTGGCTGCTCTACGCCCCCTACGAGTACGCGATGCACCGCCGCTGGCTGTGCAGTGGCGAGTGCAACATTCGGGTCGACCTCCTCTTGCTGTATCCGCTCCTCATCGTTCTCTCTCTAGCAGCGGTCGTCGTGCTTGCACGTAGCCTGCTGCCCCGCCGGGAGGGCGGCTGACTTGCGGGCGTTCGTGTGGTTGCCACCTAACTCTGATCAACGGACTACAGCCATATCGCGTGGCCGAGGACCCGGCGCAGTTGTTGATGGGCCGTTGACGGGACCAGCCGGAATTGACGGTGGGCCTCGGTCGGGAAATGTGTCTGCCAGAGTCAGCGAATTCCTCGGTATCGCCATCTACGTGTACTGGCGCGACCATTCTCCACCACACTTTCATGCGATTTATGCCGGACAAGAGTCGCTGATTGCCATCGAGGACCTGTCGGTCATCTCCGGAACCTTGTCCCCCCGCCCTACCGCCTTGGTGCGTGAATGGGCGAACTTACACCCGGAGGAACTGCGTACCGCCTGGCATCAGGCCCAGAACCTCGAGCCCCTGAACCGGATCGAGCCACTGAGATAGGGAGAGCGATTGATGTCTTACCGGGTCACCGCCATCGAGCCGCGGGCGAATTTCAGGATCTGGGTGCGCTTCCAGGACGGTACCGAAGGCGAGGTTGATCTTTCTGATATCGCGGGCCGTGGCGTGTTCAAACATTGGGTCGACTACCCCCAGGAATTTGCCGCGGTCAGCATCGATCCGGTGAGCGGCGCGCCCACCTGGCCCGGAGGCCTGGATGTTGCCCCGGACAGGCTCTATGAAGATCTCGTGGGCCAAGGTGCCGTCATGAAATCCCGGCGTGGCGCTCCATGAGCCGTAATCGCGGACTCGCGCGGCCGCGTGATTTGTAGCGCGGCAGCGCTTTAGCGCCCCCGCCAATCGCGCCCTTTCAGGGCGCGATTGACTATCGCCAGCCCCAATCTGATCGCAGTTTAGAGGAGAAGCGGTACAGAAGGCGGATGCGCGCTTGCCGCACCAACCTGCTTCAGTCAGATTCCCTGCATGGCTAAGCCGGCTCCGGATTACCGGAAGCTCTCGATTCCCGAACGTATCGCGTTGGTGGAAGACATCTGGGATAGCATCGCCCAGGATGCCCAAGCACTTCCTCTGACCGACGAGCTGCGCGCCGAACTGGATCGCCGCTGGGCCGAACACGAACGGGACCCTTCCTCAGCCATCCCTTGGGATCAGGTTAGGAAAGAGCTGTACGGGCGCGGCGAGTGACGCCGCGCGTCGTTTTTCGACGCGAAGCCCGTGCCGAGGTGCGCGACGCCCGCAGGTGGTATCAGCAGCAAGTGGAAGGTCTCGGGCTCGAGTTTGCTCGTGCGGTCGATGCCGCAATCGCGGCTATCGCAGAACGGCCCGAGGCGTTTGCCCAAGTCTATGGTGAGTTTCGTCAATGCGTGATGCGCCGGTTTCCTTACACCATCTTCTTCCGCTCCCAACCCGGGCGCATAGTGGTGGTGGCCGTTCATCATCAGCGCCGCGATCCGGCATCGTGGCGAACGCGCACCGCCTAACAAGGGCTTGAAGCTGGCAAGGGATCCTGCCTCGAAATCGTAGACACTCCCACCGACGACGGTGACGGGCGACGCCCCGGCTAAACGGACGGTCTCGCAGACCCTAGGCCGCGCGGACTTTCGCCCGCCCCAATCTGATCGCAGTTTAGAGGAGAAACGACATACAAGGCAGCACCGCGAATCCCTTTCGTGGAGCGCCGACACCCCTTAGGGAGTTCCTTATGCCAATGCCCCTCACCGTTCTCGAAGCCCACGTGGCTCCAGAGCGCGAATCAGCTTTGCGGGCCGCGTATACCGAAGCCGCTCAAGGTCCGTTCCCTCCCGGTCTGGTCCGGAGCACGCTCTCGCGCGCAACGAACGACCCGACACTGTGGCGGATCGACACCGTCTGGGAATCACCGGAAGCCCTCACCGCCATGCGAGGCAGCGGCACGCCACGCGGAATCCAGATCTTTCGCGCCGCTGGAGCCGAGCCCACCCTCAGCATTCTCGAAGTGGTGGCAACCCTCTCGCCGCCCCAGTGAACGGTTCAGATGACAGGTGACACTTTGTTATCCGGTGATTGGAACACTTTCCTTTGTGGTTTCCCCTCTCTCCTGGCGTTGCGCCCTACGTGATCGACGATCCGGCAGCTGGCGACGTTGCCTGATGCAGGGCTCGTGCCCCCTTCAACTGTCCGAGCTTGCGACGAACGACGGTGACGGGCGACGCCTCGGCTAACGGATGGTCTCGCAGACCCTAGGCGACGCGGACTATCGCCCGCCCCAATCTGATCGCAGTTTAGGGGAGACGCGACACAAAAGGCGGCTCTGCTCCCATTCTTATACTGAGGAAGCCAATGACCACAGACTATCGGGAGCTCGAGCGCCGCTGTGAGTGCGCTGAGCGGACGTCCCGACGCTCTCTGACTGTCGCTACTGTCGCTGGAATCGGTATCTTGGCGACTTGGGTATTGGGCGCGACCTCGCTGCAGCCGCACGCCCAAGACGTCGTCCGCACAAAAGTGCTGATCGTTCAGGATAACGACGGGCGAGATCGGATCGTTCTCGGTGCTCCAATGCCGGACGGGCGACAGTATGTCGGAATGAAGATCCTTAATGCTGGCGGCGCCGAGCAGTTCGGGTTGGGTCTCAAGACGGACGGCAGTGTGAGTATGGGCTTTGATACCAAGCCGGGTGTTGGGAACCCCGCCAATCGTGAGCGCCTCAACTTGGGTGTGTCAGCTACCGGACAAGGTTGGATCCGGTACCTGGACAACCAAACGCGTGCCCGGATGTGGCTGATGCTCGATTCGGCCGACACCCCCGTCGTGCAGTTCTGGGACTGGCCGGACAACCAACGGATTATGGTGCGGCAAATGGCTTTTGTCGGCGAGACAAACATGGAGCAGAGGCGATGACATTCCGGTCATCGAGCGGAGCCGGCTATCAAGCGCTTGAAGTTGACGAGGGCCACCAAGTAGGGAGAGTTGCGTTCGGCAATCGCGCCCTCAAGAGCCTGCCCCGAGCGAAGCGAGGGGGCGCGCTCGGCGCGGCGCTCAAGCGCTGCACAAATCTCACTCGTCCTTCAGGACCGTGCCGAGTGCGGGCTTCAGCCCGCGACTCCTTGCCCGCGGCCATTTTAACGGACGCTCTCGAGGGCCCTAGGCTGTGCGGACTGTCGCCGGCCACAATCTGATCGCAGTTCAGAGGAGAAGCGCTATATGAGGCCGCGTTCGCGGTCCCCCGCTACCTTCCGTGCATGCCTGTCATCTCGGTCTTCCTTGGAATCGTTATCCGCATGTTCTACCAGGAGCACGAGCCGCCCCACTTCCATGCGGAGCACCAGGGCGATCAAGCGAAGTTTGGATTCGACGGTGCCTTGCTGCCGGTGGATTGCGTTCTACAACCGCCCGGCGGCGCGTCCAGCAATGGGCTGCCCTTCACCGCCGCGAACTCGAGGCGAATTGGGAGAAGATGAAGGCCGGCCGTCCTCTTGAGCGCATCGAGCCGCTCCAGTAGCGTTCATCAATGACCTTCCTCCCGCTCGTGACCGGAGCCAAGTACCGCGGCGGCTATCGCATCCACGTCGCCTTCAACGATCGCTCCGAAGCGACCTTGATTTCCGCCGCTGGCTCAAGGGCCCCGTCTTCGCACCCCTCAAGGATCTGGACTACTTTCGGCGCTTCTTCGTCGATGGAGGAACGGTGGCCTGGCCCAACGGCGCCGACATCGCACCCGAAACGTTGTACCACGCGGGAGCCCGCCGAACGCGGCCCAAGCAGCGCTTGAAGCTGGCGAGCGCGGCCAAGTAAGGAGCCGTTGCGTTCGGCAATCGCGCCCTCAAGAGCCTGCCCCGAGCGAAGCGAGGGGGCGCGCTCGGCGCGGCGCTCAAGCGCTGCACAGATCTCACTCGTCCTTCAGGACCGCGAAGCCTGCCCCGAGCCGCCGCACTGAGCGAAGCGAAGTGGCAGCGAGGGGAGTGCGGGCTTCAGCCCGCGACTCCGTGCGCCCCCGGCGAACGGACGGTCTCGCAGACCCCGGCAGCGCGGACTATCGCCCGCCCCAATCTGATCGCAGTTTAGAGAAGAAGCGATATACAGGCAGCTAAACAACGCACACCATGAGCGAACCTTAGTGTCTGCTAAGACGGGCATCCAATGGACAGACGCGACCTGGAACCCTGTTACAGGGTGCACCAAGGTCAGCGCTGGCTGCGATCACTGTTACGCCGCGACGCTAGCCCATCGACTCCTTACGGTGCACTACCTTCGCCGGCATCCCATCGTAGACACAAGTCAGAACAGAAAGGATCCGTTCGCGGTTCGCATCTGGCCGGAGCGTCTGGCCGATCCGTTCAAATGGTCTAGCCCAAGAATGATCTTCGTGAATAGCATGAGCGATCTCTTCCATCACGACATACCCGACGCATTCCTCGCACAAGTATTCGAGGTCATGCTATCGGCCAAGCAGCACACATACCAGGTGCTTACGAAGCGACCGAATCACGTGCTTCGGTTCTGGAAGCGTCACCCGGAACTGTTCAATCACCAACCGATGCCGAGCCACATCTGGATCGGCACGTCAATCGAAGATCAGCGCACGGTGTACAGGGTGGCACATCTTGTTCGAGTCCCGGCCCACGTGCGGTTCCTGTCGTGCGAGCCCCTTCTTGGACCGCTTCGCCTCCAACTTCAGGGGGTGCACTGGGTAATCGTCGGCGGCGAAAGCGGAATCGTTCACAGGCCCATGGATCTTCGCTGGGCACGTGACATTCGAGACCAATGCGTTTCCCAGAATGTGCCATTCTTCTTCAAGCAGGTTGGCGGCCGCACGCCAAAAGCGCACGGCCGTCTGCTCGACGACAGAACATGGGACCAGTATCCAACCGCCACCTCCAGCCCGAGCACCAAGCATCGACGCGCCCGAGCCGTTACTGCGCAACCTGCCTAACGACGGCCTCTATCTCCCAAAGATCAGGGAGCACTCCCTCGAGAAGGTTGCCTTGCACAATCAGTACGCGTGGTACTTCACCACAGCGATGGCGGCATCGTGGCCGCAGCTCGCCTACCTCGGTCTATACTCTGGTGCGGGCAGAGCACAGCTGCGCAAGACCAACGAAATCGTCGAGACTACAGCGATGTCCGTCCTTCGTCTTCCAAAGCCTTTCACCAAGTACATCTTCGTCGACAGCGACCAGAGGTGCATTGACGCGCTCCGACAACGGATAGCCGTGCTGCCCTCTAAGCACGACGTCTCCTTCATTCCAGGCGACGTGAACGTGGTTGTACCAGATATTCGCCGGGCTATGCCCACTTTCTCACGTGGCCGCGGACTCCTCTCGTTCTGCTTCGTCGACCCCTTCGCGGCCAACCTCCGCTTCGCCGCGATTCACGGGCTGAGTGACTACCGAATGGACTTTCTCGTTCTCCTTATGCTCGGCAGGGATGTACGCACGAATCTCAAACAGTACCACGATGATCCGACGTCAACGCGGATTGCAGACTTCATCAACTGTCCTGACTGGCGGCAAGACCTTGCGGCCAGTCGCGACAAGAACATTGTCAGATTCATGCTAACCAAGTTCGATGAGGCTATGGTACGGCTTGGATACCTGTCGGCGGAGGAACACCTGCGCCACCAGATAACGGCGGCTGGCACCGGGGTTCTGCAGTACGTTCTAGTCTTCTACAGTAAGAATCCACTCGGCCAGAAGTTTTGGCGCGAGACGATGAAGTCGGGCCCGCCCCAACTTCCGCTCGATCTCCGTTGAGCCGCCTAAAGGCAGCCCGAGGCCCCACAGTGTTCGCTCGAATCCGAGACTCAATTCATCGCTGGACGCTGGGCCAAGTCATGGTCCTGACGGCTGCCGTGGGCCTCATTACCGGCTGGCTCCTGTGGACTCGGGCCGCCGTCAAGAGCAACTACCCCGCCGTCACCCCCGCGCGTGATTGCCGGGCATTGATGCCCGACTCAGCCGCAGCGGCGGCCTGTGTGAATTCTGAGATCCAGTCGTCCTTTCAGGCGCTGAAGCAGATTGATGAGGTCGACAAGGTCCGCCGTCTGCTCGGTTGGCTCGCGGCGTTCACTATTGCTGCGTTCCTCCTGGCCCTCTGGACTTGGTTCGGACGACGTGCTGCCCCTAACCTCGCGCCCTAGTTCCGGAGAGACCAGTCTCTTCATCTACCCGCCCTATCAATTCCGCGTGGTAGACGCCCTGCTCACCAACTTTTACCTCCCACTAGCCGGTGATTGACCACCCGCTCCGGACGCCGGCGGGCGTACGGGGCGGGTTCCGGCCCGGAACACCACGCCGCGGCGGCATGGCTACTTCTGATCTCGCTTGGGCTCTTTGGCAGGTACTCCGTACAGCATTCCCCGCACGCTGATGTCCTCGTCGATATCCGGCCAGTGGATTCCCTCGCCGCCCCCGATGATCCGGAAGTTCCGGCGTTGTTCCGGAGTCGCTCTCGAGAGGCGCCAGGACCACGCCAGCGGCACGCTGATGGTACGCCCGTCGGCCAGATGTGCCGTGATCATCTCGTCCGACACCTCGACCGTTCTGACTGACGGGTCGCTACCGACCGCAGTGCTCATTCCACGCCCCGATGATTTTGCCATGATGCTCTAAGATAATCTGGCGTATTCGACCGAGCTCGCGCTCGGCGAGTCGATAGTTGGTGGCCAACGCCACCGGCAAGAGCCAGAACTTGCATTTTGCCCGCTCCCGCTGAACGTGCACGTGGGGTGGCTCGTTACAGTCGAAGCTGTAGAAGGAGAAGCGGTAGGGTCCCGGAATTCCCCCGATGCTCGGCACAGCGGTCACCATACTGCGCGGCACCCCAGGATCCGGGCACCAAAACACGCGGCCAGGATCGTTTTTCCGCGGGCGTTCTCTTCTTACCTTTCGTGCGTGTTCGACTTCACCCTCGAAGGCATAATCGGCTCGGCGTTGGGGTTCGCGCAAGTGAACACGCGCCAATCTGGGGTGGGTCTTCAATGGTACCGGTTCTATAGTTACGGCGACGCTATGTCGATTATTTGACACTTGAAGAGTCCAGCCACAGCCCGCACAACCAGCCATGGGCCTCGGTTCCCCTCTCCCGTAAGGCGCCGCCCTGAGCGGAGCGAAGGGGAGAGGGGACAGGGGTGAGGCCGTGTTCGAATTCACCCTC
>JACQVB010000219.1 GCA_016209985.1 Gemmatimonadota bacterium | reverse complement strand
GGTCTGGAGACCTAGCTGGAGACCGTGGACGGCATGCAGTTCGACCGTGGCTACCTGTCGCCCTACTTCGTCACCGATCCCGACAAGATGGAGGCGGTGCTGGAAGACGCCTACATCCTCATCCATGACAAGAAGATTTCCTCCATGAAGGACCTGCTGCCGGCGCTCGAGAAGGTGGCGCAGGCCGGCAAGCCGTTGCTCATCATCGCGGAAGACGTCGAGGGTGAAGCGCTCGCCACGTTGGTCGTCAACAAGCTGCGGGGCACGCTCAAGGTCTGCGCCGTGAAGGCGCCGGGCTTTGGTGACCGCCGCAAGGCCATGCTGGAGGACATCGCCAAGCTCACCGGCGGCAAGGTGATCAGCGAGGAAGTCGGCTTCAAGCTGGAGAACGCGGTGTTGAGCGACCTCGGCCGCTGCAAGCGGATCGTGGTGGACAAGGACAACACCACCCTGGTCGACGGCCACGGCAAGCAGGACGACATCCAGGGCCGCATCAAGGAGATCAAGTCGCAAATCGAGAAGAGCACGTCCGATTACGACAAGGAAAAGCTGCAGGAGCGTCTGGCCAAGCTGGCCGGCGGCGTGGCCATCATCAACGTCGGTGCGGCGACCGAAACCGAAATGAAGGAAAAGAAGGCACGCGTCGAGGACGCATTGCATGCGACTCGCGCGGCGGTGGAAGAGGGCATCGTCCCGGGCGGTGGTGTTGCGCTGCTGCGGGCGCAGACTTCACTGGGCAAGCTCAAGGTAACCGACGCCGACGAGCAGGTGGGCGTCGACATCGTGCGTCGCGCGCTGGAAGAGCCCATCCGTGCCATCGCGACCAACGCGGGCGCCGAAGGTTCGATCGTGGTCGAGAAGGTTCGTTCTTCGAAAGAGAAGAACTACGGTTACAACGCCCAGTCAGGCGAGTATGAGGACCTGGTGCAGGCGGGGGTAATCGATCCGACCAAGGTCACGCGCACCGCCTTGCAGAATGCCGCGTCGGTGGCGGGCCTGTTGCTCACCACCGAATGCGTCGTGGTCGAGAAGAAGGAAGAAGAGAAAGGCCTGCCGGCTCCTCCGGGAGGCGGCATGGGCGGGATGTACTAAACCCATCGCCGCATCGACGGTGCGTAGTCCGAAGCGCCTCGGGGGAAACCTCGAGGCGCTTCGGATTGTTAATGAAGGAGCTGGGACCTCTTGCCGCTCGCGTGGCGTATAAAGTCCGACCAAACTACTTTTTCCCGGCACATTCATGCGCTCTCTTCGCATCGCATCCCTCGTGTTTCTTGTTGCCGCTTCCGCGCTTGCCGCGCAGAAACCCAAGAGCCAGCCCCAGGTTCAGCTCGGCGGCACCTGGAAGGCCGAAACTCCGGAGGGACCCCGGTCGGTGATCATCCGTTCGGATTCTTCAGCGAGCTACGGCGACGAAACCGTGCGCTGGCGGCTCCAGGGAGACTCCATTCATATCGCCTTCGGCGACGAGTGGATGGTCTACCGCTACCAGCTCAAGGGAAAACGGCTGACCCTTTCCGGTGGCGACCTGGAAGAACCGATCACGTTGAAACGGACCGGTCCGGCAACACCGCTTCCCAAGGGGGTGGAAGTGCCGGCCGCTCCACCTGCTGACCGGCGAGGCACCAGCGTACCCGCGGGCACCTCCGGCGCCAAGCCTTCGAAGCCACAGGCCACGCCACCGCGCACCGGCGGCTAGACCGGGGGATTGACGCCGCCTCAGCAACCCGGTCCCGCACGCGCCGCACTCTCGCGCGAGTTGGGGGAGTTCCTTATCGAGCTCTCCATCGCGCTCAACAAGTTCTCCATGTACCCGGATGGCCATCCATCGCTGCGGCCAGCGGTGGAGGGACTGCTGCGCACGCTCGAGCAGCTGCTGCTTGAGCGAGGCTCGCTCTCGCTGGGAGTGGCGCGCCAGCAGCTCGTCATCGAGGGCGTGGCCACTGACACCAACAACCCCGTCCTCAAGGATCTCGCTGGTCGACTTCACCGCCATCACCTCGGCGCCATCACCTTTTCACGCGGGGCGGAACTCGACGAGCTGATCGAGTTCGTCGGCCGCGTGGCTGTCGAAGCCGACCGCGCGGAGCAGCCGTTGGGGCTGATGATCGCACAGCTCGCGGCGTGGCCCCATGTCCGCATGCATCCCCTGATGTATGACCGGCTCGAGTTGCTGGACGAGCGCGACCAGGAGCCGGCCCAGGCGGACGATCCGGCCGCACGCAGTCAGCGCACGCGGGCCGCTCAGCTGTGGGTAGGCATGGCTCGGGCCGCGCTTGCGGCGGGTGATTCCGTGCCCCAAGACGTGGTGTCCGGCGACCGGCTACCGGTGTCCGGGACTCCCTCGCGCAGCCCCGAGCACCGGACACCGGACACCGGACACCGACAGTCGGCGGCCGGCACCGCTCAACCTGCAACGGATCCTGCCAGTGTCGCCCGTGCCATCGAAGAGCACCCGCGAGGCACGGCATACGACCAGGTTATCGTGGGCTACATGCTCCAGATCGCCGAAGAACTGCGTGGCGCGGGGACCGCCGAGGCTACCCAGCTCAAGAAACGGATGTCGCGACTGGTATCGACCCTGGAGCCGCACACCCTGGAGCGGCTGTTGGACATGGGAGGCGACGGGATGCAGCGACGTCAGTTCCTGCTCAATGCCTCCCAGGGAATGGCCGTCGATGCGGTCCTCGATCTGGTCAACGCGGCGAGTCACACCGAAGAGCAGACCATCTCCCACTCCATGCTTCGGATGCTCCAGAAACTGGCCCGGCATGCCGACCGAGGCATGGGTGAGCGACGAGTCGTTGCGGAACAGTCGGTTCGCGACCAGGTCGGCGAGCTGATCCGGGGCTGGTCGCTCAAGGATCCGAATCCGGATGCGTACCGTCATGCGCTAGAGGCTCTTTCCACCGCGGACCCGGTTTTCGCGGTAGCGCCGGAAGCCGTCTACCTGCCCGGACCGCAGCGCATCGTCCAGATGGCGCTGGAAGTGGATGCGACAGGCGAGCCGCTCACCCGGGCGATCCGCGAGCTGATGGAAAAGGATCAGCTTCTCTGGTTGGTCGAGACGCTGAAGACCGCCGCTCGATCGTCCACCGTGTCGGAAATCTGGCGTCAGATCGCCACACCCGAGCAACTGGCTGCAGTGCTGCGGGTGCCCCCCCTGAACATCGAGTTGGTCGATGCCTTGCTCCCTCAACTGGGAATGGCGGCGGCCGGCGTCCTGCTCGACGCACTGATCGCGGTGGACTCCGGCCAGACCCGGCGACTGCTGCTCGACCGCATCATCGGACTGGGCTTCGAGGTCGCCCCCCTCGCGATGCAGCGCCTCGGGGACCAGCGATGGTACGTACAGCGGAACATGCTTCGGATTCTGGGCGACCTGGAGGTCATTCCCCCGGATCTGCGGGCGAGTGACTACCTCCAGCACGAAGAGGCCCGGGTCCGGCGGGAGGCGCTGCGGATCGTTTTGCGCGATCCGGCTCTGCGCGAGCGGGCGATTTGCCGTGGTCTCGGCGACCCGGATGAACGCATGGTGCGGGCGGCGCTCACCGCGGCACTGCAGTCCTGCCCACCGACCGCCCTGCCGCTGGTGAGCTCGCGGGCCTTGTCCGGGACCTCGGAAGATCAGCGCGTGCTGGCCATCCGGGTACTCGGGGCGAGCGGGGTTCGGTCCGCCGTGGACGCGCTCCTCAGGCTGACGGCTCCGCGGAAAACGTGGTTCGGTGCCAGACCGCCGGACAAGACGCCGGAATACCTCGCGGCGATTGCTGCCCTGCGGTCTTTCGGAGACGATCCCCGCGCGCGAGCGATCCTGGACCAGGCGGCTCGTTCGCGTGACGCCGACGTCACCCGCGCCGCGGCCGGTGGGGGGACAACCGCATGAGCCTCCCGGCGGTCGATTTTCTCGCCGCATTCGCCCAGGCGCTCTCGGCTTTGTCATTATACCCCGAGGGCCACCGCTCACGCGAACGGGCGCTCGATACGGTGTACGGCAAGCTCACCGACCTGTGCCAGCAGGAGCCTGAAGTGCTGTTCTCGTTCCTCGGCGACGAGGTGATTTTCAGCAACCTTCCGTTGCGGGAAATGCGCGGCTGGGATTGGAGCCGCCGGCTGGCCGAGGTCGGGGTCCAGCGACTCCAGTTCGACCAGGCCGTAACGCGCGACGATCTCGAAGTATTCCTCGACGAAATCCTCGCCCGCGTGCTGCTCCGCACCATCGATACCAGCGAGGCCCGTCAAACGCGGCCCAGCGCCATCCGGTTCGGCAGCGTGGGCATCCGCGGGGAGCCGGCCGCGGCGGTCGAAGAGATCCCGACGGCGACCATCAACTTTACGCTGCGAGAGGAAGCCGACACCGTACGATGGCTGCACGAGGAGCTGCAGACTGGGCACGCTCTGCCGCTCCGCGAGGCCGAGGCGGTCGTGCGCGGGTTATCGGTCGCGATGCACGGCGACCAGCAGATGATTCTCCCGCTGCTGAAGCTCAAGCAATTCGACGAGTACACGACCACCCACTCCATGAACGTGTCCGTCCTGACCATGGGGCTTGCCGAATGGGTGGGAATGGGCGCGCGCGACGTGCGCGCATTCGGCATCGCCGGACTGATGCACGATCTGGGGAAGGTCAAGATCCCGCGAGATGTCCTCAACAAGGCCGGCAAGCTCACGCCGGAAGAGCGGGCCATCATGAACCGCCATCCGGTGGAGGGCGCCAGAATTATCATCGCCACCGAACAGGATCTGGATCTCGCCGCGGTGGTGGCCTACGAGCATCACATCATGCTGAACGGCGGCGGGTATCCGGCGTTCACCCACGCGCGAGATTGTCACCAGGCCAGCAAGCTGGTGCACGTTTGCGACGTCTATGACGCGCTCCGGACCGATCGGCCCTATCGGGACGCCTGGCCCGCGGACCGGGTGCTCTCCTATATCGAGGAGCGTGCGGGAAGCGAGTTCGACCCCGAAGTGGCGACCCAATTCGTGAGCATGATGCGACAGCGCGAAGCGCGGATCTCCACGGTGAGCGCGGACGACCCGGTCCCCACCGGCTGAGGATCAGGCGCGAGCGACGTCGAAGGACTGCAGGCCCGCGTCCTGGTCCGCGACGAAGAGCTTCCCCCCAAATCCCCGCGCCACCAGTGCGCGCCGGGTCGTTTCTTCCGCCAGCTCTTTCCGGTTACACACCTCGCTGACGTGTGCGAGTACGATCGTCGCCAGCGCCGGGTGGCAGGCCTCGGCCAGTAATGTCGCTGCCGCGCGGTTCGACAGATGCCCGTCGGGCCCGGCGATCCGACGTCGGACCGACGCCGGATAGGGACCCGCGCGCAGCATCGCCTCATCGTGATTGGATTCAACGATGAGGCAATCCGCGGATCGCAGCAGATATCGGAGAACCGGACTGGAGCCCCCAAGATCGTAGGCCAGAGCGGCCTTTTCGCCGTCAGGACCGACGATGGCCAAGGCCAGCGGCTCCGCCGCGTCGTGCGCAATGCGGCAGGCGGTGATCCCGAAGGGACCGATCGTGACGGTTTCCAGATGCGCGATCACCCTGGTGGGAAGGGAGGCGGCCTCCGCCAGGCTCGCTAGTGTGCCTCGTGAAGCGAGCAGCACGCAGGACGCCGCCTTGGCCAGCCGCGCCGCGCCGAGCGAATGATCGGTGTGCTCGTGAGTAACAACGAGGGCGGCGAGGTCTGAAAGGCGCAGTCTCGCACTCGCCGCGCGCCGCTTGAGCGTGCGGAGCGGGAAGCCGGCATCCACCAGGATGGTGGTGCCGGCCGCCGAGAAGGCGATGGCGTTCCCCCGGCTGCCGGATCCGAGAACGGTCACCTTCATAGGCGGCCGGCCGCGTGGCGGTACAGGCCCTCGAGCATCCTTCGGACCGGCTCGGAAAGCGACACGTTGCGACGCGCCAGGACGCGCTCGGCGCTCGACAGGAATCCCTCTTGCTCGACTCGCTGCTCGTCCGCACCACCCCACGCAAACGGCCGGACATACTTCGGCGGTCGCACCTCGCCGAACACGTTCGCGCCGGCACCGACTACCGTTCCGGTGCCGAGCAAGGTTCCGATGGCGGTCTTCGCATGATCGCCGATCAGGCTGCCGAGATACTGCCGGTCGGTGTCGATCGAGCTGGCACCCACCTGTAACCGCACTTTCCCATAAGTATTCTTGAGGTTCGACGTGATGGTGCCGGCACCCAGATTTACCCAGCGCCCGATCACGGAGTGGCCCACGAACCCGTCATGGGCCTTGTTGGCGAAACCGACGAAGACGGTCGAGGAGATCTCGCCCCGCACCTTGCAGCGGGGCCCGATAGTGGACCAGCGAATCGGCCCCCCGAACACTTCCGTTCCGGGACCGATATACACCGGCCCCTCGAATCTCGTCCCGCTCTTCACGTAGGCCCGTTGCTCGACGACGACCGCACCTTCACGCACGTCGAAAACCACACCGGGCTCAACGGTCGCACCCAGCAGAACTACATCGGCCGGGTCCCCGATCACGGTGCAACCGTCGGGGAGCTCGTCGCCGCGTTCGACCGTGAAGTCCACCGCGTCGGCATGCAGCAGATGCTCGAGTGCGGTGACCAGGTCGTAGGCCCCCCGCAACAGGAGCCCGTCCAGCTCGATGCCCGGCCACTCTTCCTGATTGCCGTTCCACTTGCTGCCGGACGGGACCCACCAGCCTACGGCAGTCTCTTCATGAATCAGACGCGCCGGCCCCGGCGGCAGCTCCGGGCGCGTGCCGGCCGGTGCGAAGTCCGATCGGCCGATCAGCGCGGGGCCGTTCACCTCGTTCTGCTTCACCAGAGGGGGCACCCCATCCTCGACGAAGTCGCGAAGGTGGGCGGGGGCAAAGACCGCTCTGGTTTCCCCTTCGCCGATCGCCTCCCAGCGCTCCCGGATCAACCACGCTCCGGCGCGCATCTCGCTCAGCGGCCGGCAGTCTCCGAAGGGATACCAGACCGCGGATGGCTCTGGCTCGAGCAGATAGACGTCGCTCATGAAACGGGATCGCGGAGCGGAGGAGGCAGGCGGGAGAGCAAGTCCTTCAAGTGGGCCGCGCGCTCGGTGGTGGTGACCAGCACGATGCTGTTGGCCCGCACGACTACCAGATCGCGCACGCCGAAAAGCACCACCGGGCCACCGTCGGCCCAGGCGACCGTTCCGGCGGTATCCACCGCGGTGACGTCACCGACGGATGTGTTGCCGGCGGCATCCGTCGCTCGGACCCGCGCGAGGGCGGCCCAGGTGCCGACATCGTCCCACGGGAACCGGCCGGGAAGGACCGCCACCCGGCGGCTTCGCTCGAAATGAGAAACGTCCACCGCGATCGGGCGCACCTCGCGGAAGTAGCGGGCCACGTCACCCGCGCGCAGGGCGGTCAGGTGGGGAGCGATTTCGGGTGCTAGCGCTTCGGTCTCGAGGAAGAATCGGCGAGCGGTCCAGGCAAAAAGGCCACTGTTCCACAGGGCACCTTCGCGCATCAGTCTGGTCGCCCGCTCGGCATCCGGCTTTTCCACGAAACGGGTGATCACGCGGACGTCGCCGTCGAGAACTTCTCCGGGCACGATGTATCCGTATCCAACATCGGGCCGGCTGGGCACGACGCCTACGGCGACCAGAACGTCGAACCGGTCCGCGACGTCCATGGCACGGCGGGCCGTCTCCCGGAACGCGGCATCATCTCCTACGAACCAGTCCGCATGAAGCGAGAGCAGGGTCGCGTCCGGATCGCTTTCCTGCGCCCGGTGAGTTGCCCACACCAGCGCCGGGCCGGTGGATGCGGCGCGCGGCTCCGCCAGGATGTTTTTCGGCGGCAGCTCCGGCAGCACCTCCAGGGTGGCCTCACAGAGCGCCTCGGCGGTGATCACCAGGATGCGTTCGGGCGGAATGAGGCCGGAGAGCCGACGGACGGCCTGCGCCAGCAGCGATTCCGAGCCGGTGAGCGACAACATTTGCTTCGGGGACCGGCTGGTCGAAAGGGGCCAGAAGCGAGTGCCGGATCCACCGGCGAGCACCGCGGCCCAGCGGCTCATGCGTCGAAAGCGTGAAGCGGCTTGGGAATGGTGAACTTCCGGCTACAGCAGGCCGGCGATGGCAGCCCGATGCCGGTGCAGCTCGAACAGCAGGGCACCGATGTTGACGCCGGGAGCCACCACCATCGCCAGGAGGACCTCGGGCGTAAGTACCGTGACGACGACCATGCCGCGTCCGAATTCGACCACCCCGCTGGTGAACTCGCCGCGCAATGCCGCGTTTCCCAGCCGGGTGCACGCCGCGGCCACCGACGGGACCAACGCGGCGAGACCATCCGCGTCCAAACCGTTCGCGGCCGCGGCGTCGATGGTGAGCCCGTCGCGGCCCAACACGATGACTGCATCCACCCCCTCACGACGGCCCAAGGCCTGCACCACGTCGCGAATGGTCGCCATGCGGGCCAAGCTAGGAATGGCAGTAAGCGAAGTCAAGGCAACACTGTGGGTTGACCCTCTTTTCAGCGACGGGTAATCTTCACCTCGACGATGCAATTCATCCGAGAAATGCGAATCACTCGAGAAATGCGAAATGCCGTCCTCGTCGCGATGACCACGATCGCGGCGACGGCAGCCTGTGACGATCCGCTGCAGTTGCCAGAGGCCTCCCGGGAGAATGTGGTCGACACGGTGACGCTGTACGCGCTGCACGGCACCAGCGTGACCTTGCCGAGCGGTTACGACCTTCCCACCAGCAGCGCCACGCGCACCGACGTCTCGGGGTTTGATTTCGCGTTCGACATCACTGCCAACGGCCGCGCTGCGGTATACCCGGCCGGTGCTCTCGGCCTGCCCAGGTCTTCCGGCATCTTCCTGACCCAGCAGCCTTTCGATTCGATCAAGAGCGCGCCCAGCAGCGGCTATGTCGACAGCCTGTCGCTTGCGGTCGATGCCGACGTCGTGTTCATCGTGCGTTCACGGGCGATCCTCACCGGTTGCGAATTCACCGGACAGCTCCCCCGCTATGGAAAATTCCGCGTCCTCGCGGTGGATCCGGTCCAGCGCAGTATGACCATGGAGACCCTGGTCAACAGGAATTGCGGCTACCGTAGCCTCACGCCCGGCACGCCGACCGCCTGATTCCGTGATCGACATCCGGCTGTTGCGGGAATCGCCCGAGCAGGTGCGCGCGGCGATCGCCCGGCGCGGCGGGCAACACGGCCCGCTCCTCGATTCCATCATCCAGCTGGATCAGCGGCGGCGCGAGACCCTCCAGAAGGTCGAGAAGCTCAAGGCCGAGCGTAATACCGCGTCCGAAGTGGTGGCGAGACGCAAACGCGCCCAGGAGGATGCGGGCGGCACGTTGGCCGGGCTGCGGGAACTTTCCGAGGAGATCAAGCGGCTGGACGACGAGGAGCGGACCCTGGACGCCGAGCTGCACGAACGGTTGCTGCAGCTTCCCAACCTGCCGCTCTCCGAGGTACCCGATGGCGGCGCGGCGGCCAACCGCGTGGTGCGCACCTGGGGAGAGATCCCCAAGCTGGCCTCTCCGGCAAAACCGCACTGGGAGCTCGGTGAGGCCCTCGGTCTGTTTGATCTTCCGCGGGGGGCGAAAATCACGGGAAGCGGGTTTCCGCTGTTCACCGGTCCCGGGGCCCGACTGGTGCGCGCCCTCATCAACTTCATGCTCGACCTGCACACCAGGGAGCATGGATACACCGAGGTGGCACCCCCACTGCTGGTGAATCGAGAAACCGCAACCGGCACGGGACAGCTTCCCGACCTCGAGCGCAACATGTACGTGACGGAAGACGGCCTCTACCTGGTGCCCACGGCCGAGGTCCCGGTGACCAACATCCACCGCGACGAGGTGCTCGCGGCCGGCGATCTCCCGCGAGGCTATGTCGCATATACCCCGTGTTTTCGCCGGGAGGCGGGCTCGCATGGGAAGGACACTCGCGGCCTGATACGGATCCACCAGTTCGACAAGGTGGAACTGGTTCGGTTCTCCACACCGGAGAACTCGCCGAGCGAGCACGAGAAACTGCTGGGCCACGCGGAGGCGGTACTTCGCCGGCTCGGGATTCCCTATCGGGTGGTGCTGCTCGCCGCGGGCGATGTGGGGTTCTCGAGCGCCAAGACCTACGATCTGGAGGTCTGGGCAGCCGGGGTAGCGACCTGGCTGGAGGCTTCAAGCGCCAGCACGTTCACCGATTTTCAGGCACGTCGCGCAAACATTCGGTACCGGCCCCGGCCCGACAGCAAGCCAGAATTCCTGCATACCCTGAACGCGTCCGGAGTCGCCTTTCCCCGGACCATCATCGCGCTCCTGGAGAACAACCAGCAACCCGATGGCACCGTGGTCATTCCCGAAGCGTTGGCGCCCTACCTCGGCCGTGACCGCCTCGCACCCGCGGGCGCGTAGCGCCCTCCGCCGCCTCAAGGGCGCCGGACCCGAAATCTCGCTGGCACTGATCGTCGTGCTGGCCGCGGTCTCGGTATGGCAGGCGTGGAGGCTGGTGCAGCACATGCGCGCGGACGCCCGGGAGACATCCCAGGTGTACGGCCGGATCATCGCCGCGCTCCGGGAACCCGAGATCAGCGGTGATCTCCTGCTCCAGATCGCCAACGATATCGACTCCACCGGCATCCCGGTCGTGATCACCGATCCGGAGGGCATCCCGGTCGCCGCGGCGAATCTTCCCTTTGGCGGCAGCGTGGACTACGACGATCCGCGGGTGTTGGGCTACATCCGGGAGCTGGACCGGTTGAACCCTCCGATTACCGGCCAGGATTTCGGGCAAATCCACTTCGGATCGATACCTCTCGGTCGCCATCTTACCTGGCTCGCGCTGCTGCAAATCGGCCTCCTGGTCGCGAGCGTGACCGTGGGGATCTGGGCGTACCGGGCGGCGGTGGATCGGAACCGGGAGCGGCTCTGGGTCGCGGTGGCGCGGGAATCGGCCCACCAGCTCGGTACTCCGCTGATGAGCGTCGGCGCCTGGATCGAGCGGCTGGAGTCGGGCGACGAGCGATCGCGGGACATCGCTCGACATCTGGCGGCGGACCTCGAACGCCTGCAACGCGTCGCGCAGCGCTTCGAACGGATCGGCCGGCCGGCCCGGGCGGAGCCGGTGGCGCTGGGTGCTCTGGCCGAACGCGTGGCCGCCTACTTCGAGCCGCGTCTCCCCCAGAATGCCCATCAGGTCGCGATCGAGGTCCGGGCCCCCGGCGCCGGGCCCAGCATTCAGGGCGATCCGGTGCTGCTCGAATGGGCGCTGGAGGCGCTGGTCCGCAATTCCGTTGACGCGTTGAGCGGCAGGGGCGGCAACATCAGTGTGTCCGTGGCCGCCGGGGACGGCACCGTTTCCATTCGCGTGGCGGACGATGGCCCTGGGATCGCGCCGGAAGTGCGCGACCGCCTGTTCGAGCCCGGGATCACCACTAAGGGCGGGTGGGGAATCGGACTGGCCCTCGCTCGCCGCATCGTCGAGGACGTCCACGGCGGCACGCTTCAGCTCAAGGCGTCGCCGATCGGCGCCACCTTCGAAGCCTCGCTGCCGGTGCAATCGCAGAGTCTCGCGTGATCCCCCTGAACGACGCGCAACGGGAAGCCGTTGAGCATCGCGGCGGCCCCCTCCTGGTTCTCGCCGGGGCCGGATCGGGCAAGACCCGCGTGCTCACCGCCCGGCTCGGCCACATGGTGATGCACGGCGGCACCCCAGCGTACCGGATCCTCGCAGTCACATTCACCAACCGGGCTGCACAGGAAATGCGTCGCCGGGTGGCGGAGATTCTGGGCGCGGATCCGGTAGGGCTCTGGATCGGGACATTTCATTCGCTCTCGGCCCGGCTGCTTCGCCGGGAAGCCCGCCTGCTCGGCTTCACGCCGCAATTCACCATCTACGACGAGGACGACCGGCTGGCGCTCATCAAGCGGCTGCTGGAGCGCGGCGGGTATGCCCCGAAGGCATTCCCGCCCCAGCTCATCCAGTCGATCATCTCGCATGCCAAGAATCGGCTCCAGACCCCCGAGGATCTGGCATCGGCTGCGGATGACCGGATCGCCCGCGCCGCCGCCGAGATCTACCGGCAACTGGGGGAGGCGTTAAGAGCGGCGAATGCAATGGATTTTGACGATCTGCTGCTTCATCCGCTGACCCTATTTCGGGAACAACCCGAACGGTTGGCTTTTTACCAGCGGCGCTTCCAGTCCATTCTGGTAGACGAGTTCCAGGACACCAACCGCGCGCAGTATCTCCTGGTCAGCCAGCTGGCGCAGGAGCATCGAGAGCTCGCAGCCGTGGGTGACGACGACCAATCCATTTACGGCTGGCGGGGGGCGGACGTCCGGAACATGCTGGATTTCCAACGCGATTTTCCCGATGCCCACCTGGTCCGGCTGGAACAGAATTACCGGTCCACCCAGGTGATCCTGGACGCCGCGAATGGTCTCATTGCCGAGAATCGTGAACGCCTGGGCAAGACGCTCTTCACCGCGCGCGCCGGCGGCGAGCCGGTCGTGTTGGTGGCGGTGGCGGACGAGCGCGACGAGGCCGAATGGGTCGCCCGGGAGATCCGGGAGCGCGCCGCGGTCGATCATTATGCCTATGGCGATGTCGCGGTGCTCTATCGCACCAATTCGCAATCGCGCGCATTTGAAGAGGCCTTTCGGCGCGTGGCCCTGCCACACCGGGTAGTAGGTGCCGTCAGCTTCTACGAGCGGCGCGAGGTGAGGGACCTCGTCGCGTACCTGCGCCTGCTGGCGAACCCCAGAGACGATGAAGCGTTTCTTCGGGCGATCCAGGTGCCCCGGCGGGGAGTTGGACTGGCAACGTTAGCCACGGTGCAAACGGTCGCCGCCACCTGGAAGCGTCCCCTGCTGGAAACAGCCGCCATCGCAGACCGCATCCCCGATATTCGCCCTCAAGCGAAGGAAGCGCTGCACGGATTCGCGGAGTTGATCGAGCGGCTGCGCAGCCATGTTCCCAGCAGCACGCCGGCCGCGTTGCTCGAGCGGGTACTCCAGTCCATCGAGTACGAGGCCTACCTGGCGGCGGAGGGGATCGAGGGTGCGGAGCGGATCGAGAACGTGCGCGAGCTGCTCGCCGGTGCCGCGGAATGGTCGGAAGAGGCCGACGCCGAGGACCCTTCGTCCCCCCTGGAACGGTTCCTCGCATCTGCGGCTCTCGCTTCGCCGGCCGAACGCGATACCGGTGACGCAGCCGGAGTGAGCCTCATGACGGTGCATACGGCCAAAGGGCTGGAGTGGCCCGTCGTGATCCTCGCGGGCATGGAAGACGGTCTCTTCCCGCTGAGCCGGTCCACCGAGACCGCCCAGGGACTCGAAGAGGAGCGGCGCCTTGCCTATGTCGGCGTCACCCGCGCACGCGACCGCCTTTACCTGACCTGGGCCCGTGCCCGCCGGCGGGGTGGCCAACTGCTTCCCGGCATGCCCTCACGATTCCTCGACGCGCTCCCCGCGGGCGTCGTCGACGAACGCCGTAGTAGCGGGGTGTTCGGCGGGGATCTGCCGCGCCGGCGGCCCGGGCCCGGCACCTGGGCGACGGTCCCGCTTTCCGCTCCGGAAGTCGAATCGCAGGCCAATCCGCGGTACGTGAAAGGCGAGCGCGTGGTTCACCGCAAGTTCGGCAGCGGAACGATCCGCGGATTGGCCGGTCACGGTCGCGACCTGCGGGTCATGGTGGAGTTCGATGACGAGCAGATCGGGACCAAGCAACTGCTGGTTGCGTACGCCGGACTGGAACGTGATTGGGAGGAAGCGTGAGCGTCACCCGGGAGGAGGTCGAGCATGTCGCGCGGCTAGCGGCGCTCGGCGTGGACGAGCAGTCGCTTCCCACTCTCACCGAGCAGATCAGCCGCATACTCGACTACGTGTCCCAGCTCGAGAGGGTGGAGCAATCCGACCAGGAATCCACGCTGGAATATCCCGGCCCCCGCCAGCCGCTTCGAGACGACCAGCCTCACCGAACCCCGCTCGCCGTTCCCCTTGCGCAGATGGCTCCCCGGTTTCGCCATGGGTTGTTCCTGGTGCCTCGGCTGGGCGGAGTGGGCGCAAACGGCATGCCCGCTGGGAACGAAGAAGAATGACCGCGAGCACCGGCGCCGCGGCCGTAGCAGACCGGATCGAGCGCAGCAACGCCCGCGGGCTGAACGCTGTCATCGCCTACGACCGTGGCATTCTTCTCGCTCAGGCAGACGCCAGATCTCTTACCACAGGTAGTGGCCCGCTGGAGGGCGTGGCTGTCGCCATCAAGGACAACATCTGCACCCTCGAGTATCCCACGACATGCGCGTCGCGGATCCTCGATGGCTATCGCTCGCCGTACGAGGCCACCGCAATCGCCCGGCTCAAGGCAGCCGGCGCACTGATAGCCTGCAAAACCAATCTCGATGAGTTCGCCATGGGCGCGTCGACCGAGTATTCCGCCTTTGGGCGTACCCGGCACCCGCTCGATCCCGAACGCGTTCCCGGAGGGTCTTCCGGCGGCTCGGCGGTGCTGGTGGCCGACGGGGCGGTGGCTGCCGCGCTGGGTTCGGAAACCGGAGGATCGGTGCGGCAGCCGGCAGCTTTTTGCGGCATCGTCGGAATCAAGCCGACCTATGGCCGCGTCAGTCGCTACGGCCTCGTCGCGTTCGGCAGCTCGCTGGATCAAATCGGGGTGTTCGGGCGAACCGTGGACCATGCCGCCCGGGTGCTCGGTGTCATCTCGGGCCGTGATGGGAATGACCCGACGTCGGCCGACCTGGACCCCTTGTCGCCTGGCGAGTCCCGAACCGACCTCTCCGGCGTCGTGATCGGCACCCCGCGCGAGTTTTTCCCGCCCGACCTGGACCCCGCTATCCAGGCAGCCTGCGACCGCGCGGTCCAACGCTTCCGGGATGCCGGCGCGAGTATCCGGCCGGTGTCGTTGCCTCATACCCGGCTCGCGGTACCCACCTACTACGTGATCGCACCTGCGGAAGCCAGCTCCAACCTGGCCCGCTTCGATGGGATTCGATACGGCCTGCGGGTGTCCCACCCCGGCGCCGACCCTGCGGCGCTCTACCGCGCGACTCGCGGGGCTGGCTTCGGACCGGAGGTCCGGCGACGGATCATTCTCGGGACGTACGTGCTGTCGGCCGGCTATTACGGGAAGTACTACCAGAAGGCGCAGGTCGCGCGTCGTCTGATCACGCAGGACTATCAGCAGGTCTTCCGCGGCCCGGCCACTCCCGACGGCGTCGACTTCCTGTTCACGCCCACGACGCCGACTCCGGCGTTCAAGGCCGGCGAAAAAGTGAACGATCCCGTTGCCATGTACCACGCGGACGTTTTCGTGTGTACCGCCAACCTGGCGCACCTTCCCGCCGTCTCCGTTCCCATTGGGAGAACCAGTGGGCTTCCCATCGGGGGGCAGATCCTCGCGCCGCATTTCGAGGAGGCCGGCATGCTCGAGGTGGCCCGCCACCTCGAACGACTGGTCGACGCTACCGAGGAGGCGCGGTGAGTTGGGAAACAGTCGTCGGCCTGGAGGTCCATGTTCAACTGAAGACCCGCTCCAAGATTTTCTGCGCCTGTCCGACGACCTTCGGCGACCCCCCCAATACCAACGTGTGCCCCGTGTGTCTCGGACTGCCGGGCGCGCTTCCGGTGCCCAATCGCGAGGTCTTGCGCCTCGCCGTGCGTGCGGCGCTGGCACTGGGGTTCGCGGTGGAACGGGATACCAGCGTCTTTGCGCGAAAAAACTACTTCTATCCCGATCTGCCCAAGGGCTACCAGATCACCCAGTTCGATCGTCCTCTTGCCCTGCTCGGAAGTCTCGAGATCCTCTCACCCGAGCGCGGACGCGTGGCCATCGGGATCACCCGGCTGCACCTGGAGGAGGATGCCGGCAAGTCGTTTCACGATCGGGTTCCCGGAATGACCGCCGTTGACTTCAACCGTTCCGGTGTGCCCCTGGTCGAGATCGTGAGCGAGCCCGACTTGCGCTCACCAGCCGAAGCGCGCGCCTATCTCGTAGCCCTGAAGCAGGTGCTGGAGTACGCTGAAGTCTCCGACTGCAACATGGAGGAAGGCAGCCTGCGGGTCGATGCCAACCTGTCGGTCCGCCGGCCCGGCGCCGCGCTGGGAACCAAGCAGGAAGTGAAGAACATGAACTCGTTTGCCACGGTCGAGCGTGCGCTGATCCTCCTGCGAGACCGCCAGATCGCGACTCTCGAATCGAATGCCCCGGTCGCGCTGACCACATTCTCCGCCGCCACCGGGGAGCTGCGCGCGATGCGGACCAAGGAGGAGAGCCATGACTACCGCTATTTCCCCGAGCCGGACCTGACCCCGGTCTCGGTGTCCCAAGCGGGAATCGACGTCGTGGCCGAGCGGAACAGGCTTCCCGAGCTCCCGGCAGCGAAGCGTCTCCGCCTTGCGCGGGACTACGGTTTATCCGATTACGACGCCGCCGTCCTCTCCGGGACGCGGGCCCTGGCCGAGTACTACGAGGTGGTAGTGGGGTCGGGCGCCCAGCCCAAGGTCGCCGCCAACTGGGTGCTGGGCTCGGTGCTGGCCGATGCGAATGAGCATCAGGGACGTTTCCGGGTGCTGCCGGCACGGCTCCACGAGCTGATCCGGATGGTGGAGCAGGGAACGGTCAGTCATCAGGCGGCCAAGCGCGTCTTCGGGGAGATCGCGGAGCAGGATGCCCCTCCCGCGAATGTCGCCCAGCGACTGGGGCTGGTTCAAATTGGAGACGCCGGCCAGCTCGATGGGTGGATCACCACCGTGTTACAGTCGCATCCCGGTGAGGTCCGACGCTACCGCCAGGGCGAAGCCAAACTCCTCGCATTTTTCATGGGGGCGGTCATGAAGGAGTCGGGCGGCCGCGCCGATCCCAAGCGGGTGCAATCGGTGTTGCGCGAGAGGCTGAGCGGGCAGGCAGCGGACCGCTGACGCCCGAGCGGTCACCGCGAGCCCCGGCCCCCGTTCCCTCGGGTCTTCTCGACGTCCGACCGGCCGGCACGCGTTCGCCACGGCCGGTGGCTCTCCGACCTCTCCCAGAATGTGAGCTGGTAGGACGGCAGACCGAAATGCTGGTCCGCGACTTCGGTGAGCCGGGCCCCATCACCCTTTTGATGCCGGGCCAACTCGCGCCGCAGGCGCTTGGCGAGACTGAGCGAGGCTTCGCCGGAGGGATCGAGCCGCCGCGCCGTTGCTTCGGTTTCACCGAGCATTTCCATCACCAGGTGAAACGACGTCGCCATGTGGCGCTCGACCTCGTCATCGCTGAGGTCCCAGCGGCTGTTTTCAGCCACGATGCGGAACGCGCGCTGCCAGCTCTGGGTTTCCGTTACCCCAACCATTCCCCGGAACAGACGGCGGCTGGTTCGCACGGAAAAAATGGTGGGGGACAGGATCCGGTCGAGGTGGGAATCGGAGTTCCCATGGTCCAGCCGGATGATGTCCATTGCGGTACGGGCATATTGTTCGCCCAGGTGAGTCTCGAACCGGCTTTCCCAATACGAGTGTCCCAGGCCGATCGCGGTACTGGTGAGGACCAGTTGGCGGGGAACGAAGAAATTATGCGCGACCGCGTCGGCAGCGAGATGAGAGAGATAGCCGAGCGCGAAGGATCGTAACGCCTCGCTCTCGGCCAGATCGTAGATCTCCTGGCCGACGTGCCAGGAGTGGCAATGACGCCCGACCGGGGCGTATTTCTTCGCCATGGACGTGTCGGCGGCGATGCTTCCATACAAGAAATCGTACGGATAGATCCGGAGCAGATCGGCGATCGCGGCGGGCAGGCGACCGAGGTTGGCCAGCACCGATTCGCCCAGATAGATGTGGGTCGCCGGGGTCCAGGCGTGCGCGACAGCGGGGGTGATTGCGACCGCCAGCACGGCGAGCGCAAACGTGACGGCGAGGCGACCGCCCCGGGAAACGGTCAGCGGCCCCGCCGGAGAAATGCTCGTTTCATCGCAGAAAACATCCCGACCCCACGCCGGGTCGTGCGCAGGGCGGAGGCGACATCGAGGGCGGTGTCTTCCACCTCTTCATAGACGACATCCAGCAGCGTTTCCAGGTCGCTCAGCCGGGCCTGGGCCGCGTCGGCGGCCCGCTTCACGCGGCCCCGCAGATCGCGCGACGTGTCGACCACCGCCTCAAGCTCCCCCCGCACCGTTCCAGCGACCTGCGTCGCCTGTTCCACGACTCCGCGAACCGATTGTACGGCAGGAACGATTTCTTGTTGCAGGGTGTCGGCTGCCCGTTCCAGCAGGGCGACGGCCCGGCGGAGTTCACGGAAAAGAAAGAACGACGCCACGGCCGGCAAGGCCAGCAAAACGGCGATGATCGCAGTCGATATCGCAACGACGACATCCGTCCACGGCATCGGTCTACCCCCCACACCCACGGGAACTCCCGGCCTGGTCTCTTCTCAGGGGAAGTTAAGCAAAGTGCCTTGACGCGCCACGCTCCGCGCGTATGGTCCGGTCATGCCCTCGCGCTTCCACGTCACCGGCGGCACGCCCCTGCGCGGCCGCATCCGGCCGGCGGGCAACAAGAACGCCGCGCTCCCCTTGATAGCCGCCACGCTCCTTTCCGATGAGCCATCCGACCTGGTCAACGTCCCCCGTATTCGCGACGTCCAGGCTCTCCTGGAGCTGATCCAGCATCTGGGCGGGCAGGTGCAATGGACCGGGGAAAACGCGGTGCGGATCGACCCCTCGTCGGTTCAGTCCAAGCAACTCGACCCGCGGCTGGTGGCGCAGATCCGGGCGTCGATCTTGCTGGCGGGGCCCCTCCTGGCGCGCTTCGGCACGGTCACCCTGCCGCCTCCAGGCGGCGACGTCATCGGCCGGCGGCGGCTCGACACCCATTTCCTGGCCCTGGAGCAGCTCGGAGCCGAAGTCACCATCGGAGCCGAGTTCAAGCTCGACGCCCGGCACCTGACCGGGGCGGACATCTTCCTGGACGAGCCAAGTGTGACGGGCACGGAGAACGCATTGATGGCGGCGGTGCGTGCCCGCGGCCGGACCATACTGCGAAACGCGGCGTCCGAACCGCATGTCCAGGACCTCGCGCGAGGTCTGGTCGGCATGGGGGCGAAGATAGAAGGCATCGGCACCAACATGCTGACGATCGACGGAGTGGAGCGCTTGCACGGCTCCCGCCTGGAAATCGGGCCGGACCACATCGAGGTGGGCAGTTTCATCGGTCTTGCGGCGGTCACCAACGGAGACGTTACCATTGAAGGGGTACGCCCGGAGGATCTCCGCAGCATCTTCCTGCATTTCGACCGTCTCGGCGTCCGGCCGCAATTGACCGACGATCGTGCAACGGTTGCGCCGAATCAGGAGCGCCGGGTGCGGCCCGACCTGGGCGGCCACGTGCCGAAAATCGAAGACGGTCCGTGGCCCGCATTTCCGGCTGACCTCACTTCCATCGCAATCGTGGTCGCCACCCAGTGCGAAGGCCTGGTCCTGATTTTCGAAAAGATGTTCGAGTCCCGGCTGTTCTTCGTGGACAAGCTGGTCGGCATGGGAGCGCGAATCGTCCTCTGCGATCCCCATCGCGCCGTGATCGCCGGCCCCGCGCCACTCCGGGGTGGGGTGGTGGACAGCCCCGACATCCGGGCCGGCATGGCGATGCTACTGGCCGCCCTTGCCGCACAAGGAGAGAGCATCATCCACAACATCGGACAGATCGACCGGGGCTATGAACGGATCGACGAGCGTCTCCGGCAGCTCGGCGCCCGCATCGAGCGGGAGGACGGCCCGGCCGCGTGAGCGCGCCGATCATGGCCACGGTTCTGACGGAACGTCGCCTCGCCCGCGAGTCGGTGCCCCGCTTCGAGCTGGATTCCTGGCGTGACTGGGGCCTGCGTGCCGGCATTACCGGTCGGGAGGGAGATTTCGATCTCGGTCTCTTCGCCCACGGCCCGGCAGGACGGGTGCTGTCCAACTGGCTCCTCTTTGACCGCAGTCACCAACCCGAATTCCGCGCGATTGCCGTCGCCAGCCAGGTGCACCGGTCCACGGTTCGGGAACACAACGGCAGCGCCGCGGGATGGTTGGTTGGCGACGCAATCGATGGGCATCTCACTGGCGAGCCAGGGCTGCTCCTCACGATCACCGTCGCTGACTGCATTCCGGTTTATTTGGCGCACCCCAAGTCCGCCACGGTGGCACTCCTTCATGCGGGATGGAGAGGCATCGCCGATGGCATCCTCGAAACTGGGCTTCAGCGGCTCAGCCAGAGTTGCGGTTGTGTCATGGGCGACATCATAATGCATTGTGGTGTAGGCATTTGCGGTAGCTGTTATGAAGTTGGTCCTGAAGTGATCGCACAGGTGACAGGGGCAGCGGTGGCTCACGCCGGTAAGCTCGACCTTCGAGCGGCTCTTGCCGACCGTGCCGCCCGGGCCGGTTTGCGCGAGATAACGGTGAGCTCCTGGTGCAGCAGCCACGACGGCGAACTGTTCTTTTCTCATCGGCGATCCAGAGGGCACGACGGTCGCATGCTCGCTTACCTGGGACGTCCCGGACCGTCGATGTAGCGAGCTTGCCGGGGCCCATCCTTCCCTCTATATTGCGATTTGCAACGAGCGGGCGCAGTCGGCCCGCGCTTTTTTTTCCGAGTCTATGCTCGACGATCTCGCGGAACTGACTGTCCAGGTGCGTGCGCGGCTCGCCGCGCTCGGTTTTGAGCTGGCGGACATCCGAAAAGGCGGCTCGCGGAGTCGCCCCCTCCTGCAGGTGCGGATTGACCGGCCCGACATCACCGTGGGGGGCGGCGTCACCGTCGATGACTGCGCTCGGGTTTCCCGGGCCCTGGAGCAGTGGCTGGACCAAGCCGGCACTCTGGGGGTCCGCTACATCCTCGAGGTTTCCTCACCCGGGATCGACCGGCCGGTCCGCTGGCGGGAGCACTGGGTTCGGTTTGTCGGGCGAGATGTGAACGTCCGGTTGCCCGGCCGGGGACGAGTCCGCGCGACGATCGTGCGGGTTCCGGAGGACGCCGATACGGTCGTGCTGCGGCTGCAGTCGGGCGGCGAGGAGCTGGCAGTAACGCTGGCCGAGGCCCGAGACGCCCGGTTGGCAGTCGATTGGACCAAATGAGACCGGTACGGGCCCCCGTGGTCCACGGTTAGGAGCGTTATGGCGAGTTCACCCGAAGTTCTCACCGCGATTCGCGAGTTGTCGAACGCGAAACAGCTGGAGCGAGCCGATCTGCTCGATCTGCTGCGTGACGGCATTCACGCGGCGCTGGTCAAGCGGTACGGGCCGGGGGTACGGTCGGAGATCGACATCGATGAGCTGAAAGGCGCGATCCGGGTCGCGATACTGCGGACCGTGGTCGAGCAAGTAGAGGATCAGAGCTCGCAGGTATCGCTGGAGGAGGCCCGGTGGGAGGATCCGGACTTCCAGCCGGGTGACGTGCTCGAGGAAGAGGTCCCCTTCGAGCAGTTCGGCCGGAGCGCGGTGCAGGCGGCCAAGCAGCGGATCATCCAGCGGGTTCGAGAAGGCGAACGGAGCCGGATTCGCGAGGAGTTCACCAACAAGGTGGGCGAGCTCCTCTCGGGCGAGATCCAGCAAATCGAGCGCGGTAAGCTGGTGATCATGATCAACAAGTTCCGGGAGGCCGAAGCCATCATCCCCTACCGCGAACAGAACCACCGGGAGCATTTCCATCAGGGGGACAGTATCCGGGCGGTGTTGAAGCGTCTGGAGGAAACCCCCAAGGGTCCCCGCCTGGTGCTCTCGCGGGGTGACCCGATGTTCGTGAAGGCGCTCTTCAAGCTGGAAGTGCCGGAAATGCAGCAGGGCATCGTCGAGATTCGAGAGGCGGCACGCGAGGTCGGCAGCCGGACCAAAATCGCCGTGAGCAGCCGGGACGACTCCATCGACCCGGTCGGCGCCTGCGTCGGCCTCAAGGGAAGTCGGGTGCAGGCGGTGGTGAATGAGCTGGGCGGGGAGCGAATCGATATCGTTCCCTGGTCCCCGGATCCTGAACGGTTTGCCCGCCTGGCGCTGGCCCCGGCGCGAGTGGCGCGGGTGTTCTCTGATCCCGACAGCCGAACCATCCAGGCCATCGTCGATGAAGATCAGTTATCGCTCGCCATCGGCCGCAACGGGCAGAACGTCCGCCTCGCGTCCGAATTGACCGGCTGGAAGATCGATCTCTACTCCAGTCGGGAGTGGCTGGAGCGCGGAGGCGAAGGCCCCCTGTTTGCTCCGCTTCCGCCCGCCGAAGAGTTGGTGGCAGAAGTGCGCTTGAACGAGCTGAAGGGTATGCCGCCGGAGCTGGTGGCGACCCTCGAGAAAGCGGGACGAAAGACCTTGCGCGACATTCTGGACCTCGAGCGGGAGGACGTGCTCAAGATCGAGGGTATGACCCCTGAGCACGCCGACGTCCTGATGGGATTTCTCTCGGAGCTCACCGAAGAGAATGAGCAAAGCGGCGCGTCCGCGGCAGCCAAGACGGAAGGTGAAGGCCAACCCGCACCGGAGACGCCGGCGGCGGAGTGATTCCTTCCGGGCGACTCGGCCTTCTGGGGCTGGGACTCCGGGCCGGCACGGTCGTAGTCGGAACGAGCGGCGTCCGCGACGGGTTGCGGCGGGGGGACTTCGCGCTGGTGATCGTCGCGCAGGACCGGAGCCGGCGCACGCAGGAGAAAGTGATTCGGCTGGCAGAGGCACGGGGCGTGCCGCTGCTGGAAGGTCCGCCGGCGACCGAGCTCGGTCGCCGGGTGGGACGGGAAACAGTGCAGGCGGTCGGTGTCAGAGACCCGAAACTGGCAGCCGGTATCCGTGGAGACGTCAAGGAGCAGGATGATTAGGAGGACGGAGTGACTAGTACGCGGATCCATGATCTCGCGGTAGAACTCGGAGTGAGCAGCGAGGAGCTGCAGAAGCTCCTCTCGGAGCTCGGCATTCCCGTGCGGAGCCATCTATCGGCGCTCGACCCGGGGCAGGTGGCGCTGGTGCGTGCCCGGCGTGAGCGCGACAAGCGCAAGAAAGACGAGCCCGAGCCCAAAAAGGGTCGCCGGCGCGCCGCTGGAACCGCGACCGCCACGACTGGGACGGCTCGCAGGGCAGCCAAGCCCACCAAGCCGGCCGAGGAGCCCGAGGAAGCCGGAGACCGCCCCCGCCGTCGCCGCCGTACCGCGGCCGAAGTCGCCGCCAAGGAGGCGGCGGCCGAAGAGGAGCGCCAGCGCGAGGCGGCCGAGGCCGCCATCGCGGAAGTCCCGCTCAAGCTGGAGCCGCTGGAGCCCAAGCCGTCCCTGGAAGAACGGGCCGCCGCGCTCTTCGTCGAACCCGCAACGTCCGTGCGGCCCGAGCCCGCTGTGGCGGAACCGCCCGCGCTACCCGCGGTTGAAACACCGCCCCCGCCGTCCGAGCCCGAGGCCCCGCGCGAGCCCCGCACCGAGGCGTTCATCCCCCCCCGCGTCCAGCGTCCCGCTCCCGCGCGACTCAAACCCGTCGCTTCCGCGGCGCCGGGAACGTCCGCGGCACCGCCCCGGCCTATCGCCTCAGCAGCGCCAGGCGAGTCGGTGGATGACCGCCGCCGTGATAAGAAAAAGCGGAAAAAGGGGAAACGTTCTCAGGTCGACGTCGAAGCGGTACAGGCCAACATCACCCGAACCCTCACCTCCATAAAGACGGGAGCCGCCAAGAAAGGCGTCCGCCGCCGCGATGACGAGCCAAGCTTCCGGGAGCTGGAGGAACAGCGGAAAGCCGAGGAGCGCGAGCGCGAAAAGACCATCGTCCGGGTCAACGAGTTCATCACGGTGAGCGAGCTGGCGGACGTCCTCAAGGTTCCACCCACCCAGATCGTCACCTTCGCGTTCAAAGAACTGGGGTTGATGATCACCGTGAACCAGCGCCTGGATTTTGACCAGATCGAGCTGATCGCCAGCGAGTTCGGATTCCAGGCGGTACGGGAAGCGGCCTACGTGCAGGGAGGCGGCCCGGTCGAAGAAGCAGACCGTGAGGAGCAGCTGGTCTCGCGTCCTCCGGTTGTCACCGTGATGGGCCACGTTGACCACGGCAAGACCTCGCTGCTGGACTACATCCGGAAGACGAACGTGATCGCCGGTGAGGCCGGCGGCATTACCCAACACATCGGGGCGTATCACGTTGAGCGGGCCGACGGGAAACGGGTCACCTTCCTGGACACCCCGGGCCACGAGGCATTCACCGCCATGCGCGCCCGCGGCGCTCAGGTGACCGATCTCGTCGTGCTGGTCGTCGCCGCCGACGATCAGGTCATGCCGCAGACGGTCGAGGCCATCAGCCATGCGAAGAACGCCGGCGTTCCGATGGTAGTGGCCATCAATAAGATCGACCTGCCGGCCGCCAACGTGCAGAAGGTGAAGCAGGACCTGCTGGCGCAGGGCGTGGTGCTGGAGGAATTCGGCGGCCAGACCCTCTCGGCCGCGATCTCCGCCAAGACCGGCAAGGGGGTCGACGAGCTGCTGGAAAAGGTGTTACTGCAGGCCGAGTTGCTGGACAAGAAGGCGAATCCGAACCGGCCGGCCAAGGGCACCGTGATCGAGAGCAGTCTCGATGCGGGCAAGGGACCCATCGCTACCATGTTGGTCCAGAACGGCACCCTCAAAGTCGGCTCGGACATCATTTGCGGAAACCTCGCGGGACGGGTCCGGGCGCTGTTCGACGAACGGGGGAACCGAGTGGAAGAGGCGGGCCCATCCATTCCGGTTCAGGTCCTCGGCTTGGATGGCATCCCCCAGGCGGGGGACACGTTCATGATGGTCGCCAACGCGCAGGAGGCCCGCGAGATCGCCCAGAAACGCCAGCGCTTGGATCGGGAAGCCCATCACCGGCGCCAGGGGCGGGGAGTATCCCTGGAAGAGTTGTCGAAGCAGGTGGGCGAGGGCAAAGTCCAGGTCCTCAACATCATCATCAAGGCCGACCAGGGCGGTCCCGCCGAAGCGCTTGCCGACGCCTTCGCTCAGTTGTCCACTCCCGAAGTCCGGGTGGAGGTCGTTCATCGCGGCGTCGGCCAGATCACCGAAAGCGACGTGCTGTTCGCGCGTTCGGCGAACGCGATCATCATCGGGTTCCACGTGCGCCCCGACGCCAACGCGCGCGCCACGGCCGAGCGGGAGAAGGTGGATATCCGCACCTACCGCATCATCTACGAAGCGGTCGAAGATGTGCGTGCCGCACTGGAGGGCTTGCTGGCTCCCGAAAAGCGCGAAGTGGTGCTCGGCGAGGCCGAGGTTCGCCAGATCTTCAAGATCTCCGGAGTCGGCGTCATCGCCGGGTGCTTCGTCCGCAACGGCATCATTCGCCGCGGCACCAGCATTCGCGTCATTCGTGACGGCGTCGAGGTCTACCACGGGGGCCTGTCGAGCCTGAAGCGCTTCAAGGACGACGTGCGAGAGGTCAAGGAAGGGCTCGAATGCGGCATCGGCGTGGAGAACTTCAACGACATCAAGGTCGGCGACGTCCTCGAGTCGTACAAGGTCGAAGAAGTAGCGCGGTCGCTCGAACCCGCGGGAGCCTCGAAGGGCGGTTGACGTGGTCGTCGGGATCGTCACCTGGGAACTTCACCTGGCCGGGTGCCGGTCCCTGAAGGACAAACGCCAGATCCTGAAAAGTCTCAAGGATCGGCTGCACGACCGCTTCAACGTGTCAGTGGCGGAGACCGACCATCAAGACCTCTGGCAGCGCGCCGAACTCTCCTGCTGTGTGGTTGCGACCGACCGGCGTCAGGCAGACGCGGTGTTGAATTCCGCCGATGGCCTGCTCGCCAGCCACCCCCAGGCCCGGATCATCGATTCGGCCAAGAGCTTCGTATGAGACCCAAGAGCGGGAAGCGCCGTCCGGAGCGTCTGGCTGCGCTCATTCAGGAATCGGTCGCCGGCGCCATGGCGACGTCGCTCAAGGATCCCCGCGTGGGATTCGCCACCGTCACCGGGGTGTCGGTGTCTCCCGATGGCACGCACGCGATGGTGCGGGTCAGCGTGATGGGAACCGAGGATGAAAAAACCCGCGCGCTGGAGGGCCTGGAGAGCGCTCGTGGCTACCTCCGGGGACAGTTGGCCCGTACGCTCGCCCTTCGCACGGTGCCTGAGCTCCGGTTCGAGCTGGACCGCGGGCTCCAGCATGCCCAGCGTATCAACCAGATCCTCGCCGATCTCAAGCGAGACGAGAGCGAGTAACCTGCCGGACGGGATGCTCCTGGTGGACAAGCCGGCCGGCCCGACCTCGCACGACGTGGTCGCCACCGTCCGCCGCGCCCTGAACACGCGGCGAGTGGGGCACGCCGGAACGCTGGATCCCTTTGCCACCGGCCTGCTCGTGGTGCTGGTGGGAAAAGCCACCCGCCTCGCGCGTTTCTTCCTCAGCCTGCCCAAGGTCTACACGGGAACCATCCGCCTGGGCCAAAGCACCACGACGGATGACCTCACCGGACAGCTCCTTCACGCATCCCAGGCGTGGCTGGGGCTGACCGATTCCGAGGTCGAACGTGCTCTCACATCCCTGATCGGCCGCACCGACCAACGCCCACCGATGTTTTCCGCCAAAAGCGTCGCCGGGCGTCGCGCCTACCGCCGCGCTCGCCGCGGCGAACAGTTCGAGCTCGATCCGGAGCCGATCGACGTCTACCGGCTCGATCTCGTTTCCCGGAGCGGTCCGGACCTCGTCATCCACGCCGAGGTCGGCAGCGGCGTGTACCTTCGCGCGCTGGCCCGCGACTTGGGGGACCGGCTGGGATGCGGAGCACATCTCGCCGCCCTGCGCCGGGTCGCGGTCGGGCCATTTGCCGCCGCCGACGCTATTCCCCTGGGGGATTTGGCCATCGGGCCGGTGGCGCTTCGCCCCGCACGCGACGCTGTGGCCCATTTGCCGCTGATTCGGCTGGATGAGGAGTCCCGCGTGGCGGTAAGACACGGCCGTGCCATCCCGTCGGCCGGCGCCGGTACGGGACCGGTGGCACTGTTCGCCGGGGAAGAGCTCGTGGCGGTCGCCGAGTCGGATGGCGTGGTGCTGCGCCCGAGCGTCGTGTTCGAGGCTTCATGACCATGCCGCTGCCCGACGCCCCGGGGGGGACGGTGGTCACCGTCGGGACTTTCGATGGGGTCCACCTCGGGCACCATAAGGTGCTGGAGGAGATCGCGCGGCGCGCGCGAAAGGTGCGCGCGCGAAGCGTCCTGGTCACCTTCGAGCCCCATCCATTGTCGGTCGTGAATCCGCAGGCGGCGCCGCCGCTCCTGACGCTTCCCGAAGAGCGCCGGGAGATCCTCGCTCAAAGTGAGCTCGATATCCTGGCAGTACTGGCATTCACTCCGGCGCTGTCCCAGTACAGTCCCGAGCAATTCGTTCAGCTCCTCCTCCAGCGCTTCCGGATGCGCCAGCTGGTGATCGGATACGACCATGGCTTCGGGCGCGGCCGTGCCGGCGACGTCGAGCTGCTTCGCCGTCTGGGTAAGCAGCTGGATTTTGCAGTGGACGTGGTAAGCGCGGTGAAAGTCGACGGCCGCGCCGTATCGTCCACCGCGGTCCGCCGGGCCGTGGCCGGAGGCGACCTGAGACTGGCGGGCCGGTTGCTCGGACGGCGTTATTCGCTCAGTTCGGAGGTCGTTCGTGGAGCGGGGCGGGGGCACGCCATCGGGTACCGGACCATCAACCTCGTGGTTCCCGATGCCAGGAAGTTGATCCCACCGCAGGGCGTCTATGCCGTATGGGTGGAATGGGCTACCGGCTCCTCAGGTGGAATGATGCACCAGGGGCCCCGGCCCACGTTTGGAGATACCCAGCGATCCCTGGAAATCCATCTGCTCGACACCGAGGTCGACCTTTACGGCGCGCAAGTCAAAGTGTCGTGGGTGAGCAGGCTGCGGGATGTCAGGCGATTCGACTCGGCGGAAGCGCTCAAGGCCCAGCTGGACAAGGACTTTCGGGCCGCTCGGGCCGCGTTGACACAATGAACCTTCGCCACTAGTCATTACCGTTTGCCAATCCGACATTGCCAATGTTCTCGACCATAAGAAGCCGTATTATCACTACCGCACTGCTCGTGGCGGTCGCGATCTATTCGTTGTGGCCCCGCGAGATCACCCGTCGCGCCCGGGGTCCCGATGGGCGCATGCGTGACACCGTTGAAAAGCGCGTGCCCCTCAAGCAAGGTCTCGATCTCCAGGGGGGTATCCACCTTGCACTCGAAGTCGACCAGAGCAAAGGCACGGTCGCGGACCCGAAAGGGGCTCTCGAGCGGGCGCTGACGGTAATCCGCACCCGGATCGACGAATTCGGCGTGGCGGAGCCCCTGATCCAGAAGGTGGGAGACAATCGCATCGTCGTGGAGTTGGCCGGCCTGAAAGATCCTGAGCGCGCCAAGGACATCGTTCAGCGGTCGGCTTTCCTCGAGTTTCGCATCACCGACATGCAGAATCAGTTCCGGGCGGCTCTCCCGGCGATCGATGCGGAATTACGCAAGGCCGGCGTGCGCGCCCCGAGCGGCGGCAAACCCGCGACCGGCGCGGTGGAACGCCTGCTGGGAGGGGACACCACCTCTGCCAAGGACCAGTCCCAGGCCGACACCGCAGATGCGAACGCGGCCGGACCATTCTCCTCACTGCTGTTCAATGGAAGCCAACAGTGGGAATACCTCGTTCCCGAGGAAGATTTCCCCCGCGTTGACAGTTTGATCCATTTGCCGCTGGTTCAGCGATTGATTCCTCGGGGGCTCGAGCTGCTGTGGGCCCAGGCGCCCGTCTCTCAGGGCGCCCGGTCCTACCGCGCGGTATACGTCGTCGAGTCCCGCCCGATCATCACCGGTGAATACTTGTCGGACGCCCGGGCCCAGCTCGATCCGGTCTACAACCAGGCGATCGTGACCTTTCAGCTCACGCGCTCCGGTGGCCGCATTTTCGGCCGGGAAACCGGTCGGCATATCGGTGATTTCATGGCGATCGTTCTGGACGGGCGGGTACAGGGAGCGCCCCCGGTCATTCGCAGTCAGATCAACCAGCGGGGGCAGATCGAGCTCGGCAATGCCAGCCTGCAGCAGGCCCAGGACCTGGCCCTGGTGCTCCGCGCCGGCGCGCTGCCGGCCCCCCTGGTGATCGTGGAGGAGCGGACGGTGGGCCCCAGCCTGGGGCAGGACTCCATCAAGGACGGCATTCGCGCCGGACTGGTGGGCACGGTGGCCGTCATTCTGATCATGGCGCTTTACTATCGCGTCTCCGGCCTATTGGCGATCTGCGCCCTGGCGTTCTATGTGGTCTTCACGCTGGGGGGCCTGGGCGCCTTCGGCGCGACCCTGACCCTGCCGGGTCTCGCCGGGTTCGTTCTCTCGATCGGAATGGCGGTCGATGCCAACGTGCTGATCTTCGAGCGGATTCGCGAGGAAATCCAGCTCGGGAAAACGCTCCGAGCGGCGATCGACCTCGGGTTCAAAGAGGCGCTTCGCGCGATCATCGACACCCACGCGACCACCATGATCGCGGCCCTGTTCCTTTTCCAGTTCGGCACCGGACCGGTGAAAGGGTTTGCCGTCACCCTCACGATCGGCATTGCGGCTTCACTGCTGACCGCCGTGTTCGTCACCCGCACCTTGTTCCTCATCTGGTTCAAACGGCGTCCTGACATGCAGGAGATCTCGATCTAGATGTTTCGCCTCTTTGCCCACGCCCACTACGATTTCCTCCACTATCGCAACCTGGCGTACGGGCTGACGATCGCGTTCGTGATCGCCGGTCTTATCCCGCTCTTCGTCCGCGGACTGAACGAAAGCATCGAATTCACGGGTGGAACGCTGATGCAGATCCATGCCGGCAACCCCGACATCAGCTCGGGGTCGCTGCGTTCGGCTCTGGACGCCGGTGGCATCACCGGCGCCGAAATCCAGACCTTCGGCGCTCCTGATGAATTCGTCATACGCGCCCGTCTCGACCCACGGGCTCAGGTGAGCGAGCAGTCGACACAGCAGACCGCCGCTGCCGTCGATTCGGTCCTCACCCATACCTTCGGCGCCGAGTCCTTCCAGATCGTGCGCACCGAGGCCGTGGGTCCCAAGGTGGGCGGTGAACTGCGGTCGCGGGCGATTCTCGCGGTACTGCTCTCTTTCGGCGCCACACTCCTCTACCTCTGGTTCCGGTTCGAGTGGCGCTTCAGCGTCGCGGCCATCCTGGCAACCGGCCACGATATCATCACCACGGTCGCGTTCATTTCGTTGTTGCACCTGGAAATATCCCTGGTGGTCGTGGCCGCCCTGCTCACCATCGTGGGCTATTCCCTCAACGACACCATCATCACGATGGACCGGATGCGGGAAAACCTGCGAAAGTTCAAGCGCGCCAATCTTTACGAGATCATCAACCTGAGCGTAAATGAAACGCTGCCCCGGACGATCCTGAGCTCGGGTACCACGCTGGTGGCCACCCTCGCGTTGCTGATCTTCGGTGGTGAGGTGATCCGCCCGTTCGCGTGGGTGATGGCCTGGGGCATCGTGACCGGCACCTTCTCTTCGATTTTCATCGCGTCGCCGGTGCTGCTGGCGATCGAGCAGAAATGGCCGGGAGAGGACGTCGCCGGCGTCAAAACCTACGGCGCCGCGGCCCCGCCTACCAAGCCCACCCCCGGGCCCGCCCCCCGCACCCGGCGAGGCATAGCCGACGCCGACTGAGGCGTTGCTCGTCGATACCCATTGCCATCTCGGGGACCCGCAGTTCGACCCGGATCGGCAGGAAGTCGTCAGACGGGCACGCGAGGGCGGGATCACCCAGATCATCATCGTGGCCGAGTCGCTGGCGGCCAGTGCTCGTGCGCTCGAGCTGGCCCGCGACTTCGGATTCTCGGCAACGGCCGGGGTCCACCCCCACGAAGCGTCGTCCTGGACCGCGGATGTCGCATCTTCGATCGAAGCGGCCCTGACCGACCCGGTGGTCGTAGCCGTCGGCGAGACGGGCCTGGACTACCACTACGACCACTCGCCCCGCGATGTTCAACGCCGTGTCTTCGCGGCCCACCTCGAGATTGCCGCCCGGGCCAGGCGCCCGGTCGTCGTTCATGCCCGCGAGGCCGACGATGAGGTCGCGGCGATGCTGCGTGACGCGGGCGGCCCGGTGGTCCTGCATTCCTACAGCTCAGGGGTCGCCGTTTTTCAGGCGGGCCTGGACGTCGGCGCCTATTTCTCATTCAGCGGCATGGTGACATTCCGGAACTGGGCCTTGGTGGATTGTGTCCGGGCATGCCCGGCCGATCGTCTGCTGGTCGAGACCGACGCGCCTTATCTGGCTCCGGTCCCCCATCGCGGCCGCCGTAATGAGCCCGCGTTCGTCCGCGAGGTCGCCACGCGGGTGGCGGAGTTGCGCGGCGAGACCATCGAGACCATTGCTCGCCAGACCACCGCCAATGCCGCCCGGTGTTTTGGTGAACGCCTTTTGCGCCAAACCGTACCGCTGGCTTGAATTCGAAACTCGGCACTGCGAGGGAAAACCATGGAAATCGTTTCAACCGAGCGGGCACCCCGCGCGATCGGACCCTACAGCCAGGCGATCATCACGGAGACCCTGATCTTCACGGCCGGCCAGGTGGGGTTCGACCCCGCCACGACCGAGCTCGTCCCGGGTGGCATCGTCGAGCAGACGGAGCGGGTCCTGAAGAACCTCGCCGCCATTCTCGACAGCGCGGGCTCCAGCCTTCAAAAGGTCGTGAAGACCACCGTGTTTCTCGCCGACATGGCGGACTTTGCCGCTATGAACGAGGTCTACCAGCGGCATTTCGGGTCCCACAAGCCGGCGCGGTCCACCGTAGCCGTGGCGCAACTTCCCAAAAGCGCGCGAGTAGAAATCGAAGCGGTGGCGTTGAAGCGGTGATCGATCGTCGCGGGGGCGGATCGGGCCTGGTGGTCTGCACAGTCTTCAAAACTGCTGGGAGACGCCAGTGGTGGCTCCGGTGGGTTCGATTCCCACACGCTCCCGCCAAGACAGTGAAGAGTGACAGCGAGGGAAGAGGGAAGAGTCTGCTCCGATGCTGCTTTACTCTTCCCTCTTCACTCTTCACGCTTCACGCTGTTTCGCTCGCCGGCGCTCTGTTACTCCTGCAACCTGCGGAGCCGGCGGAGGCGCAAATTCCTTTTCCGACCCCTCCCGCCCGCCAGGACACCTCCGGTGCCGACACGGTGAAGGTGCCAGCGTTTCGATTCGAGCCGCCGACGCCTCCGCTAGCCGCGATGGCGCGTTCGCTGCTACTGCCGGGCTGGGGTCAGGCGGTGCTGGGGAGGAGGGTCACGGGGGCCGCGTTCGTTTTCTGGGAAGGGATCACCCTGACCATGACCCTGAAAGCGTCCCACCAGCTTCGCTACGATCGTGAAATCAACTCAACCAAAGTGACGGCCAAGAAACAGGAAGTGCAGGATTGGCTCGTTCTCCTGGTATTCAACCACCTCTTCGCCGGCGCGGAAGCCTTCGTCGCTGCCCAGCTCTGGGATTTCCCGGTTGAGGTGGAAATGCGGGCCCGGCCGGGAGGGGTGGCAGCGGGAGTGCGACTGCGTCGAAGCTAGTGTCCCTTACCCGAACTTCCGGAGCTCCGGACCCGCAGACGTCAGTGCCGCGTAAGACCCACCGTCCATCCACGCGCCAGGATTGAGAAACCAGCGGCGGGGCCCCACGGCCAAGAGCGCGGCCCGATGCGTATGGCTCAGGACCACAATGTCGAGATCGGGCCGTTTGACCAGCAGATTCCGCGCGAAGGTCGCCTGGGCGGCCGCGGCACGGCCCAACGACGCGGCGTCGCGGGTCTGTTCCGCCAGAGAGCCGGACATACGGTCGGCCAGCCAGAACCCAAGATCGGGATGGATCCAGCCGAACAGGCGAGCCGTAAGTGGAAGTCGCGTAATGTGATGCATGATGCGACTGGCGGTCCGGGCCTCGCTCAGGCCATCACCATGCGCCACCAGAACCCGAAATCCCGCGAGGTTGAGCTCGACCGGCTCGGCGTAGAACTGGGCGCCCAGCTCGCGGATCCAGAAGTCGCCCCCCCAGCGGTCGTGATTGCCACCCGTCACAGTCAGTTTCACCCCGGCTTTTCGCAGTTGCAGTAGCGCAGACAGAGTCGGGAAGGCGTCACGCGACACCACCCGCTTGTACTCGAACCAAAAGTCGAACAGATCGCCATTGATGATGAGGTGTTGCCCGAGTTCGGGGACCTTGGCCAAGAACCGGTGGAAGGCGTCTGCCACACTCGGGGGAGCGTGTCCCAAGTGGGCGTCGGCGACAACGAGGACAGATTCGACGAGCACAGACCAACATATGGGCTCGGGAGCACGGCCCGCAAGCTCCTGTCCTGATTGACTTTTCGCGCGGGAGCACGCATTTTGGCTGGCGTCGTGCCACCGGGCGTGCTCCCAAGGAGGGGTGGGTCAATGCCGGAGAATGCGCTGGGCTTGATTGAGACCAAAGGGTTGGTCGGGGCCATTGAGGCAGCAGACGCCATGGTCAAGGCGGCCCACGTACGGCTCTTGGGGAAGGAGAAAATCGGCGGCGGCTATGTCACCGTGATGGTTCGTGGCGATGTAGGCGCCGTCAAAGCGGCCACCGATGCCGGAGCCGCGGCCGCCGAGCGGGTAGGTGAGCTCGTGTCGGTCCACGTCATTCCGCGACCGCACCAGGACGTCGAGTTCATCCTTCCGCAGCGCGCCGACGAGGCGTAAACCGTGGTCTGGTCTGGCCAGGCCCTTGGACTGATAGAAACCCGCGGGCTGGTTGGCGCCATCGAGGCTGCCGACGCGGGCGTGAAGGCTGCGAGTGTCACGCTGGTGGGCCGCGAGTACGCCGACGCGGGACTCGTGACCGTTGCCTTTCGGGGCGAGACGGCCGCGGTAAAGGCAGCGGTCGATGCCGGTGCCGCCGCCGCCGAACGGGTGGGCCAGCTCGTGTCAGTTCACGTCATTCCCCAACCGGATCCCGAGCTGGATATCCTCGCCGAAGAAATGGAGGAGGGTCCGGCCGGGTCGGATTCAGGCGCTCCGCCTGATCTTTCCCGTCTTACATCGCTCAAGGTGGTCGAGCTTCGCCGGACCGCCCGACGGGTCCCCAAGTTTCCCATCAAAGGGCGCAATCTCGCGCGGGCAGGGCGGGAAGAAATTCTCGCCGGGTTCCGCCAGATCGGCCTTCTCTGACCGGGCCGGTGAGGCTTCGGCATGGACCGTGACCTCGAATCGATTCAGGAAGCCCGCGATCTGGTCACGCGCTCGCGCGCCGCGCAGCGGGTGTTCGCTTCGGCGACTCAGGAGCGCGTCGATCGGGTAATCCGCGCAATGGGCGAGGCCGCCGAGCGGGCGGCCGAGCCGCTGGCGAGACTCGCGGTCGATGAAACGCGCATGGGGCGCTACCAGGACAAGATCCTCAAGAACCGCTTCAGCGCGGTCGACGTTCGGGACTACATCCTGCCTTTGAAGACCTGCGGCATCATCCGGGAAGCCGCGGAAGCGCGGGTGAAGGAGCTCGCGGTACCGATGGGCGTGGTGGCCGCTCTGGTTCCCACCACCAATCCAACGTCGACCGCGATCTACAAAGCGCTGATCGCCGTCAAAGCCCGCAACTCGGTGGTCTTTTCGCCTCACCCTCGTGCAACGAAATGTGTGGTCGAAACAGTCCGGGTCCTTGGGGACGCGTTGCGCAGCGTGGGCGAGCCCGAAGATCTGGTCCTCAGCCTCACCGCGCCCACCCTGGAAGCCACCACTGAGCTGATGCGCCACCGGCTGACCGCGGTGATTCTCGCGACCGGCGGCGCTCCCATGGTTCGGGCGGCATACAGCTCGGGAAAGCCGGCTTACGGAGTCGGTCCCGGCAACGTCCCGGCCATCGTCGAGCGCACCGCTGACGTGCGGAAGGCGGTAGCCGATATCGTTGCGGGGAAGAGCTTCGATAATGGTCTTCTGTGTTCCGCGGAAAATTCGCTGATTTGCGACCGGCCGGTGGAAACCGAGGCCCGAGCCGAATTGCAACGACAGCGGGCGCTCGTGGTGACCGGCCCGGACCGGGAGCGGCTGCGGGCGCTCATGCAGGATCCGAAGACCGGTCACGTCAGTAGTGAGGTCGTCGGGCTGTCTGCATCGGAGATTGCCCGGAGGGCGGGTATCGCCGCCCCGGCCGGAACCCGCGTACTGGTGGTCGAGTGTTCGGCGGTTGGGCCGAATGAATTCTTCTCGCGGGAGAAGCTGTCCCCGGTTCTCGCTCTCTACATCGAAGATGGCTGGGAGAAGTGCTGCGAGCGGGCGATGGAGCTGCTGAATTTCGGCGGGGTGGGCCACTCGCTCGTCATTCACAGCCGCGACGAACACGTGATCCAGCGGTTCTTCGAAGAAAAACCCGCCTTTCGGATTCTCGTCAATACCATGGCTGCCATGGGCGCGGTCGGGTATACCACGGGGCTGGCGCCCGCCATGAGCCTTGGCCCGGGCACCTGGGCCGGATCGGTGACCAGCGACAACATCACGCCCCTTCATCTGATCAACGTGAAGCGCCTGGCCTACGAGCTCAGGCCGTTTGTGGCTGCCGATGCGCCGGAAAGCGGCATGGCGGCACAGCGGCAGGGCATCGCGCCAGGATCAGGTGCCGTCATGCCGCCATCCCGGTATGCCGCTGACGATGTCGCCCGTGCCGTCGAAGCTTTTCTCGCCGACCGTCGCTTCCGGAAACGCGCGTGACAGAGGACGAACTGCAGGCACTCGCTGCCCGGATCGCCGAGGCCATCCTGCGACGTCCCTGGATATTGGGACCAGTGCGCCCAGAGCCGCCGGGGCCGCCGACCCCGGGGCAGCTCCCCGCGTGGGCAGCCGCCTCGCAACAGCTCGGGGACATAGCGCCGGTAGCGGGCCGGAAAACTGTTTCCGGCCGGCACCGACCGGCCTACGATGCACTCACGGCCGCGGTGCGCGCAGCGGCGGCCGGCCGCGGCCCGGCGCCCCTTCCTGGTGGGAGTCCGGCCTCGCGCGCGGGCACCGGCGGCGGTCGCATGGTCCCAATCGCCGTTTCCAACCGGCATGTCCACATCACTCAGGCAGACTTCGAGCGCCTCTACGGGTTGGGCCAGCAGCTCACTCCCGAGCGACCGATTACCCAACCCGGACAGTTCGCGGCGCGCGAACGGGTAAAGGCCACCGGCCCCAAGGGTTCCATCGAGGGCATCAGGATCGTGGGCCCGGCGCGGAAAGCGACCCAGATCGAGTTATCCGCTGCGGACTGTCGAGCGATCGGTCTCGACGCCCCGGTCCGTCACTCCGGCCAGATCGCCGGCAGCGCCGGGATCACGCTCGAAGGCCCAGCAGGATCCTTCGCGCTTCCCGAGGGCGCCATCATCGCCGCCCGGCACATCCACGTGAGTCCTGCCGACACCGCCCGGCTGAGTGTCGCAGATGGCGACCGTGTCACTGTGGTTCTCGGCCCCGCCGACCGGCGGGCCACTCTCTCCGATGTGCTGGTTCGCAGCGGCAGCAGCCACGCGACCGAGATGCACGTCGACATCGATGAGGCGTACGCGTTCGGGGTCAGGAACGGTGACTCGGCAACACTGGTTGGACGCCCCACCAGGACCCGCGCGCGCTCGGGTGGTGGCGGCAGCGGCGGTAGCGGACACCGACCTCTCCTGACCGAGCGCGACGTGGACCCGGTGGCCGCGCGCGGCGAAACGCTCTCCGATTCCGGACCCTACCGGTTGACCCCGCTGGCCCGCGACCGCGCCCGCGCGCTGGGGATCTGGCGCGACTCGACGTGACCTCCGGAGTGAGCTCGATCGAGCTCAGAGTGCGCTACGCCGAAACCGATCAGATGGGAATCGCCCACCACGCGAATTACGTGATCTGGTGTGAGGATGCCCGCACCGCGCACCTGCGGAGCTCTGGCATCAGCTATCGCGAACTGGAGCAGCGTGGCCTGTTCCTCGTGGTCGTTGAGGTACAGGTACGTTATCGCGCGGCGGCGCGATACGACGACCTCTTACGGATCGACTGCTGGGTCCGCGAACGCAACCGGCGCCGGATCATATTCGGCTACGCGGTCCACCGTGCGGAAGACCATTCGCTCCTCGCTACCGCACAGACGGCGCTCATCGCCTTAGATTCGAACCGTGTTCTCGGTTCGCTGCCCCCCCACGTTCTCGACCACCTGGCGCCGGTGGCGGATCCCGTTCGCGTGTAGCTGCCTCCTTGTCGCGCCCACCACGCCGGCGCGCGCCCAGCAGCAGGAAGCGGCAGTCGAGGTACTCGCGCATCTCCTCGCGACGGAGGACGCGCGGAGTTACGACGCGCCACTCTTACGCGATGCCGCACGAAACCCCGACCCGATGGTGCGCCGCCACGCAGCCCTCGCGCTGGGGCGCATCGGCGATCGCTCCGGCACGGCCGTTCTCCTGGACATGCTCGCCGACCCCGACTCGACCGTACAGGCTGACGTGGCCTTCGCCCTTGGCCTCCTCGCTGATCCCACCGCAACCAGCCGACTTCGCCAGGTCATCCTCGATCCCTCGCCCGCCACCGCCGCGACTGGTCAGGCGGAGGGGGTCGCCGCGCTCGCGCGAATCGGCGGACGGGCTGCCGCTCAAGTCTTCATCGAGCTTCTTGGTCGCTCGGCGGCCCTGGCTGGGTCGGCCACTGTTCCGCACGTCGTCCGCCGCGCGCTGGCCGAATCCTGGCGGCTGGGTCCGGCCGCACCGGTCGCGCAGATTGCGCGCTTCGCGACTGCCCCCGATCCCGAGGCCCGCTGGCGTTCCATCTATTCACTCGGCCGGCTTCATGGGCGCGGTGCCCCTGAGGTGCTGGTTGCGGGTACCGATGACTCGCTCCCCGCGATACGTGCCGTCGCCGTGCGGGAGCTGACCCTTTCCTTTGCCGATTCGGCAGGAATCGACCGCAAGGCACTCTCCGCCAGAGTCCAACGGCTGACCGCGGATCCGGATCCACAGGTCAGGATCGCCGCGCTGCGTGCCCTGGGGACCTACCGCTCTCCCGATCTTGCTTCCGCTGCGATGGCATTGGCCGCCGATCGCGATCCGAACGTCCGGGTGCAGGTGTTGGCGACGCTGGGGGAGCTGGGCGGTCCGGAGGCACGAGTCGTTTTGGCCGGGCACGCTAGGGAAGGCGGCTTCGCCCATCGCCGGCAGGCGTTGCTGAGTCTCGCGGCAGTGTCCCCAGCCGACGCTCTGCCCGCCGCCCAGGGGTTGCTGGCCGAATCGGACTGGCGCCTGCGCGCCGTTGCCGCCGAAGCGCTCGGGATCGTGGGCTCAGACTCTGCCACGGCTTCGCTCCTGCGGCTGCTCCAAGCTTCTGATGGCCGCGTCGTGGCGGCCGCCTTTGCGGCCCTGGCCGAAACCGATAGTGCCCGCGCCTCCAACATGGCTCGCACGCTGCTGCGCCACGCGGATCCCCTGGTCCGTTCCCTGGCCGCCACCCGGCTCGGGTCGCGATCCGGACCCCCCGATCTCCCTATTCTGATTGACGCCTACGGCCACTCACTGGGGGATCCCATTGCCGACGCCCGGATCGCCATCGTGATCGCGGCCGGCCGGATCGCGGCGAACGATCCGAATGGCCCGGGACCTGCCACTGACGCATTCGCCAGGCGCTACCCGGCGTGCCCGGACTATCTGGTCCGCCGCACAGCCACCGAATTCTTCCCCAGCCTTGCCGCACGGTGGGGACCTTGGGCGCCCGTGTCCACTGGCCTCGGCCTTGGCGACTACCGCGACATCGCCCGCCGGTTGCTCTGGCCGGCCGAGCATGACGGCATTGTCCCAGGCGTCGTGATCGAAACAGATCGCGGGAGCATCGGCATCACGCTGCTGGCGTCAGACGCTCCGCTCACGGTGAACGCGTTCGTGCGGCTCGTCGAGCGTGGCTATTTCGACCGGGGCGCCTGGCACAGGGTCGTTCCGGGATTCGTCGCGCAGGACGGAGATCCACGCGGAGACGGCGGCGGCGGGCCGGGATTCGCCCTCCGAGACGAGCTCAACCGCAATACTTATCAACCAGGCACCGTCGGAATGGCGCTCGATGGACCGGATACCGGTGGAAGCCAGTTCTTTATCACGTTGTCTCCCCAGCCTCATCTCGACGGGGTCTATACGGTCTTTGGGCGGGTAGATTCCGGCATGGAAGCGCTCACCCAAATCGTCCAGGGAGACCGCATCCGCCGGGTGCGGCTACGGTGATGCGGCCGGTGGTGCGGTGGTGCTTGGCGGTTTCTGCTGCGCTCACCCTGGCAGCCCCTCCGGTTTCAGCGCAGATCAACTACTTCGGCCAGAACAAGATTCAGTACCGGGACTTCGAATGGCGGGTGCTGCACGGGGCCCATGTCGATCTGTACTTCTATCCCGAAGAGGACGAGCTCGCGCGGGTGGCACTCGGTTATGCGGAAGAGAGCTTTCACTTTCTCGAGGTGAAGTTCGGACACTCGCCCTCGCGCAGAATCCCCCTGATCGTTTATGCCTCGCACAGCGATTTCGAGCAAACGAACGTCTTGCCGTTCGTGCCACCGGAAGGATTGTTGGGGGTAACGGAGTTCCTCAAGCGCCGAGTCGCGTTGCCCTTCAACGGCAGCTACGAGGAATTCAGGCACACGCTCCGCCACGAACTGGTCCACGCCTTCCAGCTGAGCGTCCAATCGGAAACCGCACGACTCCATCCGCGTGCGAGCCGGCCGGACTTGCCTCTCTGGTGGACCGAAGGGCTGGCCGAGTACTGGTCCTCCGGCGAGGACAGCCGCGATGAAATGGTGCTGCGGGACTTGACCATTGGAGGCGAGCTCCCTCGCCTCGAGCAGCTCAGCTACGAAGGGGGGACGGTCGTCTATCCCCTGGGCGGGGCCATTCATCGCTGGCTGGGTGAACGGTTCGGTGAATGGCGGGTGCAGCTCCTGTACCGGGACCTGTGGCGCTACCGCTCCTTCGCTGAGGCCATCGCCGGCGTTTACGGAAAATCGCTGAGCGACCTCGACAACCTGTTCCGCGATTATTTCCGCCAGCGTCATTTCACCCACGTTATCGACCGGCGTCCGCTCGACGTCACGTCCCGGCCGCTGGCCAGACTCGCGGTCAAGCCGTTCGCGTACCGGCCGCCCGGCGATTCGGCCACCCGCCTCCTGTATATCTCTCCCAGTAACGGGTACATGAACATCTACGGGATGCCGTGGAAGCCCGGCGGGCGAGCCCGCGTGGTGGTGCAAGGCGAGCACTCGGCGGAATTCGAGTCGTTTCACCCATTCGCCTCCCGCCTGGACGTGCGAAACGGCGTGGCGATCTTCGCCAGCAAGTACTTGGAGCGGGACGCCCTTTTTTTCTGGGACCTGGGGAATCAGCGGGCCGTCGGACGGTATCAGTTTCCCCAGCTCATTTCGATCCTCTCGCCGGCATGGGCGCCTGACGGCCGCAGCGTGATCTTCAGCGGTCTCACCATTTCCGGGTACTCCGATCTGTACCGGCTGTGGCTCCCCGATGGGCGCCTGGAGCAACTCACCGCCGACCGATACGAAGACCTCGACCCGACTATTTCACCGGACGGCCGGTTGGTCGTCTTCTCGTCGGACCGGACGCAAGGCGGCGCCGATGGGGCCCACAACCTGTTCGTCCTGGAGCTGGAATCCGGCGCCATTCGTTATGTCACCTGTGGCCGCTGGCGCGATGAAAGCCCGCGATGGGGCCCCGATGGGCGGATTTTTTTCTCCTCGGATCGCGAAGGCGTCTTCGACGTGTACTCGGTGGATACCCTGGGCAGGGGACGCCGCGAAACCCGGACGCTGAGCGGAGCCTTTGATCCGCAGTGGGTGGCGGAAGAAAACGCCCTCCTGTTCACCGGATTCAATGAGCTGAGTTTCGGCGTCTTCCGTGCCACCAGAGATGACTCGGCGGAAACTCAATCCTTTGAGCTCGCGTCCGACCTTCCTACACCAGGTTGGACCTGGCCCGAGCTCTCGGAGTCCCCCTACGCCCGTACCGACCCGACACCCTATGAGCGCAAGTTCACGCTGGACTTTGCGACGGGCGATGTGGCATTTGCCCCCGGCATCGGATCGGCCCAGGGCGCACTCTTCCTGTTCTCCGACCTCTTGAGTGATCACCTGGTGTACGCCTCGTTGACCTCCTTTCAGGGCAACGGCCTGGGAGGCTTGATCGATAATCTGAATGGATCCGTCTTCTACCTGAATCAGAAAAGACGATTGAATTGGGGGGCCGGAGCATTCAGAGTCCGCGGTCTCTTCTACGAAGCGGACTTTCGCACCGTTTACGATGAGACTTCGTTCGGGACCTTTACCGACCTCCGCTGGCCGTTTTCCCGGTTTTCCCGGGTGGAAGGCCAGTTCCGCCTGGAGCGTTCCGACCGGTTCGACCTGGTCGGCGGTGATGAAATCCAGCCGCATCGGGTCGGCTGGCTGGCGTCCAATTTCCTCAGTCTGGTCCGCGATAATTCCCTGTGGCTGCCGACCGGGCCGATCGATGGCCAACGGAGCAACTTCACCGCGGGAATCCGGAACGACCTTTCCAGCGGCAGGTTCGATTCCTGGACGCTCTCCCTTGATCACCGGCGCTACTTCCGGGTCGCCCTCCGGTCGGCCTATGCCGTCCGGGTGTTCGGCTACATCTCCGGTGGCAGCCGACCGCAACGGCTTTCCATCGGCGGGCCGTGGGGGCTGCGCGGTTACCCACGCATCGGCCGCGTCGCCGGCACCCAGGCCGTCATGTTGAACCAAGAGCTGAGATTACCGATCGTCGACTTCCTGTCCCTTGGCTTCCCATTTGGTGAGGTTCGCTTCCCGGGAGTCCAGGGAGCCGCTTTCGTAGACTTCGGAGCGGCACGCAGCCCCGAGTCGACTCGACGAGGCCTGTTGGGCAGTGCCGGGGTCGGACTGCGCATGCCGCTCGGACCGATGGTGCTGAGGCTCGACTTCGGATCCCGGTTCGAGGCTGGGGAGATCCGAGGTTATGGACTCCCACCCACCTCCCGCGGTCGCAAGTTTGTCGACTTCTTCTTTGGCTTTAACTACTGATGGCCCAACGGGTTGTGCCTGTTGCCGAGGCGAATTGGGTCCATCATGCCGCGCCGATTCTCGCGGTGGTCCTTGCGGCGGGATGCCAACGGGGACTCAAGAGCATCGCCCCGTTGGGCATGACCCCCGATTCGGCATCGGCCGCGCGGACTTGGGTCGTGGCGTATGTACCGAAACAACCGGTCCACTACCATCTTCATTGGAAGTACCGCAACGAGCGCGGCGCAGCCGGGGGTCGAGCGTCGGTGCGTGTCGCTCCCCCGGATTCGCTCCGTTTCGATTTTCGCGGCCCCTTCGGAAAGTCTGGAGCTGCAGTGGTGATCGGAGATTCGGGTCTGTGGTCCAAGCCGGAGGGGGATTTTGCGGACGTACTGCGGTCCGCCCCCCTTTTCTGGACCGCGCTCGGGATGCCGCCGCCGCCTAAGCCCCAGGTAGCCGTATCCGCAATGGCTACCACCGAACGCCGCGCGTGGCGATACGCCGCAGCATCGGACACCTTTGATTTCGTCGAGGTGCGACAGAAACCACTGCGCCTGATGGCGGAGATGCGCCGGGCAGGCAGAATCATCGGTTTGTCGGATGCCCACTTTGATGAATCGGGCGATCACGTGGTATCCGCCCGACTCGATTTTCCCAGGGCGCAGTCCCGATTCAGCTTCACGGTAGATAGCGTGACTCGAGTGGAGACCTTCGATCCGGACATTTGGCGTGAACCATAAGCTGGCCTGGATCGCGCTCTCGGTGCTGGGCGCCTGGAGTTGTTTGTACGGATTTGCCGGCGGCGGCCTGCCGCCGCAAATCCATACGGTCGCCATCTTGCCCTTCGACAATCAGACCTCCCAACCGGCGCTCACCCAGGCGGTGTCCGATGCGTTGCGGGAGGCCGTGGAAAACCGCCTCGGGCTGAGGCCGGCGGCAGAAGCCACCGCCGACGCAGTGGTACGGGGAGCAATCATCCGCTACGAGCCCGACATTCCGGTTTCTTTCCAAGCAGGGCAGGCAGGCAACGTGACCGTGAATAAGCGACGCGTGCAGCTCACGCTGAACGTCGAGATCTATGATCAGCGCCAGGGGCGTATGCTCTGGCAACGATCCGGACTGACCGTAGATGGTGAATACCAGCCTCCCCAGGAAGCGCAGGGTCGGCAAACCGCGCTCAACAAGCTGGTGTCCGACATCGTCGATGGAGCGCAGTCCCAGTGGTGAGCCGGCGACAGCGATGGCAGAATCGGAGCGGCAAGACCAGTACCGGTTGCCTCTTCACGCTGCTGGTGCTGGTGGTCGTCGCCTATTACGGAGTGGGGATCGGCTCGGCGTACTTGCGGTACTGGAGAATGCAGGACGCGATGAGAACGCAGGCGCGCCTCGCCCCGACTCTCGACGACCCGGTCATCCGTCGGCGACTGGTGACGCGCGCCGAAGAGCTCGACCTGCCCGCCGAAGCCACCAGATTCGTGATTCGCCGGCGAGAACGACCTCGCGAAATCGTGATCACCACCAGATGGCAGGAGGCGATCGACCTGCCGTTCTATACCTGGGTGATCACGTTCCGGCCCGAGGCCCGGGCCCTCCTCTGACCCGCCCCGACTCGCGCGCGCCCGACGCGCTTCGCGCGGTCTCGCTGGAGCGCGGGGCTAATCCCTACGCGGAAGGGTCCTGCCTGATCCGCATGGGCGCGACGCTGGTGCTCTGTACCGCGTCGGTCGAGGAAACGGCTCCGGTCTGGAAGAGGGGTACCGGATCGGGGTGGCTGACGGCCGAATACTCCATGCTGCCCCGCGCAACGCTGGAACGCACCCCCCGGGAGCGCCAGGGCGCGGGCGGTCGCACCCAGGAGATCCAGCGGCTGATCGGTCGCAGCCTCCGAGCGGCCCTTACTACATTCGACTTCGGCGAGCGCACCATCCGGGTGGACTGTGACGTCCTTCAGGCCGACGGCGGCACGCGAACCGCGGCGATCACCGGCGCAGCCGTCGCATTGGCCGATGCCTGCGCGTGGATGGCGGGAACCCGCAAGGTTCCCAATCCCTTCGGCTCGCTGGTGGCCGCAGTTTCGGTGGGGATTGTGGACGGCGAGCCCAGACTCGACTTGAACTACGCGGAAGACCGGATCGCGTCGGTGGATGCCAATGTCGTCGTTGCCGCCCCCGATAGGTTTGTCGAGGTTCAGGGAACCGGTGAGCGTTCCACCTTCAGCCGCTCGGAGCTTGACGACCTCCTCGCGCTCGCCGGCCTGGGAATCGGGCAGCTCTTCGCCGCCCAGCGCCAAGCGCTTTCGCGGTGACCACCGTCCTCATCGCTACCCGAAGTCGCGGCAAGCAGCGGGAGATCCGGGAGATCTTTCGGCCGTCGGGATACGAACTCGTTTTTCCGGACGACGTCGGCTTGAGCGAGCAGGTGGAAGAGGAAGCGCTCGAGGACGCCGAAACGTTTGAGGGAAATGCCCGAAGGAAAGCGGAGTACTTCGTGCGCCGGTCCGGACTTCCCACCGCCGCCGAAGACTCCGGAATCGAGGTCTTTTCGCTTGGCGGCTTGCCCGGAGTTCGCTCGCGTCGCCTTGCCGCGCTCGCCGCGGACCAGGATGCGGCCAACAACGCGGAATTGCTCCGCAAGCTTCGCGGCGCCCCCCCTGAGCGGCGTCGCGCCCGGTACCGTTCGGTCATCGTCTTCGTCCAACACCCCGGCGCTGTTCCCCAGGTGTTCGAGGGAGCTTGTACCGGCACGATTCTCCAGGAGCCCCGCGGCAAGGGTGGGTTCGGCTACGACCCACTGTTCCTCTCGGATGAACTGGGGAAGAGCTTTGGCGAGGCGAGCCCGGAGGAAAAACACGCAGTGAGCCATCGAGGACGCGCGCTGCGCGCGTTCGCGAATTGGCTGGCTTGCACGCCCCGCGTCTAACGAACCCTGCGCGGAGGACGTCGGAAGCTGTAATCCACGCCCACCGTCAGCATCAGGTCGTGATGGAGCCGGCGCGTCGTCGGCTGCCATCTGTCGTAATTGAACTGCACGAACGACGCGTAGTCTTCGAGCTCAATGCGTGAGGAAAACCTCGATCGCCTGCCCAGCAAGCCTCCGACCCCGATCGCGAGCAGGACCGCCGGCCTCGTGGTCCCGGCATATCCCCGCCATGCTCGGCCCCCCCGTCGGATCATTGCCAGCCCCGGAGCGACATGAAAGAAGGTGGAGGACAGCGGCGATGTTATCCTGACCGGCGCCCGTACGCTTATCATCATGATGTAGCCGGAGCGCTCGACCACCGTGTTGGTGGAATCGCGCGTATCCACCCGGCCCGGCGAATGGGCGAATTTCGCTTCGAGTGAAAAGCGCGGCGTCATTCGCCGGCTGACCCGCGCTGACAGTACCGGAGCCCCGGTGTGCCATTTCTCGAATACCGGATACGACACGGGGCTTCCGTTCAGGCCGCCGAGCTCCTTGATCAGCGAGCCTCCCAGGGGAGCGTAGCCGCCGTATGCCGTGCCGACCGAGAATTGGGCCAATCCTGCCGCCGCTCGAACGCAAAGGAGGGCCGCGGCCATCCAAAGAGGCGCGATTGACCGGCTTCGCTTAATTTCACCGGTCGTCGCGGGGCGTAGCGCAGTCCGGTAGCGCGCTTGGTTTGGGACCAAGAGGTCCCGGGTTCGAATCCCGGCGCCCCGACTCTTCCTAACTCGCATGCACCAAGGTAGTTGAGGGCCCTCGTCCGGCGCGAGCCCCGCGCCCCCTGAGGAGCGCAGGTGCCCGCTTCGTGCCCACATCGGCGCGATCCAAGCCCGCTACCCTCGCCCTTCCCGGTCGTTATCGACCACGCGCTGGAGCGTCTCCGCGTCCGCCTGCTGGTAGATGTCCGTCACGATCGAGGGGGTCTTCCACCCGCCCGCCGCCGCCACATCGGTAACGGGGAGCGCCTTGCGATCGGTGGCCCACTTCCGGCGGAACATGTGGAAGCCGCCGCGCGGCAGATGGTCCAGCTTGGCCAGCGTCTCCGCCTCTTCGAGCCATGCCGCTGCGAGATCCTTGGAGACGGGCTTGCCCGGTCGCTGCGGGGAAGGAAACAGGAAAGGTGAGTCCGCCTCGGCCCAGGCGCCGGTCAGCCGCTCGACGGCGATCCGGTCCAGCGCGCGCCGCACCTCGGCGTTGATCGGCGCGAACCACGCGGCGCCCATCTTGTCCGTATCGGCCGGCCAGCGGATCGCGCCGTGCGGCTTCACGTCGAGGCGCAGGTCATCCGACCGTAGCTGGCAGATGGCCCCGATGCGGCGCCCGGTCCCGTTGGCCAGGTCGAGCAGCTCCCGGAGGTAGGACCGCTGCCGCTGGCGGCGACCCTTCCAGCGGATCTCCATCTGCACCTGGTCGCTCACGGCCCGCAACGCCTCGAACCGGTCCTGCGTCGCCAGCGGGCGGCGCGGCTGCGTCTCGCGCGGGATCGGCAGGCCGCGCGCCGGATTCTCCGTCAGCAGGTACGCCCCCTGGTCTCGCCAGTTGACCGCCCAGGCGAGGACGCCGACCAGCCACTCGCAGTCGGCCTCGACCGCACGGGCCAGCACCGTCCGGCGCGGTCGGCGGCGTACGGTGCCGTCGGGATGCTCGCCGATGACCTGGCCCTCCAGCGGCACCCGCTCGCCCCGGGCATCGATGGCGCCCGCCCGGCGGTCCTCGATAAAGCGCTGCCACACAGCGGAGGAGAGCCGTCGCACGTCGGTGTGGGCCCCGAGCACGCGGGTCCATAGCTCGGCGCGCCGGTGATCGTCGGGACCGACCGGGCGACCGCGCTTGCTCCGCCAGTGGTGGAGGTAGTGGCTCAGGACGAACGCCACGGTCGGCGTCGGTCGGCTCACGTCGCTGGCCACGCCCACGGCACGCTGTGCCGCCTGCTCGCGGGCCCAGTCGATGGCCGCACCCCTGTCCCGGAGCGGCAGCCGGACCCGACGACGGCGACCCCCCTCGCGGATGTCCGCAACCAGGGCTCCGCCCGCAAGCTCGTAGACGCGGACGCGTTCCTTATACGCCCCCGTCGAGTAGCTCCAGGCCTTGCGCTTCTTGCCCCTGCTCATGCTGGCTCCTTTCTCATATCCGGTTTCCGCTGGAGATCGCCCCGCCGTACGCGAGGTCTCCCTTTCGTCCCGACGTTCGGCAGCCGCTCCTCGCGGAGCCAGCGCCGGATCGTCCCCGGTGAGACGCGGGCCTCGGCAGCGGCGTCCTTCACCACCAGGGCTTCGAGCGCCGCCTGACCGAGCGCGCGCTCCATCTCGTCGGCCACCCGGAGCAGCAGCAGATCGCCCCGGACCAGCGCGCCGTCGCGGGCGTAATGTTCGGCCTCGGCCCGCCACGCCTCGACCAGGGTATTAATAGTTTGCGAGGGTCCGGACGTACACATGGGGGCGCGCATCAGAAGTTCTCCTTCACGTCGGACAGCGCCCACGTCCAGCAGCGTTTGCCGGTCACGTCCTTCTCCTGCCGCTTGATCACGCCCCGGTCGGCAGCGCGCCGCAACGTCACGTCGCTGATTTCCTGCCCTTTGGCGAGGTCGAAGATCTCCTTCGCAGGGCGGGGTCCACCCGCCAGCGTCTCCCTCAAGAACTGCAGGGCTGTTTCGAGCGCGCCCTCGGGCGTGGCCTGGACCCCCATCTGGCTGGTGAGCACGTCCTCGGCTGAGTGCCGCGTTTCATCTTCCCACAGCACCCGCGCCACGCCCTCGGCCTCCACGATCCGGAACACCCGGGACCGGGGCGCCTGGGTCAGGTTCATCTTGACCGGCGCGAACACCTTCCGCTGATCCCGCAGCTCCAGCTCCTTGTCCTCGGGATGCGGGCCAGCCATGAACACCGAGCGGGCCACGCCGGTAAACGCCACCGACCCCATGGCCCGATGTACTGCGTTGGCGCTCGACTTCTTATTGAGGTGGAGGATCGCGACGATCGCGGCGCCGGTCGCCTCCGCCAGGTGGGAGATGGGCACGAGCGCGCGCCGCACCTGGTCGTCCTTCCAGCTATCGACCTTCTCGCCGAGGAACGCCGAGATTGGATCGAGGACCACCAGACGGGCGCCCGTCTTCTCGATCACCACCTGGAGGGGCGGGAGATCGTCGGGCACGACCAGCAGCCGAGGGGCACCGTCGCGCCCGGTGACCGTCACCTCATGCACGCGGCGTTCGTCCGCCCCCGCCGCTTTGAGGCGAGGCTTGACCGTATCGCCCGCGCCGTCCTCGCAGAACACCAGGAGCACGTCCGCCGCGTCCACCGTCGAACCGTCCGGCAGGGTGCCGCCCACCGAGACGCGCGCGGCCAGATCGACGGTGAGAAACGATTTGCCCTGACCCGGATCGCCGATGAGCAGCGTCAGCTTTCCGTAGGGGATCACCTTCGGCCAGAGCCAGCGGACGACCTCCGGCTCGATGTCGGCGAACGCGGTGATCGCCAGGGTTGAGGTTGGGGCAGGAGCACCTTCCGGATACCGGAGGACGGACCGGAAGATCGTCTCCTCCAGTTCTTCTTCCGGTAGCGGCGGGTCGCAGCGCTGGTTCTCCGCCTTGATTGCCTCGCGCAGCGCCTCGTCACCGAGCCCGATGCCGCGAAGGCGCGAGGCCAGGTGAAAGAGCTTGCTGTTGCGCTGGCCCTCGGAGATCGCGGTGGGCTGAGTAACCGGAGAGGGGAGCAGGGCGGGCGGAACCCGCCTCAGGGAAGCGTCGGGATTCGTCCAGGTGTACGCGTTCCCGTTGACCACGCTCGGCGGCGCCACGACATAGCCACCGTTGACGCGGGTGTCGAGCCTGGGCCCGAGCTTCCCGACCGAGGAAGCGACGTCCGGGGGCGGATCGCAGAAATACAGATGGCGCCCGGGGCGTGGTGTCTTGACCTCGCGGGTCGGCGGGAGATCAGAGAAACGCGCGGCCAGCGATCGCTCGCCCTGGGGGCCGTCCACGTCGAGGACGAAGAGATTGCTGGCGGCGCCGGTCGCGATGCCGATATTCGCGCGGGGATGGTCCGCCCACCAGGTGCGGATCTGCCGCTCGTCGGTGGTCGCGAGGTTCGGCCAGTCAGGAACGAGCGGCGGTTGCTTCTGCCCGGGCGTGAGCGGGAAGACCCGCCAGCCAGCTTTCGCATACGAAAGCGCGGCGATCAGCAGGGCGTGGCTCTCGGAGTTGTCGGGGGGTAAATTTGGGGTACCCATGGTCAGGGTGCATCCTTCCGCCGTCCCCGTTCGCTCGAATGGGGACGGCTTTTCTTTTTCCTCCCTGGCCCCCGGTGGCGGGTGGATTTCTGCCGGGCGATCTGATCGGTGGTGGTGCTCGTCCAGACTACTTGAGAGGAACGGGAGCGGACCCGCCTTCTTTCAGCGCCCGCTGCCAGTTGGCTTTGAAGCGGTGTCGCCACGCATCGCCCTTCGCGGCCCAGGCCTCCCGCGACCAGGGGTGGTCGGAGCAGCCGAGAAAACCGCTGCGATCGCGCGCCGGCCGCAGGGTGTCCCCGTCCAGGACGCAAGGCAACATCGCCCGCTCCCCCAGGGCGTTTTCGATCAACGCGTATGCCTGCACCGTCACCTTTTCCACACCGTGCCGGTTGGCATAGGCGGCGTATACCCCTGCCGGGGCGGGGATCAGCGAGAGGATCTTCTCCATCGTTCACGTTCCTTTCGGGGCGGGAGTCTGCCGGGCGACGGCACGTAAGGAGACGGCCATCTCCTGCAACAACGGCGTGATCTCGTTCAGCAGCACGTCGGTCACCCGGTTCAACGCGCATTCGATCGCGACGAGGTCTTCCGGCATGAGCGTTTTCATGGGCGCAGCCTCCGGATACCGGTTTCCGCCGCCTGGACCTCGCGGCCTTGCGGGTAGGCGGTCTGGATGGTCGGACCCACCTGCGGGCTCGGCGGGGGTGCGGCCTTCCCGCCCTTCAGCTTTTTCGGACCGGACGGGTCCGTCTTGAATCCATGGAGCGTTGGCTTCTTCATGGCAGGGCGTCCACGATCTGCTGCCGACGATCCGTCTCAACCTTCTCCCCCGCTTTGCGGGCGGCCTCATACTGGTTTGGATCGGCGGCCTGTTCCTTCGTAAGCCCGATCTTCTCGTGATACGGTTTGTCCTCGGCCACGCGCACGGTGCCACCGCGTTTTTGCGCTTTCGCGCTCGCGAGCTGGTACAGCGCGTGGTCGTTGGCCTGCTCGCGGGTCAGGATGACATCGATCCCCGGTCGGGGCGGCGGTGGCACGAACGGATCGTGGCCGGGCTCATCCTCGATCACGAGCTTGACGCCCGCGGCCAGGGCGCGATCCCGGGCGCGCCGCCAGGTCGGGCCGTCACTGGCTTCCTCGCGCGTGATCGTGACCGGCTTTTTGACCTGCTTGATGAGCCGGTCGTACAGCTCCTGGCCGACGTCGCTGATCCTCCGCATATGCTCGTCGATGCTGATCACGTTATCGACATAGGCGAGCGCCTCGGTGCCGTCGCTCAGGCGCACCTTCCGCAGCTGTTGTTCCGTCATGGGGTGTTCTCCTCTGGGGGTTGTTCGTCGGGGTTGATGCCCAGCGCCCACAGGACCCGACGCACGGCCTCTCGGGGCGGGTGGCCGCTTTCAAAACGGCGGAGGGCCTGCACGCCGTAGCCGGTCAGGCGGGCCAGGGTGGTGATGGGCATGTTCTGCCCCTTCCGCCGGGCGCGCAGCTCGCGGCCGGTCATGACATCCACATAGGTCGGGGCAGGAGCACCTGATCCAGGCGCCGCTGACATTCGCGGTTCATCCGGTAGCCTGGCGCCATCTCCGCGTGGCGTATCACGGAGACCGGGACGGCGGACCGATCGCTCAGATCCTCGATGGTCAGACGCGCGCGTTCCCGGCGACGGGTGAGCCGGGGCCCGGAGTAGCAGTTGAGATCAGGCTCGCGCACGGCGCCTCCGGGGATGGATCGGGGCGCGCAAGGCCGACATTTCGAGCAGGGCCGCGACGTGGATGCCCAGCGCCTCGGCGATCGCGCCAAGCAGTCGCAGGCTCGGCAGGACCCGCCCTTTTTCGATCAGACACAGATACGGGACCGAGACGCCGACCGCGGTGGCCAGATCGGCCTGGCTCCAGCCCCACAGTTCTCGCAGCTGCCACACCTTCACTTGGATGGAATGCTTCGGGGGTTTGGTCACTTGGTCTGGTCCTCCATTGGGGTGGAAAACAAAAAGGTCCCGCGCCACGATGGCTGCGAGACCTTTCTGGTTGGGTATTTCGTCTTCGGGCGGAAGGGCAAACTGCTTCGCCCCTCCCGTTAATAAGAAATTATACCGTAGGCCTAACGAATGTCCACGTTAGAAATCTGTTTTTGTGCCTCTATTCTTTTACGCAGCACGGGTCCGCTGCCACCGTATCCACGCAACCCGATGCTTCGCACTCCGTTCACTGAATACCTGGGCGGCCGCCCGATCTCCAACCAGGCGGATGCCGGAAACCCGTTTCATGTTCCCTTTCATCCTCTTTCCACCAACCCGTCCGAGAGCGCACCGGGCGCACAGCACTCTTTTTCGACCCCGTGCCATCGTCTGTATATAGAAGAGGCCGGAGCAGGGAATGCCGCAGGTACGCCTGGAGCAGTACACGGTTTTGGGCAAGGGTCGTCCTCTCCCCCTCCGCATCTCAGCGGAGCGAAACGAGTTTGAATCGGATGAAAAGCGGGGGCACAACCTACACGCCCCCGTTGATTTGTGCAACGAATTCTCACTTCAACTAAAGCACTTGTAAGTGCTTATCTGCAGCGGAGTTCGAAGGGTGGTAGCGGCGCGCCTAGATATCGATCATGTCCGCTAGCCCCGTGCACGCCGACCCGGCGACACCCGGCGCCGCGCAGGCCAGCGCCACCGCGTCGGCGCGGTCTGGCGAACGCCCGAGGCGCCGCCGCGTCTCGTCCTTGCTCTCCAGCTGGATCTGTCCGGACGCCGTGAAGAAATACCGGAGCGAACTCAGATCGGCGAACAGCTGATCGTCGTCGGGTAGACACAGGTCCTTCTCCAGCCGTTCACGTAGGCCCCAAAAAATTTCCGCCCTCCCGTTGCGGAACCGGCGTGGGTCACGGGCGCCGCCGCCGAAGGCGAACGCCACGGTCGCGTGTCCGAGCTGCGCCAGGCGATCGGCCACACCCGCGCCGACGCCGGTCACGTCCACGCGGGAGAGCGTGGCACCGCTGGTGGCCACCGTCTGCACGACCTTCTCGGTCGTCACCATCGTGTCCGGCGAGCGCCACGTGGCGAGCACCCGCGTCCGGTTCCCCCGGCACTCGGCGATCGTGTTCAGGTCGCCGTCGCTGCTGCGCGCCACGTCCACGCCCAGGGTCACCGGCTCCGGCGCGGCCATCGCCTCCGCATAGACGTTGCGGACGACCGGCTCCCGCCCGCGCTGCATGGCGGCCTCCAGGAGCGAGAGCGGGAAAATCACACCCTCGCCGGCATCGGCGAACTCGCCCAAAACTCGCGTCTGCCAGAGCGGAGAACCGATGCCCCACTCGCCGGCCATGTCGTCGAGCCAGCTTGGCGCGACCAAGGTGGAGTCGGTGCTCGGGACGTGGTGCATCCTCCAGCGCGACCCGCCGCGCGCGAAGATCTTCCAGAACGGCCCAGCACCCGCGCCGCCGGGGACGCTGGTGACCAGCAGCTTGGAGTCGCCGCCGCTGGAGGAGAGCGCCCCCTGGATCGCGTCGAAGGCGGCCTGCGGGATGCCCTTGGTCTCGTCGGCGATGACCAGCACGCCGCCTTCCTCGCTGTGAAAACCTTCGATCTTGTCCGGGTCGCCCGACGTGGACATGCCCTGCGCCGACCACGCGTCGCCGTAGTCGCCGACCTGGACGCGGCTGGCGAGCACCTGGACCGGCAGCTTCACCGTGGCGCGGCGTACCCAGCGGCGGACCTCGGCGAAGAGGATGGCCCGGATCTGCCTGCTGTACTCGGGCGCCAGCACGACGACGCGGGAGTGGGGACGGGACAGCAGGAACCACAGCAGGGCCCAGCTGTCGAGCGCCGACTTGCCGATGCCGTGGCCGGAGCGGACCGCCACGCGCGGGAACGCGGCGAGGTCGGCCAGGACCTGGAACTGGTACGGGCTGCCGTCCGATCTCCGGGTGGCGCTGGTGGCGCCCAGGCAGTCGGTGACGAAAGCGGCAGGGTCGTCCCGGTACCGCACGAACCGGGTGTCGATGGGCACCGCTGCGGCGCGCTTCTCTTGCCGGGCTTTCTTGGCAGCCGCCGCTCCCTTCGCGGCGTACTGGGCGATGTTCGGATTGCCTCGGGGCATCGAGAACTCCTGGCAGGGGGAAGGCGAGGAACGAGCTTGGCGGACGGGTTTGGAGGGCCCTCGGTGTCACCGGGGGGCCACGGGTGTTGCTTGAAGCGGGACTAGGGTGGGTAGTGGGTCCGATTAGGGCCCGGATACGGGCCGAGCGGGCATCAGTGTGGGCACGACGACGATGCCTTATGCCTTGATCGACAACGACTTATGCGGCCTTGACCCCTTGGTTCCGGACCATGCGGAGCCCGGCGACCAGGGGTGAGAGAAAGGTCAGATGATCAAAACCGCCGTATATGAAAAGTTGATCAGGTGATCATTGTGTACCCTGGTCAGAATGATCAGGTGATCATGTTATTCCGTCTGGGGGTTGATCATCTGACCCCCTGGCCCCACCTAGGCAGGTGCCCGCCTGCGGCGCATCTTCCGGTCCTCTTGCACCCCTGGCGGCATCCCGGATGTTCCTCCTTCAGGCAGCAGCAACCCCGGTCCAACAGGCCGCGACCGTCGTGCACGACACACTGTGGGTGCTGCAGAATCCGAAAACGGATTGGAAGCAGCTCACCGTCACGTTCGTTAACCTCTTCACGACGGTCGTCCTGGCGTGGTTCGCTGGGCTGACCATCTACTACCAGCGAAAGGATGAGAGGCGGCGACGAGATGCTACCGATGAACAGGTCCGGATACGCGCGCACGCGCTCCAGAAGGAGGTCGCGGCAATCGAGGTTGACATCGAGCACGATGTGGACATGAAGGACTTGGGCGATCTCGGGACGGTGGGCTCCATCGCCGACCAGCTGCGAGGCATCGAACCGCGCATGATCGAACTCGCTGCTCTTGCCGGGCAGGCCTCAGAGAGCGTGCAGCAGTTTGTTTATCCGGCCTTCACAACTTTCCTCGAAGCGAAGGAGGTTCTCGTGCAGACCGCGAGCCTGCTCCGCTGGGAAGATCCGCACGAGAATGCCGAGGTTGTCATCGCGACCGCACGAGCCGAACTGGCGGAGTGCAAGAAGCACCTGCTGCAGACGGTGGGGGTCAAGGTAACCGCCCAACTTGCCAGAAAACTAAGTGCCCAAAAGAGTGCCCACACGCGGTCCGAGACGAACGATGCGGGGGACGGAACCGGTTCAGGATGAGCTAGTCCCGAGGCGGAGAGGTGCTCAGATGATCACTTCGAAGGCGCGACAGGCAGGCTTTGGGACCAAGAGGTCCCGGGTTCGAATCCCGGCGCCCCGATTGACTCGCGGATCCAGGCTAATGACCGTGCTCCGGTTGGAGCGATGCCGACGGGGCCGCGCGAGTATAGTCCCACACGAGTGAGTCCTCGTCCTGGATCCGTCCCTTCGGCGTCAACAGCAACACTCTCAGCAGGTAGCGGGTTCGAGCCGCCGACGCAAAGTTGTAGGAGAGCGTGCTCGAGTCGATCGCCGCCTCCAACTCCGTCTCGCTCCGCTTCGCTGCTACCGGGGCTCCGCTGTCTCCGACGAAAAACGGGCTCTGCCATTCGATTCGGTAGACGACCTTTCCGGTTCCGGGATGCCAGGCCCACACCTGAAAGGCCTCATTAACCGGCGGAAGACTCTCCGGGGAAATCGGAGCGCCCCGCGGAACGCCACTGCACTTGGTCTGTTCTGGCTTGCTGCACATGAACGCTTGGAGCCGCACCAGATGCCGTGGCGGGACCTTCTCCCGGCAGCCACTTAGCAGGCTGAGAATCAAGGCCACGGATGCAATACCGGCAAGCCGGTATTTGATTGTACAGTTCACAACCAAACGTCTGAGAAGGGGCCGCCGTGCGCAAGTCGCTCTCTTGCGCAGCCGGCGCGACATCCTCAACCTTGGACCGGGCGCCCGTAGCTCAGTTGGACAGAGCATCGGCCTTCTAAGCC
>JACQVB010000218.1 GCA_016209985.1 Gemmatimonadota bacterium | reverse complement strand
CTGACCGTCTGACCGTCTGACCGTCTGACCGTCTGACCGTCTGACCGTCTGACCGTCTGACCGTCTGACCGTCTGACCGTCTGACCGTCTGACCGTCTGACCATCCGACCATCCGACCGTCCAACCCTCTCCGCTAGTTATCTTTGGTCGCCGCGCCAGGCGGCCAACTATCCCTCTACCGGTTGTACTCGTGACGATCGCCTCCATCCTTTCTTCCACTCGCCGGAGCCGTCGGGCTGTCCCCACACTCGTCTTTCTTGCGTCTGCGTGTGGCCGTCCCCCGGCGCGGGGCGCTCCTCCACCACCGGAAGTCTCAGTCATTACCGTCGCACCCCAGAGCGTCCCGGTCTCCTACGAGTTTTCGGGACAGGTTGTCCCCTATCGTCGCGTGGAGGTACGCGCGCGGGTGGATGGCATCATTCAGGAGCGGCCGTTCACCGAGGGACAGCTCGTCAAACAGGGCCAGATCCTCTACCAGCTCGATCCGGTCAAATACGAGGCCGCGTTTCATAGCGCCGAGGCGCGTTTCCAGAACGCCAAGCTGCGCCTGGAGCGGCTCGAGCCGTTGGTCGAAAAGCACGCGGTCGCGCAGCAGGACGTCGATAACGCGCGATCGGAATACGAAGCCACGCAGGCGGCGCTGGCGCAGGCCAAGAAGGATTTCGACGACACGGTGGTGCGTGCGGAAATGGCCGGCCGCGTCGGGCGCACCGAGCTGGAAGTCGGGGCGCGCGTCACCGGCCCCGCGAATCTGCTCACCACCATCGACCGCCTCGATCCGGTCTACGTGGTGTTCCGTCCCTCTTCGGAGCAACTCCTCGCCTGGAACAGTGATCCGGCCGCGCGATCCCTGGTCCGGCCGGGCAGCGGGCTATCGGTCGAAGTAGTGCTGCCGGACGGCAGCACGCTTCCGCGCAAGGGTCGCCTCGATTTCGTGGCGCCGTCGCTCGACCCCTCGAGCGGGACCCAGGAGTTCCGCGCAACGTTCGCCAACGGCGATCGCATGCTCCTGCCCGGCCAATTCGCGCGGGTCCGTCTCACCGGGTTCGCGCGGGGCGACGCGCTCGCGGTGCCGGTGCGGGCGGTACAGACGGCGCTGGGCCGCCAGTTCGTCTACGTGGTCGGCGCCGGGGACACGGTGAAGGCCCGCGACGTTCAAACCGGACCGTGGAGCGGAAGCCTCTGGATCATCGACCAGGGATTGTCGGCCGGCGATCGGGTCATCGTGGACGGGGTGCAGAAGGTGATGCCGGGCCGCACGGCCCGGCCGGTGGCGCTGGGGGACTCCGCGGGGGCGCCGGAGAAGAGGGAGGGGCGGTGACGGAGGACAACCAGCCGAGCTACTTCTTCATCCGGCGCGCGGTTCTCGCCGGCGTCATTTCCATCGTCATCACGCTGCTCGGCGTCTTTGCGATCCGCCAATTACCCGTCTCCCGCTACCCGCAGATCACCCCACCGGCGATCCAGGTGATCGCGGTGTATCCGGGTGCCACCGCGGAAGACGTTGCCGAAGTAGTGGCGGCGCCGATCGAGCAGCAGCTCTCGGGCCTCCAGGGCATGCTCTACTACACGTCGGCCAATTCGAGCGACGGCACCATGACCCTGCAGATCTTCTTCGACGTGAAGCGCAGCCAGGACCTGGCCGCGGTGGACGTGCAGAATGCCGTAAAGCTCGCCGAGCCGCAGCTTCCCGAAGCCGTCCGGCAGCTCGGCATCACCATCGTCAAGGCGAACACCGACATCCTGGGCGTGGTGGCGCTGCAGTCCACCGAAGCGCGCTACGATGCCGCCTTCCTCACCAATTATCTCAAGCTCTACATCGAAGACGAGATCAAGCGGGTGCAGGGGGTGGGCAATGCCCAGACGTTCGGCGGCCTGCAGTTTTCGATGCGGCTCCAGCTCGATCCCGACAGGATGTCGCGTCTCGGCATTACCGTGACCGACGTCGCCACCGCGGTGCGGGAACAGAATGCGACCAATCCGGCGGGGCGTCTCGGGCGCGAGCCGGCTCCGCCGGGCACCGAGCTTACCATTCCCGTCACCACCGTCGGGCGCCTCCGGACGCCGGAGCAGTTCGATGACATCATCATTCGGGGGCGGCCGGATGGATCGCTGATCCGGGTGCGGGATGTCGGCAAGGCGCTGCTCGGCTCCCAGAGCTACGACTTTGCCGGCCGCCTGAACGGCCGGCCGACCGCCTTCACGCTGCTGTTCCTGCGGCCGGGCTCCAACGCGCTCGCCACCAAGAACGCCATCAAGGCGCGCATGGACCAGCTGCAGCGGGCATTCCCGGCGGGGATCAGCTACACCATTCCGTTCGACACCACCCCGTTCGTGACCGAGTCGATCCGGGAAGTCATCGTGACGCTGGTGGAAGCGTTGCTGCTGGTGGGTCTGGTGGTCTTCATCTTTCTCCAGAGCTGGCGCGCCACCCTCATTCCGATGCTGGCGGTGCCGGTCTCGGTGATCGGCACCTTCCTGGGCCTGCGGCTCATCGGCTTCACCATCAACCTGCTGACCCTCTTCGCGCTGGTGTTGGCGATCGGTATCGTGGTCGACGACGCGATCGTGGTGATCGAAAACGTCGAGCGCATCATGAATGAGGAGAAGCTGCCCGCGCGTCTCGCGGCCGACAAAGGCATCCGGCAGGTCGCGGGGGCGCTCATCGCGATCGTGCTCTCGCTGGTGGCCGTGTTCCTGCCGGTGGGCTTCGCCGGCGGCGTGATGGGAGAGATGTTCAAGCAGTTCGCGGTCACCATCGTGATCGCGGTCGTGCTGTCCGGGATCGTGGCGTTGACGCTCACGCCCGCGCTGTGCGCGTTGCTGCTCAAAGAAGCCGCCGAAGCCCATACCACCGGATTCTTCGGCGGGTTCAACCGCTGGTTCCACCGGATGACCGATCGCTACGTGGGGGCGGTGGGACGAGTCATCGGCCGGCCGCGCACCTGGCTCGCCGCGTTCGCCGTGGTGGTCGTGCTGATGGTGGTGCTCGCCAGGCAGGTGCAAAGCGCGTTCATCCCCACGGAGGACAAAGGCTACTTCGCGATCGCCGTCCAACTTCCTGACGGCGCCTCGCTGCAGCGAACTCAAAAGGTGATCGGGCGGGTGGAAGGCTTTCTGCGACAGGAACCCGCCGTCCGCAACATGGTGGCGCTCGCCGGCCTCGATATTCTCAGCCGCTCGAATCAGCCCAACGGTGCCACCATCTTCGTCAACTTGGCTCCGTGGGAAGAGCGGGGCGGGAAAGACCGGCTCGATGCCATTACCGGCCGGATCAACGGTAAGCTGTTCGGGATGAAGGACGCGGTGGGATTCGCCTTCAACCTTCCCGAGATCCCGGGCCTGGGCGCTACCTCGGGCGTGGAAGCGAATTTCCAGAACCGGACGGGCCGGCCGCTGGCCGAGTATGCGCGACAGGTCCAGGCATTCCAGCAGGATGCGTCGCAGTTGCCGGCTGCGGCGGGTGTCAACATCAACTTCCGGCCCAACGTGCCGCAGCTCTATGTGAGTGTCGATCGGGAGACGGCCAAGGCCCGGGGGGTCAAGCTCGGCGATCTGTTCGGAACGCTGCAGGCTTTGCTCTCGACGCTCTATCTCAACGATTTCAACCTCTACGGCAAGACGTACCGGGTGCAGCTCGAGGCGCAGTCGGCCTTTCGCCAGAAGCCGGAAGACATCGGCCGGATGTACGTGCGCGGCGCCAACGACGTCATGATCCCGGTTTCGGCGCTCACCCGCACGGAATTCCGCAGCGGGCCGACCCTGCTGTCCCGTTTCAACGGATTTACCTCCGCCCTGGTGACTACCGCGCCGAGGCCGGGGCAAAGCTCCGGCGAGCTGATGGCCCAGCTCGACCAACTGGTCGCCAGCAAGTACGCGAGCGAAGGCATGGCGCTGGCGTATTCCGGGCAGTCCTATCAGGAGCGGGCGTCCAGCGGGGCGGGACAGCTGGTGCTGGCCCTCGGCATCATCATCGTGTTTCTGGTACTGGCGGCGCAGTATGAGAGCTTTGGGCTTCCCTTCGCGGTGCTGCTCGGCCTTCCGTTCGGCGTGCTGGGCGCGTTCCTCGGGATCTGGCTGCGCGGCATCTCCAGCGACATCTACTTCCAGGTCGGACTCATCACCGTGGTGGGTCTCGCCGCGAAAAACGCCATTCTGATCGTGGAGTTCGCCACCGAGCTCAGGAACCAGGGGCGTCCGCTGGGGGAAGCCGCCATGGAAGCGGCGCGCATGCGGCTGCGGCCGATCCTCATGACCTCGTTCGCTTTCATCTTCGGCGTCTCGCCGCTGGTGATCGCCAGTGGCGCGGGCGCGGCCAGCCGGCATTCGATCGGCACCACGGTGTTCGCCGGCATGATCTTCGCAACCACCATCGGAATCTTATTCATTCCGCTCTTCTTCCGGGTGATCAAGGTAGGGTCGGAGGGGGGCTGGGGGGAGCCGGTATGAGG
>JACQVB010000212.1 GCA_016209985.1 Gemmatimonadota bacterium | reverse complement strand
CTCGATGGTTGCCCCTGGAAACCGCCGGTGCAGCGCTCGCACCAGGGCCGCGGCGTGGAGATCGCCTGAGGGCTCGCCGGCGGATACATAGATCCGGGGAACCGGCCCGGACGTCATACCAGGACGCCGCGGTCGGAGCGGGAGAAGAAATCGAGCAGACGAATCACTTCCGAATGGTCGTGCTCCTCCCCTCGGAGTCGGTCGACGGCTTCAGAAGTCGTGAGATCGGAATTGAACAGGAGGCGGAAGGCGCGTTTCAATGCCAGGCGAGTTTCGGGGTCGAAACCGGCTCGGCGCAGCCCCACGGCGTTTATGCCATAGAGCTTGAGCGGATTCCCCGCCGCCTTGGCGTAGGGTGGGACGTCCCGGGAGATCCGTGAGCCTCCGCCGACGAAGGCATACGTGCCGATCCGCGCGAACTGATGCACGGCACTCGACCCGCCGATGCTGGCACACTGCTGGAGCCGCACGTGGCCGCCGAGCTGGACGGCGTTGGCCAGAACGACATCGTCCTCCAGCACGCAGTCATGGCCCACGTGGACGTAACTCATCAGGTAGCACCTGCGGCCCACGATGGTGCGCCCCGTCGCGATAGTACCCCGGTTTATCGTTACGTACTCGCGGATCCGGGTTCCTTCGCCGATCTGCACCCGGGTGGGTTCCCCCCGGTATTTCACGTCCTGTGGATCGCCGCCGATCACGGCTCCAACGCCGATCTCGCATCCGCGGCCTATGATCGCATTGCGTTCGATAACGGCATGGGGCGCGATACGGACCTGATCGGCGAGGGTTACCCCAGGCCCCACGACGACGTAGGGACCGATCTCGACATCGCGTCCCAACTCGGCTCCACGGTCGACGATGGCGGTGGGATGAATCGCCACGCTCATCGCTCCGCGATCATCGCCATGAACTCGGCCTCGGCGGCGACCTTCCCCTCGACCAGCCCCACGCCCCGCATTTTCACCGTCTTTCCCCGGACTTGTACCGTTTCGACCTCGAATCGGATCTGGTCGCCGGGCACTACCGGGCGGCGGAATTTGACCCCATCGATGGACATGAAGTACACCACCGAGTCCTGAGGGCGCTCGAGCGTGCTCATCAACAACACGCCGCCTACCTGCGCCATCGCCTCCACAATGAGCACGCCCGGCATCACCGGGTGGCCCGGAAAATGACCCTGGAAGAAGGGCTCATTGATAGTCACGTTCTTGATGCCCACGATCCGCTGGGTGCCCTGAACCTCGAGAATGCGATCGACCAGCAGCATGGGGTAGCGGTGGGGTAGCACCTTCAGAATTTCTTCGATTCCCATGGCTGTCGGCGCTCCTGTTGGGGTGGTCCGGCGCAGCGTACGGGCCAGTGCGACGTTGCCTGCGTGGCTCGGCCGGAACGCGGTGACGTCGGCATCGAGCCGCCCCCCGAGCAGCGCCAGATCGCCAAGCAGGTCCACCGCCTTATGTCGAACGAATTCGTCCGGCCAATGCAGCTCCGTTCCGATGAGCCCGGTTGGGGAAAGGACGATGGCATTCGAGAGACCGCCGCCGCGGATCAGCCCCTCGGCCCGAAGGCCCGCAATCTCCTGCTCGAACCCGAAGGTTCTGGCTCCCGCTAGTTCCCGATCGAACACCTCCGGGGCGACGTCGTAGGAGCCCGATTGCCGCCCGATGAGCGGGTGAGCCCATTCGATGGTCACGGTAAGGCGCAGGCCGGACGCGGGTGAGACCACGTAGGTGGCATCCGCCTCTCGGACGGTTACGGTAGCGCCCGGACGGTAGTAACGGGGTTCACCGGCTACAGTCGAGAGACCGGCATCCCGGAGCGCTTGGAAATAGGGCCTGGCGCTCCCGTCAAAGATGGGTGCTTCCGGCCCGTCAACCTCTATGAGGAGATCGTCAATCTGGTGAGCTGCGACGGCGGCCAGGACATGTTCGACGGTCTGAACGCCATCTTCCACATTGCCCAACGTCGTGCGACGGTCGGTAAGGACGACGTTTTCGACGGTAGCTGGAATGCTCTGGTGACCAGAGAGGTCTGACCGTCGAAAGGCCACGCCAGCGCCAGAACCGGCCGGTCTGAAGGTGAGGGTGGTGGTGCGGCCGGTGTGGAGCCCGACGCCGCTCAAGGAGACTTGCCGCGCGACCGAGCGTCTACCGCCCATCGGGGTCGCGCGAGGCGAGCTGTTCGAGGCGGTTCACCAGGGGAGTGAGGCGGCGCAGGGCCGCAATCTGTCGCAGGACATCCCGATGCGGGCGCGCCGGGTAGCCGGAGACGGACGTCCCAGACGGTATATCACCGATCACACCACTCTGGGCGCCCACCCGGGCGCCCGCGCCGACCGAGAGGTGGTCGGCCAGGCCGGCCTGCCCTGCGAGCACGACATCGTCGGCCACGTCGGTGCTTCCCGCCACGCCTACCTGCGCCATGATGAGGCAACGCTTCCCGATGCGGACGTTGTGGCCGATGTGGACCAGATTGTCGATCTTGGTCCCTGCCGCCACCACGGTATCGCCCACGCTTCCTCGATCGATCGTGCTGTTCGCTCCCACTTCAACGTCATCTTCCAACACACACCGTCCCACGTGTTCGACATACTCGTGGCGCTCGCTCGGACTCACGTACCCGAATCCCGGTCCGCCGATCCGCGCGCCGGCCTTGATCACTACCTGATGACCGAGAACGGTGTCAGGCGCCAGCAGGGCGTGGGGTCCGATCCGGCACCGGTCGCCGAGTCGAGCTCGGTCGCCAATCACCACGTGCGGTCCAATGACGCAATCCAGCCCGAGCGATGCTCCGGATCCGAGGACGGCGCCGGGACCCAGCGCCACGCGTCCGGACCATCGAGTCCCGATCCCCACCCGGGCCGTGGGAGCGATTCCCCAGCGCTCGGGTTCCGGTGGATACATCTCGTGGAGAAGGCGTTGAATGGCCAGTCGCGGGTCTTCTACCACGATGCGAGTCGCGGGCCCGCCGCTCACCGTCCGGAAGCCTGGACTGAGCAGGACCGCGCCCGCGCTAGTGTGTTGAAAATACGGGAGATACCGACCCGAGGCAAGCAAAGAAACCTCGCCGGGGCGAGCCCGGTCCAGCGGGGCCACCCCGGCGAGTCGTATGTCGGCGGGCCCCTCCAACTCGCCGCCGACCAGGCTCGCGATTTCTCGAGCGGTCAGGCCGCGCGGGCGCTCCATGGGCGCCCTACTGGCTCGGTGCTTTCAGCCGCTGCATGACCGTCGCCGTCAAATCCAGCGACTTGTCGGCAGCGATGATGTTACTGCCCTGGGCGGATACGTCGAAGATGATGCTCAGGTTGCGCTCGGCACGCAGCCCTTCGATGATCCCCTGGACCCGGCGCTCGATCGGTCCGATCAGCTCCTGCTCCCGCTGCTGAGCCCGGCTCTGGAAGTCGGATGCCCGCTGCTGGAGTGTCTGCTGCAGGTTTCGCAGCTGGGTCTCCTTGGACTGCTTCGCGGAAGGACTCAGGACAACTGCCTGCTTGTTGTACTCGTTGAGGGTCGAGTCGAATTGCTGTTGCAGCTTCTCGACCTCCTTCTGCATGCCGTCCATTTCCTTCTTGAAGGTCGACTCCGCCACCGCGTACTCCGGCGACTGCTTCAGGACGGTCTGCAGATCGACCCACGCAATCCGCGCGCCTGCCGGCGCTCCTTGCGCCAGCGCGGCCGCGGGGATGAGCGCAACCGCAATGGTGGACAGCAGTCCCCAGAAAGCCGAGCGGGCCACGTTACGTTCCTTGTGCATTGTGATGATCCGTTGATGGGGATTAGAAGAACTGCCCGAGCCTGAAATGCACCTTCCAACCGGGTTTTCTGTTGCCGAACTGGTCGGTGCGATCGAAGCCCCGGGCGATATCGATGCCTAGGGGGCCGAGCGGCGAGACGACACTAACCCCGATGCCCGAGCTTCGAAAGAGACGGGTCGGGTTGTACTGGCGCGGTGTGGCCCACACGTTGCCTGCATCGAAGAAGCCGGAAAGATACACCATCTGGCTCACCCTCATGCCAATCTCTCCGGTGGCCGAGAAATACGACTCGCCGAACGCATCGACGGTGGTCGCCCCGGTGGTGGAGGCGTTGGGATCGAAGCCCCGCGGCGTGATCGAAAATTCATCGTAACCACGCAGCGGAATGCCGAACTGGGTACCGCCCAGTGCGAAGAGCTGCCGGAAGTGCGGGCCCGGATTCCCCCAGACGAAGCCGCTCTTGGCGGTGAAACCGAGCAGGAACTGGATGCCCCCGCCCAGCACGCCCTGCCCGCCGAGCTGCGCCAGTGGCGCATACCAGCGTCCTTCCAGGTTGGCGCGCCGGAAATTGCCGCTACCCTGCAGGATGCCGCCATTCTGCGAGAGCTCGAGTTGCTGGAGGGCGCCACCGGTGGCGAACGGCAGCCCGATGCGCGTATCCCGCTGAATGGTCGCTCCCAGCGCCGAAAGCACGCAGTTCCGGCACCGGAAGCGGGACACCAGGTTGGGCGTATCGTAGTTGCTTTCTTCCAGCGTGTACGCGGTGAAAAGCCTCGTGTACCGAGAGCCAAACACCGGAATGCCCAGCTGGATCGTTCCTCCCTGGGTCCTGATCTGTCCGAGGTCGGCCACCGTGTAGCGCAGCCGGCTGTTATGCAGGGTCAAGGTGCCGGAGAAGAGGCTGCCGCGGATCGACGGGTCGGTATACGAGATCTGAAAGTCATTGATATTCTTGCCGAATTGCCACTGGAACTGGACCCGCTTGCCCCGGCCGAAGAGATTGGGTTCTTGCAGGCCGATGAAGCCGCCCAGGCCGGTTCCCTGTCCCAGTGAAGCGCCGAAGTTGACTGCGCCGGTCCGCTTCTCCTCGACCCGGAAGATGATGTCGACGTCGCCCTGGTCGTTCACCGGGCGCGTGTCCGGTGTCGGCAGCGGCTGGGCGAAATACCCCAGGTTCGAGATGGACTGGTAGGACT
>JACQVB010000228.1 GCA_016209985.1 Gemmatimonadota bacterium | reverse complement strand
CACGCCGGGCTCGCCGCGCCCGGCCGGTCCCGAGCCCTATCAGTGGGGTCGCGTCGGCGCCGATGGGATGGTCTCCACGGTCGGCGATCTCTTCCGCTGGCTCGGCGCCATCCAGGCCGGCCGCATCATGGCGGAGCCAGCCCGTCACAAGATGTTCACGGCGCAACCGCGGGGGAGAGAGGGGTTTGGGTGGCACGTCGCACGAACTGCGTGGGGAAGCACCGTAATCGAAAAAGGTGGGGGTTCGGCGGAATTCGCCAGCGAGATCCTCTACTTCCCCGACGATCGCTTAGTGGTCATCTGGATCTGCAACGACCTGCGCCAACGGTGGCGGCGCGCCTTGAACACCACGATTCCCGCCGCCGCGTTGGGGCGCGAGTTTCTCATGCCGCCGCCCGTCGCGCGGGCTCGAACCGACGTCGCTCCCCTGGCGGGCGCCTATGACGCCGAGGCCGGAGCGGTGTATCTCCGGGCGGGCGATGGCTATCTCTACACCCGACGGAATCCGGCCGCCGTCCCGGATGATGTGCCGTTCCTGCCGGTGACACGGATGTCCTTCTCCGCGTTCGACCCGTCAGCCATGGAAACGATGACGCTCCGATTTCAGCGCACGCCCGGCGGAACGCTGAGAGCGGAATTCCGCCGCGGTCGCCGGGCGGTGATCCTGCAAAAACGGGGTCCCTGACGGTTCATGCCGGAAGCCTTCCGGCCAGGTTCGCGGCACTCCACGGTCCTGGTTCGGCAATCAACGCTCGCGCCGCATCCACCTGATTCCAGGTGTTCCACAACAGCACCCCGCGAACCCGGCCGGATTCCAGGTAATAGACCACCCCCTCGCGGAACGGGGTCTTCCAGTCCGAGAACGTCTCCAGCCTCGCATCGAGCTCGCCCACGGCTTCGTAACCCAGTTCGAACAAGTCGGAGTAGAATGAGGGCAGATAGTGGTACCGCTCCCCGGCGCCGGCCATGTTTCGGCCGGCGGTCTTCCCCATGGAGTTGGCGTTGTCTTCGTGCTCCACCCGGATCCGCTGGTCGAGCGCGGGATTGTAGAAGTTCGCCACGTCGCCTGCCGCGGAGATGTCCGGATCGTCGGTGCGCAAGAGCTCATCCACCACGATACCGTTGTCCACCCGCAGTCCGGCCTGACTGGCCAGCTCCGCGTTCGGCTGAATGCCGAGTCCCGCGACGACGGCGTCGGTGCCGATCTCGGTGCCGTCCGCCAGGCGCAGCGTGAAACCGTTCCCCCGTGTCGATATCTGCTTCACCGTCTGCCCGATTTCGACCCTCAGTCCTTTCTCGCGATAGAAATCGACCAACGCCAGCGACAGGTCTCCGGGAAACACGCGCGCGCAGAGGCCCTGTTCCGGCACGATCATGGTCACTCCGGCGCCCTGCATGCGAAGCGCGGCAGCGACTTCCGTCCCGATGAATCCTCCGCCCAACACACCGAATCCGCGGCGATCGGTCGCCAACGCCCGCACGCGGCGGTAATCCTCCAGCGTCCGGTAATAGATGATCCCCTCGGGAGCGCCCGGTAACGTTCGTGGCACACCGCCGGTCGCGAGCAGCAGCTTCTTGTAGGAATAGCGGGCGCCACGATCGTCCTCGACGACGTGGTTTTTCCGGTCCAGTTTGACCGCCTTTCGCCCCAGATGAAGATCCGCACGCACGTCGGCGGTATTTCGCCAGATACTTTCCAGTGCGTCCCCCTTCCAGAGGCCCTTCGAGAGTGGGGGACGGTTGTAGGGCGGGTCGAGCTCGGTTCCCAGCAGTCCGATAGTTCCCCGCTCGTCACGTTCCCGGATTCCGCGCGCGGCGGCATCGGCCGTCATCCCGGCGCCAATGATCAAATAGTCGTATTCCACCTCGCCTTACCCCCTACCCAATTGCGGATTTGGAACCTGTCCTGAGCCGCGAAGCGGCGAAGGATCTAGTGCAAGATCGCAAGAGATCCTTCGCTGCGCTCAGGACAAGTCCGCAATCCGAAATCCTGAATCCGAAATGGGGAGTTGAGTGGGGGGTGAGGGGAGTCATTGCATTTTGCCAGACCGCGACTAAATACTTGGCCGATATGCAGGTATCAGGACCGAAAGCCATCCAACGCCTTCAACGGCTCGGCGTGGGAACCTCCATACCGAGCCCGGCCCGCCTGTTACGCTGGGTCTATTTCTGGCGCGTCGCGCTGGCTACGGTCGTGTTCCTGGCCGCTGCGTTCAATTTCCGCGCGGTAGCACCCTCCGCGATTCTGGCACTCGCGATCGCGACCATCGCCACCGTCGTGGTAACCGCGATCTCCCTCTGGCATACGCATGTTCGCGCGGTCCCGCCCGGAGCGACCTTCTGCTACATGCAGGCGCTGTTCGACCTGGCGCTGGTGACCACGATCGTCCATGTCACTGGTGGCGCGGACAGCGACTTCTCGGCGCTCTACATCCTGGTCATCACTGTCAGCGCCGTGCTGATGCCGGTCGGGTCCGGGTTGCTGGTGACCCTCCTCGCCAGCCTGGTGTATTTCGCCGACATCGTCTGGTGGCATCCGATCCAACTGTCCCCGGCGGTGGGCCTCCAAATCGGCGTCTTCCTGTTCGTGGCGCTCGCCTCGGGATGGCTGGCAAGCCTGGTTCGCACGGTGGGGGCGCAGCACCAGGTGCTGCAGGAAGAGGTGCGCCGTCTCCGGCTCGAGGCCAGCGACATCCTGAGCAACATCAGCAGCGGTGTGCTGTCGGTGGACAGTGATGGCATCCTGCTCTTCGCCAATCTCGCGGCCGAGCACCTGCTGGGGATGAGCGCAGACGACTGGGCGGGACGGCCGTTTCTGGACCTGCTGCGCGACCGTGCGCCGGAGCTCTGGGCGGCGATCCGCGCGACGGGCGATCGCGGCGTTCCCATCTACCGGGCGGAGGGACGCATCGCGTTCGGCGATCGGTCGTTCGCCATCGGTCTCACCACCACCGCGCTGTCGGGAGATGACGGCAGGCCGAGCTCGGTGACCGCCACGTTCAGCGACATATCGGACCAGAAGCGGCTGGAGCAGCTCCACCTTCGCACCGAACGGCTGGAAGCCGTGGCCGAGCTTTCCGCATCGCTGGCGCACGAGATCCGGAATCCGCTCGCCTCCATCCGTTCCTCGGTCGAGCAGCTCGCCCGCTCGGCCCGGGGAAATGAGGACGAGCGCTTTCTGGCGCAGCTGGTCATGCGGGAAAGCGATCGCCTCTCCCGGATCCTGAGCGAGTTTCTGGACTTCTCGCGGGTACGGGTGACGCGCAGCCGTCCGCTCAATCTCGCCGAGGTGGCGCGGGCCGCGGTGGACGTTGTCCGCGAGCACCCGGAATGTCCCGCGGGCGCCGTCATCACCGTGAGCGGCTCGGCGACCTCGCTGGAAGGAGACGAGGACCTGCTTCACCGCGTGGTGCAAAACCTGGTGCTCAATGCGGTACAGGCTGCAGGCGACACGGCGCAGGTCCGGGTGGAAGTACGGGAAGCCGCTCCCTCGGAATTGCCGCGCGGAGTGGGAATCGAGCAGCCGGTGCTGCTCCGCGTGTCGGACAACGGGCCGGGCATTCCCGATGATTTGCGCGATCGGCTCTTCCAGCCGTTTGTCACCGGACGGGTGGGGGGAACGGGTCTGGGGCTGGCCATTGTCCTGCGTGCGGTCCAGGCGCATCGTGGCTACCTGCTGTTCGACTCCGAGCCGGGCCGCGGCACCGTGTTTACCGTCCTGTTTCCCTCCAAGGCCGCGGCGGAAGTGGCGGCGTGAGCGGCAACAGTCCTTCCATTCTCGTCATCGACGACGAGCAGGCCATCCTGGATACGCTGCGGATTCTGCTGCGGAACTCCGGGTTCGATGTGGAAACCGCGCAGGGCGGAACCGCCGGCTTGGAGGCCATCAAACGCGTCGGGCCCGACATCGTGCTCTCGGATGTCCGCATGCCTCAGGTGGGAGGGATCGAGATTCTCGAAGCCGCGCGGGAGCAGGATGCCGACGTCCCGGTGATCCTGATGACCGCGCAGGCCTCACTCCAGACCGCCATCCAGGCGGTGAATCAGGGCGCGTTCTACTACATCCAGAAGCCGTTTTCCAACGACGACCTGCTCGCCATATGCCGGCGGGCGGTCGAGTACCGGCAGCTCCGCTCGGAGAACAAGCATCTCAAGCGCGAAATTCGTCGCCGCGATCGGTCGCGCGGCGGCCGGCCTCTGGGAAAATCCAAACGTCTGCTGGATGTGCTGCGCCTGGCGGAGCAGGTCGCCCCCACCGAATCGACGGTGCTGATCCAGGGAGAGAGCGGGACCGGCAAGGAGGTCGTGGCCCGCTACATCCATGAGCTTTCCGAGAGAAGTGATGGGTCGTTTTTCTCCATCAACTGTGGAGCGCTGCCGGAGAGCCTCCTCGAGTCGGAGCTGTTCGGGCATGTGAAGGGCTCCTTTACCGGCGCCGTCCGTGATAAGGAGGGACTGTTCGCCGCTGCCCGGGGCGGGACCTTCTTTCTGGACGAGATTGCGGAAATGAAGCCGGCCACCCAGGTGAAGCTCCTCCGGGTGTTGCAGGAGCGAGAGGCGCTCGCCGTAGGCGGCACCGAGCCGATCCCGGTGGATGTCCGGGTCATCGCGGCGACCAATCGTGACCTGGACGAAGAGATCCGCCGGGGCACGTTCCGGTCGGACCTGTATTACCGGCTCAACGTCATCGCGCTGCACCTGCCCCCACTGCGGGATCGGCGGGAAGACATCCCCGTTCTCGCCAACGCTTTTCTCGGTCGGGTCGCCGCGGATCGAAACGAGCCCGTGAAACATCTCACCGCCGATGCGCTGGACGCGATCAACGTCTACGACTGGCCGGGGAACGTGCGAGAGCTGGAGAACGCGCTGGAGCACGCCGCCATCCTCAGCAAGGGTGACGAGATTCCGGTTGAGGCCCTCCCGGAGCGGATCACCGAACGCAAGAGTCAACCCTTGGTGAGCGACCGGCCGCCGGATAATCCCATGCTGGAAACGGTCGAGCGGGCCTACATCATGTGGGTACTGCAGGCCGAAGGCGGCAACAAGACCCGGGCGGCCGAAGTCCTGGGCATCGACCCGTCGACGCTGTATCGCAAGCTCAGCCGGTACGAAAGCGGGGACAAGGGCGAGACGCCCAAGTGAGGCTCACGGTCCTGGTG
>JACQVB010000227.1 GCA_016209985.1 Gemmatimonadota bacterium | reverse complement strand
TCGTAGAGCGGTTGCTGGCAAAGACGCGGGACGTGGAGCAACTGAAGGGCGGCAAGTGACGGTAAGGGACGGTAAGGGTCGGTAAGGGTGATCCTAGAATACGACTTGAATACCGGTGGTCAGGATCCGATCGCTCTTTTCGAACGGCAAGCCATTCGGCCGCAGCGCGGGCAGGTTGTCGAACTTGTACGCGTAGCTCACCTTGAGCGCGACATGCTGGGACAGGGGCGCCACCAGCGACGTCTCGCTGTTGATTCGCAGGTCCTCGCTCGTTTCCACGTTGGGCAGCACCTCGAAGGTCTCCTGAAAAACCGCGGTCTTGGTGAAGCTGTGACGCCACAGGGTGGCGAGGCGGAGGGCCGTGAAGTCGGTGCTCGCGCCGAGGGTGCTCTTCTCCTGGTTGAGCGAGGCTCCCAGCTCCAAGCTCCAGGCGTTCATCGGCCCATCCACCAGCTTGAGGGCAAGACCCGCCGATCCCACGAACCGCCGGGCCAGCCCGGCGAAGCGGTTCCGCTCATAGCCCACTCCCACGAAGAAACCGGCTGTTTTGACGACCATGAAATTGACCCGTCCGTCCACCTTCAACTGCTCGGTGATGGTCGAGTCGGTGGTCCGGCCGTAAATCCCGCTGCCTGCCTGCAACAGCTCGATCCGATTCGCGCGGTACAGCACGTTCTCGCCGGCGTTCAGGGTCTTGAGGGACGTGTTGCCCGCGGCATCGACGAAGCCGAAATCGAGCGTGAGCTTGAGCGGCGGGACGGTATCGGCGGCAGGTGCGGCCTGCCCGGCCAGAGGCGACGCGATCAGAACCGGCAGCAGGAGCGCACCAAGACGGCCGAGTTTCGAGAGGGCGAGCTTCATGAGCGACTCGTGGCGATGGGTGGCGGGAGCTTCTGCAGGTATCGGGCCACCGCCGGCTGACGGCTGACGGCTGACCGCCGGCCCCTCTATATTTCTTCCCGCAACCTGCCACGGCGGTATCGTCTAGGGGACTAGGACGGAGCCCTCTCAAGGCTCAAACACGGGTTCGAATCCCGTTACCGCTATCCGACCGCCCTCATCGTCTAACGGTTAGGACACCACTCTTTCAAGGTGGGAACGGGAGTTCGATTCTCCCTGGGGGCATGACAACCGTTAAGAGTTGGAGAGTTTAGAGTTGTAGGGTACTGCAGTACTCTACAACTCTTCACTCGCTTTTACTCTGCACTGCTTTCAGGTCAGTTTCTTCCACACCCACGCGTCGCCGGTTTTCTCCAGCTCACCCACGTAGCTCACCGTCTGACTCTTCTTCTCGCCGGATTTGGCGTCCACATAGCTGTAGGAAGCGTTGAGCTTCACGGTGGCCGTGCTTCCGCTGAGCACGAGGTCGGTGACCCGGAAATTCATCTTGAAGTTGTTCTTGTTGCGGAAAAAGTCGCCGAACGCCTTGGACTGTTGCTTCGGCATCGCGGGAAAGACGTTGTGGATCTCACTGAGCTGCGCGGTCGCGAGGGCATGCTCCATTGCCCGGATTGCCGCCTCGACCTTCTGGCGATCCGAGCCCCTGGCGGCACCCGAAGCAGGAGCCGCTGCCCCGGTGACCGCGCCGACCGGCGCCGCAGCTTTGACGTTGCCTTCGGTCGTGGGTTTCGTCGGGGTTGGGGCCGTGGCGGTCCTGTTTCCACCGGGTGACGTTGCCTTTCCGTCGGTGCGGGTGGTCCGCGGCGCCCTGGTCTGCGACTTGGGCGGCACCACCCCCGGCGCCACGGCGCCGATGCTGCGGCCCGAGGACGACGAGACGGTCGGTACCGTGTCCCTCGTTGCCACCGCGGTCGAAGCGGGCCTGGCCCGGTTCGAGCCGGCGATTGCCCAGACGATCAGCAGCAGGGCGACCGCGCCCAAGGCGCCGCCGGCATATCGGACCTGTTTCTGTTTCCACCACTCGAGCGGTGGAAGCCCGAGATTCAAGGGCCGGTTGAATCGCAGGGTCGCGACCGTCTCGAGCTCCGTGAGCGCCCCGCGCGCGGTGGAGATATCGGCGGCCATGGCATCGGCCGTCGGGTAACGCTTTCCCGGTTCCTTGCTGAGGGCCGTGTCCACGATGCGCTGGAGGGACTCGGGAAGAGAGGGGTTGAGATCCCGGATCGGTCGGGGATCCTCGGTCACCACCTTGAACAACACCGCGTGCAGGCTCTCGCCGGTGAACGGCTTCTCGTAGGTCAGCAGCTCATAGAGCACGGCACCGGCGGCGAAGATGTCGGTCGCGGCGGTGACGGGCAGCCCGCGCACCTGCTCGGGGGCCATGTAGTCGGGGGTCCCCAGGACCGCTCCCGAGTGGGTGATCTCGGACCCTTGCAGATGGGCGATGCCGAAATCCATGATCTTGATCCGGCCATCCGGAGTGACGCGGATGTTGGCGGGCTTGATGTCGCGATGGATGACGCCCTTGGTGTGCGCGTAGGCGAGCCCGCTCAGGAGGCCGATCATCAAGCCGGCCTTGGAATCGAGGGAGAGCGGCTCCCGCTTTTCGATCAGGTGCGCCAGATCGGTCCCCTCCACGAACTCCATGGCAATGAACGGGTGCCCGTCTGTCTCCCCGAAGTCGTAGATAGTGATGATGTTGGGGTGCTGCAGGTTAGCCGCGGCCCGCGCCTCCCTTAGGAAGCGGTCTCTCAGGTGGGCGTCGTTGGCGATCGACGCGCTCATGAGCTTGATGGCCACGTTCCGGCCGAGGACCGGGTCGAGGGCGCGATAGACTTTTCCCATGGCGCCCTCGCCGATCGTCTCGATCAGCTCGTATTTGCCGATCTTCCCCAGCGTCCCGCTGTACTGGCGCGCGACACCGACCGAGTGGGTGCCCTTCTTCGGGAACCCGGTGTCGTCGAGGATCAACACGCCGCGCCGTTCGGGCAGCTGCGCCCGCAGGACCCGCCACATCGCCGCGGCCGACCACGGCGCATCGGTGATGAAGTGTTGGAGGGTTTGATACGAGGGCGGGGC
>JACQVB010000226.1 GCA_016209985.1 Gemmatimonadota bacterium | reverse complement strand
GCGCTCAGGGCAGGCTCCTTACGGGAGAGGGAGACGGTACCCGCAAGCTCGACTTCCAGCCCGAATAAGGGAGCAGCCCATGCCGGCCGGTCTGCTTCGAGTTGCCGCGCCCACCCGCGAGTTTCCCCCGAGGCGTCACGGATCACCCAGCCCACACCCTCGGGCGAAACCATGGAGCCCGGCCGTCCGATCCGCACTGCTTCTTCAAGCAGATGCTTGAGGTCCCACAGATCGGCATCGGGGGACTTTCCGGCCGTGGACCAATGCGGTGGCACTCGCGCTCCGCTGATCACGGCCGCGAGATGCAGTTGCTCGTCCGGTCTTCCGTCTTTCGGCGTGGCGCCCGGGGCTCGGCCCAGCCGGCGGAAGACCGCACCAACCTCGAACAGTCGAATATTCCGCTCGCGGACCGACCAGTTGTGTTCCGCAGCCCGGGTCAATCCGGCGATCAGATCCGAGCGGAGATAGGCGTCATCCGCCGAGAGCGGATTGGCGAGTGCGACCGCGCTCTCGTCACCCGCTCGGCCCAGAGGGTAGGATCGGGCTTCGTGCAGTCCCAGCGCGCAAAACACCCGACGAAGCCGCGCCTTCAGGTCTTCTACCGGGTCGTCGGGAACCGTGCTCGGCCGGAAGGCGCCCAGCTCGACCGGGAAAGCACCGTACCCCTTGAGCCGGGCGACTTCCTCGATGAGATCCACTTCGCGGGTCACATCGGGCCGCCAGCCAGGCACCTGGACGGCCAGCCGCTCTTCCCGAGGCGCCACCGTAAAGCCGACGCTGGTGAGATAGCGCTCGATCTCCGCTCGCGGGACCGCTGTTCCGAGCAGATGCTGAACGCGCTCGGGACGGAGGAAAATCAGCGGCTCCTGGGTGGGAGAGGGATAGAGATCGGTGGCCCCGGTGGCGCGTCCACCAGCGGTAGCGACGATGAGGCTCACGGCGCGGCGCAGCGCGAACGGCAGCGCCTGGAGGTCGATCCCCCGCTCGAACCGGTAGGACGCCTCCGTACTCAGCTTGAGCGCGGTCCGGGTGGCCCGGATGCGCTTGGGATTGAAGTGGGCGCACTCCAGCACGATGTCAACCGTATCGGGAGAGACCTCGGAATCGGCGCCACCCATGACGCCGGCCACCGCTACGGGACGGTCGGCATCGCAGATAGCGGTCATCTCAGTCGTCAGCGTTCGCGCCGTCCCATCGAGTGTCGTGATGTTCTCCCCGGCGCGGGCGCGGCGCACGATGATCTTTTGCCCCGCCAGTTTTCGAAGATCGAACGCGTGAAGCGGCTGATTGAGCTCGTGGAGGATGAAGTTGGTGGCGTCCACCACATTGTTGATGGGCCCGGCACCCACGCTTCGGAGCGGGGCCTGCAGCCACTCCGGTGAGGGACCCACGTGCACGCCGCGGATCACGGCCGCGGCATAGCGGGGGCATCCGTCCACGTCCTCGATGAGGATCTCGACTCCATCGACCGTGCCTCGAGCGCCCACCCGAGCGGGTTCGGCGGCGTGCCCGTCGCCGGGAATCGGGACCAGGCGGACCATTCCGCCGTCCAGCACGGCCAATTCCCGGGCGACTCCCTTGTGGCAAAGCAGATCCGGCCGGTTGGCCGTCACGTCCAGGACCAACCGATGATCTGCTACCGGCACCGCTTTCACAAACGGGGTTCCCGGCGCGGCGTCGGTGTTCAATTCGAGGATGCCGGAATGGTCGGCGCCGAGGCCCAGCTCCTTGGCGGAGCAGAGCATTCCATTGGAGGAGACGCCGCGGATCTTGCGCGCCTCGAGCTTGAGACCGCCGGGAAGAACGGAGCCGACCGGCGCGTACGGATATTTCTTGCCCGCCGTCACGTTGGGTGCGCCGCAGACGACCTCCACCACATTCTTGCCGTCGTTCACCAGGCAGAGCGACAGGCGATCCGCGTTGGGGTGCTTCCCGACGCTCTCCACCTGGGCCACGATGACATCGCCCAGGTCCTGGTGGAGCGGCTCGACCGCGTCCACCGCGGCGCCGAGCATCGTGAGACGGTACGCGGTATCGGCCGGGTCGAGGGACCGGCCGAGCATGGCGGAGAGCCAGTTGAGGGAGATGTTCATCCCCTCACCCCTGTCCCCTCTCCCTTACGGGAGAAGGAAACGCCAGCGTGACGTGAACGCTTGAAAGCCCCGGGGAAAGCCCTCAGCACTTCCATGGGCGCTCTTCCGTCCCCCTCTCCCACAGGGAGAGGGGACAGGGGTGAGGTCTCATTCGACGAATTGCCCCAGAAACCGCATGTCCCCCTGAAACAGCAGCCGCATGTCCGGAATGCCGTAGCGCAGCATCGCAATCCGCGCCGGGCCCATGCCGAAGGCGTAGCCGGTGTAGCGCTCGGAGTCGAGGTCGCAGCGCTCGAACACCGCCGGGTGCACCATACCGGCACCCATGATTTCGAGAAAGCCGGTGCGTTTGCAGGTGCTGCACCCACTGCCCTTGCACACCTGGCATTGGATGTCGACTTCCGCCCCGGGCTCCACAAATGGGAAGTAGGACGGCCGGAAACGCACGGCGGTGTCGGGAGCGAAGAACCGTTTCACGAAGAAGTCGATGGCCGCCTTGAAATCGACGAAACTGATTCCTTCGTCCACCGCGAGACCTTCGATCTGCTCGAACGCGGGGGAATGGGACGGGTCGAAGGGATCTCGCCGGTACGCGAGACCGGGGACCAGCACGCGGATCGGCGGCGGGTAGCGTTCCATGGTGCGCGCCTGCATCGGCGAGGTATGGGTTCGCAACAGGACACCGGGCGAGAGATAGAAGGTGTCGTGGGCGTCCGCCGCGGGGTGATCGAGGGGGATGTTGAGCTTGGTGAAGTTGTATTCCTCGGTCTCGACTTCCGGGCCGGTGATTCGGGTGAAGCCGATCTCGCGGAAGATCTCGCAAATCTCATCGATGACCTGGGTCACCGGATGCAGCGCGCCACGCCAGACGGCTCGAGCCGGCATGGTGCCGTCCATCGTGACGGCGCGCACGGCTTCCTGGGCCAGCTGCCGCTCGCGCCGCTCGATGGCGGTCTCGATATCCTGCTTGATCTGATTGGCGCGGGCGCCAACTTCGCGCCGCTCGGCGGGATCAAGCGCGGGCAGTCCCCGCAGGACTTCGGTGAGGCGCCCCGCTTTGCGGCCCAGGAGCTCGACCTTGAGCTCGGCCAGACGAGCAGCGGGAGCCGTTGCGATTGCCGCCGCGGCCGACGCGATCTCCTCGAGCTGATTCTGGAGGGAGGCGCCGGGCACTACGGTGTCTTCTTCGCGACCTCCGCGAGCTCCCCGAACGCCACCGGATCGCGCACGGCCAGGTCGGCAAGCTGTTTGCGGTTGATCTCCACACCTGCGGCCTTGAGCCCGGACATGAACCGGTTATACGACAGGTCATGCAACCGCGCGGCCGCGTTGATGCGGACGATCCAAAGCTGCCGGAACTCCGCCTTCTTCTTGCGGCGGTCCCGATAGCCATAGCGCCAGGCGCGCTCGACCGTTTCTTTGGCCGCCTTGAACAGCTTGCTACGGCCACCGCGCGCACCCTTGGCCAGCTTCATGATCTTCTTCTTGCGCTTGTGGCCGGCGACGTTGCTCTTGACTCGTGGCATAGTCCGCTCCTAGACCTCCAGCAGGTGCTTGAGGCGCCGATCCGCGTGCGACACCATCGCGGCCTGCCGCAAGCGGCGCTTTCTCTTGGGATGTTTCTTGGTGAGAATGTGGCCCTTATAGGCGTGGCGCCGCTTCAGTTTTCCGGTGCCGGTGATCTTGAACCGCCGGCGAGCCATGCGCTTGGACTTCTTCTTTGGCATTCGTGCGTCCTCGGTAAAATCGCGTAGCTCCGCGGCGCGACGGCACCCGCCGCCCAACCGCCCAGCCCCAACGGCATCCCCTCTCCCCTCCACCACCCTCCACGGCATAACGGCATGCCGTCATGCCGTCTATCCCGTCATGCCGTCACTTGGGTCCCACCACCATGGTCATGTTCCGCCCCTCGAGCTTCGGCTCCATTTCGACCTTCCCGACATCCTGGAGCGCATCGACCACTCGCTGGAGGACCTCACGCCCGAGCTCGGGATGGGCGACCTGCCGGCCGCGGAACATCATGGTGAGCTTCACCTTGTTGCCTTCTTGGAGGAAGTTGCGCGCGTGCCGGGTTTTGAAATCGAAGTCGTGGTCGTCGATGCCCGGCCGGTACTTCACTTCCTTCATCTGTATCACATGCTGTTTTTTCTTTGCCGCGCGGGCCGCCTTGGCTTGCTCGAAACGGTACTTCCCGTAGTCCATCACCTTGACCACCGGCGGACGAGCCAGCGGGGCGACTTCGACCAGATCATGACCGCTTTCCGCGGCTATCCGAAACGCTTCTTCCAGCTGCACGATGCCGAGCTGTGATCCGTCGGCCCCGATGAGTCGGACCGGACTGATGCGTATTTGCCGGTTGACCCGAACTCGTTGTTCTTGTTTTTCATTCTGAATTGTCAGTGATGCCTCCCGAGTGTGGAGCGCGGAACTCGGAACGCGGAGCGAACGCAGAAATACCACACCTCCGCGTTCCACGCTCCGCGTTCAGCAATTAAAAAGCGGACCCGCCTCTTCCGGAATCCGCTGACTCGGGCGGCCATCTCCCGCCCGCTCTCTCATCGGAACCCTGAACGCACGCCCAGTGGCGGCAAGAGGGTGAAGCGACTCGCGCTTGCTTGGCTCGTTTGTCTGACCGAACGTATGCCGCCCTTCACGGAGTGTCAAGTCGCTGGTAGATAAACGATTTACCATCTTGCACGACCCTTCCGACCGCACGCTCCGGATCGTGCTCGAAGATCAGGATCCAGCCTTCCCGATGGGCCTGGTTGAGCAGCCGGCGCTTGGATTCCAGCGTGACCAGCGGCTCCAGGTCGTACCCCATGATCCAGGGAAGCGGCAGGTGGGCGGTGGTCGGGATCAGGTCCGCCACGAAACATGCCGTGTCCGGCCCATCGTGGACCACGACCGACTGGAGATGCGGGACGTGGCCCGGCGTCCGCATCAGGCGGATTCCGGGCAAGAACTCGAGGTCCCCTTCCACCAGCTTCCATCGCCCCGCTTGGGTGATGGGATCGAAATTGCGTCGCAGGTAGCTCGCCGCCGTCCGCTCGTTGGTGTGACTGGCGAATTCCAGCTCCCGTCCCTGGACCACGTAGGTGGCGTTGGGGAAGGAAATAACCGCCCGGCGATCCTGCGGCTCCTTGCCCTCCTCTTCTTCGACGTGGGTGTTACCGCCCGCATGATCGAAATGCAAATGGGTGTCGATCACGTAGCGTATGTCGGAGGGGGCGAAGCCCAATTCGTGCAAGGCGTCGTGCAGCTGGGTCACTCCCTGGCGCCCGGCGTTTTCCACGCCATAGATGCGACGAAACTTGTCCGACTCCTTATTGCCAATCCCGTTGTCGACCAGCACCAAACCGGCGTCATGCTCGATCAGGAGGCAGCGCAACGCCAGGGGAATCCGATTCTGCGCGTCCGGCTTGATCTGTTGTTCCCAGAGGGGCTTAGGGACGACACCGAACATTGCGCCGCCGTCGAGATGCTGCCGGCCACCCTCAAGGGTGTGACAAGTGAGGCGACCGACGCGGAACGTGTAGGTGAGGATCATGCAGGGTCACGGCATGACGGCATGACGGCTTGACGGCATGACTTCTCGGCGGGCGTCATAGCTCTCCCATGGACTCAGGACGGGCCCGACGACGTCGGCGGCGACGGGCGCGGCGGCGGCTCAGCTCCCAAAGATCGTTCAGCGTGGACGCGCCTGACTCTTGCGCCAGTCGGAGCAGCCGCTGGAGTATGTGCCCGGTAGCCAGCGCGTCGGGACCGGCGCGGTGGCGGCGCTCGATTTCCATCCCGAAGTAGTAGGCCAAACTGTCGAGGCTGCGTGACTTGAGACCGGGAAGGAATCGCCGCGCGAGCTTGATGGTGCAGAGTTTCGGCCCCTCGAGCCCCACGCCATGCACCAGCCGCAGCTCGCTCGATACGAACCGCCAGTCGAAGCTCATGTTGTGAGCCACGAAGATCCGTCCGGCAAGGACGGCGAGCACTTCATCGGCGATTTCGGCAAAGGCCGGGCGGTCGCGGACCATCTCATCGGTGATGTTCGTGACCTGGGTAACCGCACGCGGAATGGGCCGGCCGGGATTCACCAGAGACTCATACAGCAGCTCGACCTGTTCACCGCACACGACGACGATCGCGATCTCGGTGATGCGATCGCCGCGCCCCGCCATTCCGCCGGTGGTCTCGACGTCCACGACTGCGAAGGCAGAATCGGATAGCGCCGGCGACGCGGTGGCAGGCGCGACCAGCATCCAGCGCCCATCCCCGAGGCGGCCGACGCGGGGGTCGGCACCCAGAAGCGCCGCCACCAGCCGCTCGGCCACGAAGGGAGTCGCCATCGGGATGCCGAGGACCTGATGGGTGAGCACGCTGCTGTCGGCCGGGCCGCTGGAGAGGTACTGGAGCGCCCGGTCGACCAACCTCCCTTCCGGGTGCACGGCCAGACCGGTCACGGGGAACGAACGAAGGGCATGGACCGGATCTTACTCAGTCACCGAGTCCGGGAACAATTGGGTTCGCCGAAACAGACTGGTGAGCTGGTCGACGGTGAGGACCTCCGCCCTCGATGCGGGATCGATGCCGATTCCGTCCAGCACCGCCAGGACGTCCTCCTTACTCATGCCGGTCACCCCGCGTAGCGCACGACCCAGTTGTTTTCTCCTTTGGGAAAAAACCGCCGCCAGGAATGCCCGGAACCGGGGGTGCTCGTCACCCCTCACGGTGGGGTCCTTCCGTGGGGTAAGGCGGACCACCGCCGAATCCACTTTGGGTGGCGGATGGAACGCACCGGCACGCACCACGAACAGTTTCTCGACTCGTGCAATCGCCTGGACCCCTGCGGAGAGCGCGCCGTATTCCTTTCCACCGGGGGCCGCCGTGAGCCGGCCAGCGAACTCCCGCTGCACCAGAAACACGATCACCGAAGGAAGTGGCGTCGTGAGCGCCTTCTCGATGAGGGGTGAGGTGATGTAGTAGGGGATGTTGCCGATGACCTTGAAGGCGTGAAGAGTGTAGAGTGAAGAGGGAAGAGTGGGCGCCGCCGTGAGCCTGGTCCAGTCGAGCGTGAGCGCGTCACCTTCGACGATCGTCACCTGGGCGTGGCCGTACTCTTCCCTCTTCACTCTACACTCTTCACGCAGTTGCTGGGCGAGCGCCGCGTCCTTTTCTATCGCGACGACGTGCCCCACCCGCGGCGCAAGCCGGCGAGTCAGCGTTCCCTTCCCCGGCCCGATTTCGATCACCACGTCGTCCGGACCGGGATCGATCGCATCGACGATCCGGTCCAGAATTGCCGGATCGGTGAGGAAGTGCTGGCCGAGGCGCCGCCCCACTCAGCCGAGGAGAACGAGGAAGGTGCGGTCGTCCGCGGCGCTCGGCGAGTGCGCGGAGACGGCAGTGAATACCGCGTTCACGATGCTGGCGGGCGACTCACCGGAATGGCGCTGGACCAGCTCCAGCACCCGCGATTCGCCGAAGCGGTCGCCCGCCGCGTTGCGCGCGTCGACGATGCCGTCGGACACCAGGACCAGGAGATCGGTCCCGGGATGCCAGCTGATCTCCGCGCCCTTGATCGTGTCGGAGCGGGCGAGACCCAGCGGCGGTGAGGTGGCGCCGAGGCGTTCCGCGATGCCGGTGCCGGTGACCCGAAACGCATGGGGGTGTCCCGCGTTGGCGTAGCGCAACCTTCCGCGCGTGCCGTCGACCACACCGTAGAAGAGGGCCAGGTGCATTTCGGTCCTCGCCAACTCGGCCGTGATGGATTCGAGCAGCCGCTGCAGGGTTTCTTCCGGTGTGTCTGCCGCCGAGGCGTGAATGCCCGCGGCCGACAAGGTGAGCGCCATGATGAGCGCCGCGGCGAAACCGTGCGACGAGACGTCGCCGAGCATGATGCCGACCCGGTGCTCCGCCAGTCGGAAGAACTCGTAGAAGTCCCCGCCGACGCTCTCGGCGGACTCGCACCGCGCGCCGATCGATGCCTCCATTCCGATGGCGGCGGGGCGAGGCAACAGGCGCATCTGGAGATCGTGCGCCAGCTCGAGCTCCCGGCGCACTCGCAGTTGCTGGCGATCCCGATCGACCAGCCGGGCGTTTTCGATCGCCGCCGCGATCTGCCCGGCGATGGCCGCGACCAACCGCCGCTCACCTTGGGTGAAGGCGTCGGCTCCCACCCGGTCCGTGAGGTTGATGACTCCCACCGGACGGGGCGCGCCTTCCGGGGTGGGATACAGGATGGGAGCCGAGAGAAACGCGGTGCCGCGATAGGTCGGGTCGATGCCCCGCCCCGGAGTACTCCACGCGGGATCAGCCGGGTCGTAGCCGATCATGCGGCGTTCCCGGAAGACCCGCGCGGCAATGGACTCGGCGTCGTCCACCGGGACCGGGGCCACGCGGGTGACGTCCAGCCCGTATCCCGCGACCGGACGCAGCGTCCGCCCGCTCTCATCCGCCACCAGGATGGACGAGCGGCGGGCTCCCACCACGTCGCTCACCTCGCGCACGATCTTCTGGGCCGCCTCCTCGAGGCGGATGGTGCGGCCCAGCACTTCACTGATCGAATACAGCAGCTCGATTTCTTCGAGGCGGTCGGCCAGATCCTCGGCCAGCCGGAGGGTGTCGACTTCGGCGGAGAGCAGCTGGGACAGGATGGGAGCGAGGCGCTGGGCCGCGGCGGCGGCCTGTTCCGCACCCGCGACCACTTCGTACCAGTATCCGTCCAGGCCACTGAGCGGCGCGATCCACCGGCCTTCACTCGGCTGCGCTTCGAGACCTTCGGGCCCGACGCGCACTCGCGGAGGCGTGGCTCCCTGACAACCGGCCACCGGCCGCAGTCGCCCCCGGGCGTAACGCCAGAGGCGCACGCGCGAGCCGACCAGCGAACCGAGCGATTGGAGGAGTGCGTCGAGCCGGTCTAGGCGCGGCGCAGGATCATGCAGATGGAGTTTCCTCGGTCATTGAAGGAGACATCGTCAACCAGCTGGCGGATGAGGAACAAGCCCCGCCCATCCGGCCGCTCGAGGCGCTCGGGAAGAGTCGGATCCGGTATGGCGCCGGGGTCGAACCCTGCTCCCTGATCGCACACGTGGACCGCGATGCCCTGATCAGCGACCTCGATCCAGACATCGACCGACTTGGAAGGATCGAGCCCGTTGCCGTACACGATGGCGTTGGAGAGCGCCTCCGAGAGCGCGACCCGCAAATTGAAGCGAGCCGCCCGCGGCGCCAGGCCGGAGGCGAGGCAGTGACGAGCGACGACATCCACCGCTTCTTCCACTACCTCGAGGTTGGACGGAACGCGCATCGAGATCACCTCTCCCCGGTCCCCTTTCTCCCCCTCGCTTCGCGCGGGGCAGGCTCCCACTCCGCTCAGGGCGGCGCCTTCGGGAGAGGGGGACGAGGCGCGCCAGGCACCGCTGGGTGAGCGGCGCACACAGAGTCTGAGGGAGGCGAACCCTTCAGGGCTGAAGCCCTTCAGGGCGAAGCCCGCTTCAGAATCCGGCGAGGGCGGCAGCGGGGGAGTCGGCAATGCTGAAGAGGGAGTCGAGTTTGGTCAGCTCGAACAACGTGCGGAGATCTTCATTGAGTCCCGCCAGCCGAAGCTCGCCGTCCGCCTCGCGAATCTTGCGCGAAAGCGATACCAGCACGCCGAGCCCGGAGGAATCGATGTAGCCGGTGTTGGTAAAGTCGATGAGGAACTTGCGTTCTCCTGCCTCGAGTGCCTCGGTGATCTTCTGTTTGAGCTCCTGCCGGTTCCCGACGATGAGCTGGCCGTCCACCGTGACCACCACGACACCCTTCGGGTCTTTCTTTACCGAAAAGCTCATTCTACGCTCCCGCAGACTGAAGCACCGTGACGGCTGCCACATCGACCACGTCTTCGGCGGTCGCTCCCCGGGAGAGATCCGCCATGGGACGGGCCAGGCCCTGCATGATGGGGCCGATCGCATCCGCGCCGGCCAGCCGCTGTACCAGTTTGTACGCGATGTTCCCGCTGTCAAGGTCGGGAAACACCAGAACGTTGGCCGCCCCGGCAACCGGGGAGTCCGCCGCCTTGACACGGGCGATCTCGGGGACCAGGGCGGCGTCCCCCTGCAGCTCGCCATCGCACCGCACCGACGGCTCGCGCTCCCGGAAGCGGCGGACGGCGTCCCGGACCTTATCGACCCGGGGGCCTTCCGCACTGCCTCTCGTGCTGTAGGACAAGAAGGCGACGACCGGTTCGTCCCCCACAATGTTGCGCCGATCCCGCGCCGCCGCCATGCCGATGTCCGCCAGCTGCATAGCCGTCGGGTCGGGAACGACGCCGCAGTCGGTGAAGGTGAGCACCGCCTCCCCACCGCGCCGCCCACCCCGGCGGGTCGGCGGGTCGGCGGGTCGCTTCGTCACCATGTAGAAAGCGCTGCTCACGGTCGTGACTCCCGCTGCCGGACCGATGGCCCAAAGCGCCGCGCGGAGGACGTCGGCGGTGGGACAAGTGGCCCCACCGACCGCGGCGTCGGCCAGGCCCAGTCCCACCAGACCGCCCGCAAAGCGGAGGGGATCGCGGGCAAGCTCCAGGGCCTTTTCCAGGGTGCCGGTCCGGTCCGGTTTTCGCTGGTGCAAATGTGCCGCCACCTGCTCCAATCTCGGATCCGATTCGATCCGGCGACCCAGCACCACCACCCGGGCGATTTTCTCCCGCTCGAGAATGCGTGCGGCGTTCTGGATCCGGGGGTCCCATCCTTCCGCTAGCACCACGCTCCGCTGGAGCGCCGCGGCGCGACGGTGGAGGGCAGTCCGGAACTTCTCACTTCTCACTTCTTACATCTCACTTTTCTTGAGTTTCGCGTTGAATGCCCGCAGGACGGCCGCCGGCACAAAGGCGCTGACGTCACCGCCCAGCCGGGCGACTTCCCGCACCAGGCTCGACGAGAGATAGTTCAGGTGGACAGCCGGCACCATGAACACGTTCTCCAGAACGCAGTGCAGCTGACGGTTAATCAGCGCCATGTGGAACTCGTACTCGAAGTCGCTCACCGCGCGCAGGCCCCTCACCACCATGCTCGCGCCCGACTGGCGCGCATAGTCCGCCAGCAATCCGCCGAATGAACGGACGTCCGCCCGGGGCTCGTCCTGCAGGACTTCGCCCATCATCTCCAGCCGTTCCTCGAGCGTGAACATCGGCGTCTTGGAAGAGTTGGTGGCAACGGCGACGATCAGGCGGTCGACGAACTGCAGGCTGCGGTGGATGAGGTCCACGTGCCCGTGGGTGATCGGGTCGAAGGATCCGGGATAGATCGCGATACGAGTCATGGCGCGTAACAGAAGGTGAGGGCGGTATCACCATACCGGCGAGTATCGTCGCCGGGCAACGTCACGGCACCGCGGTGCTCGATGCCGAGGATGGCGGCGAACGGCCGTTCGCGGAAGCTCTCCACCAGCCGCGCCGCCTGATCGGTGGTGTAGGGAGGGTCGGCCAGCGCGACGTCGTAGGAGCGGGGCGCCAGGCGCGACACAAACCGAAGCGCGTCGGCGCGGTGGACCCGGACCCGCTCTTCGGCATCGAGCGCCGCCACGTTGGCGCGGAGCGCGTCGAGAGACGCTTTCGAGATCTCGACGAAGTCGACGTGCCGAGCACCCCGCGAGAGCGCCTCGAGCCCGAGCGCGCCGGATACGGCGAAGAGATCGAGCACGTTCGCCCCAGGGAGATAGGGACCGAGAATGCTGAACCAGGCTTCACGCACTCGATCGGCGGTGGGACGCACCCGCCGGTCACTGGGCGGCCGCAGCGTCCGCCCGCGGAACTCGCCCGCGATGATGCGCATCAGCGCGGCCCAGGCGGGCCGCGACGGCACGACGGGATAACGGCATGACGGCACGAATTCCCGACACGTACGAATGCCGTGGTGCCGTTATGCCGTTGTGCCGTTGCCCGGCGCCCGCTCATCCGGCAGGCCGTAGCTGCACCACCCGCCCCTGAAGGTCGGGAACGCCGCGAAACTCGTTGAGTTCGAGACGGAAGGCCACATCCACCCGGTTCTGGAGCCACCCTTCCCCGACCCGGTCCGCCCAGTCGAACCCGATGGCTCCCAGGATACCAGTGGAGTCGTCCAGGGTGAACTTGATGTGGTTGTCACCGACCGTGCGCGGATCGCGCGCCACCGCCCCCGACACGCCGAAGACGGGCGACGGATTGCCTGCACCGCACGGCTCCAGATGGCGCAACAATTTTTCCAGATCGAAGTCGAGATCGCGAAGGGTCACCACCAGATCGACGTGCTGAGTGGGAACCAGGTCTTCCGGCGTGAGACATTCCCGGGCGCACGCGTTGAATGCCTCGCGGAACGATTCCAACCGGTCGCGCCGCAAGGTAAGACCGGCAGCCATGCGGTGTCCGCCGAACCGGGTGAGGTGATCCGCACAGCGCTGGAGCGCCTCGTGCAAGTTGAACCGCGAGATGCTGCGCCCGGACCCCTTGGCATGTTCGCCCTCGATGGCCAGCAGGATGGCCGGCCGGCCGTAGCGCTCGACGATACGCGAAGCCACGATGCCGATGACCCCGGGGTGCCAGCCTTCGCGAGCGACGACCAGGGTGTAATCCCGATCCGGGTCGAGCATCTTCTCGACGTCTTCGGCGGCCTGCTCGAGGATTTCCTGATCCATGGCTTGCCGCCGCTCGTTCAGCGCTTCGAGACGCAGCGCCAGCGCTCGGGCCTCGTTTTCGTCATCGCTCAGCAGCAGACGGACGCCGTCCATGGCATCGCCTACCCGGCCGGCGGCGTTGAGTCGCGGCCCCAGCACGAATCCCACGTGGCCCGAGCGAATCGGGCGCCCTCCCAGCCCGGCCGCCTCGATCAAGGCGCGGACGCCAAGCCAGCGGGAGGACGCCAGCACCCGGAGCCCGTGGCGGGTGAGGACGCGGTTCTCACCGGTCAGCGGCACGATGTCGGCGACGGTAGCCAGCGCGACGAGATCGAGAAGATGCAGCGGGAGATTCTGCGGGAGGCCCAGCGGCGCGCAGAGCGCCTGAGCGAGCTTGAAGGCCACACCGGTGCCGCAGAGCTCGCGACCCACGCCGGAGCCATCGGGCCGCTGCGGGTTGAGGACGGCGTTCGCCGCGGGCAGCACCCCAGGCAAATGGTGATCGGTCACGATCACGCCCATGCCGGCCGCCCGGGCCTGCGCGACCGGCTGGTGTGCCGTGGTTCCGCAATCGCAGGTGATGATTAGAGTGGCCCCGCACGCCTGCGCCGCGGCGAGGCCGGCGGGCCCAAAATCGTAACCATCACGAATGCGGTGGGGCACGAACGGCACGACGCTGGCACCCGCCGCGCGGAGCACCCGGGTCAGCAACGCTGTGGCGCACTGGCCGTCCACGTCGTAGTCCCCGTGGACCATGATGGTTCGCCGGGAGCGCACGGCGCTGGCGACCAGGTCTACGGCGACGTCCATGTCGCGGATGGCAAACGGGTCAGTCAGGGCATCGAGCGAAGGCCGCAGGAACGTCTTGGCGGCATTGGGCAGGTCGTAGCCCCGCTGGACCAGTAGCCGTGCGAGAAGCGGCGGGATGGTCAGGGAGACGGCGAGCGCCGCCACCCGATCGGCCGCCGGCTCCGCGGCCACCCGCCAACGTGACGAGAGACGGATCACGTGCCGGGATCGTAGACCAAGACACCGCACCCCTCGCACGAGGTAACGCCCCGCCCTCCCTGAATCTCCTGCCGGCGGTGAATGGGGACCGCGGTATAGCAATGACCGCACGCCGAGCCTTTGAGCGGGTACATGGCCAGCGGGGTGTTTCCTTTGCGGATCCGGTCGTAGCGCGTGAGGATCGGCTTCTTCACCCGTTTCGCCGTTTCCTCCCGCTCCTGGCGCGCCGCATTGAGCCGCTCGGTGCATTCGGCGCGGAGCGCGGCGATCTGCTCCCGCCGGGGAGCCTGCGCGGTGCGGGCTTCTTCGAGCGCGCGCTCGACCTCAGCGGCGCGCTTCTCGGCCTCTTCCACTTTGTCCGCGGAGCGCATCCACTCCGCTTCCTCCTTCGCCAGCACCGATCGCGCGAGATCGAGTTCGGCCATGAGGGTGGCCGCCTCTTTGGCGCCCTTGACCCATTCCAGCCGCTGGCGGCGGCGTTCCTGCATCAAGCGGTAGCCCTCGATTTTCCCCTCTAGCTCCACCCGCCGGTTGCCGGCCTCTTCCACGCCTTTGCGCGCGCCGGCGAGCTCGGACTCCGCCCTGGCAAGATTGGCATCCAACTGCGCTAGCTCCGGGTCGAACGAGTTGAGCTCCGCCTCCAGCGCGGCGACGGCTTGGTCTCGTTCCTGCAACGCCAGTAGTGCGACCAGATCAGAATCCAACGCGACCTCCCTTACGAATGACATTCCAGCGTCCCGGGTTGAGCTTGGCAATCTGTCGGCCGAGCTCCTGGACCCGGCTGGCCAGGATCGGCTTCTCGTCGTCGGCGGCCAACGGGAGCCGGCGGGAGAGATCTCGGTATTCGGCTTCGAGGCGGCGACTGTCGAGCTGATTCACCGCACTCGTCACAATCGCATCCACGTCCACCGCGCCCCAGGGCTCTTCGAGCAGATCGGCGAGCAGCATGCGGGCCTCGCCGTCCACCGAGCCGAGCACGTCGGACGCGGGAGTCGACTCGGGAGTGGCTCCCAGAAGGGCCATCAGCCGACGCTCGGGCTCCCCGAGCTGTGAGGGATCGGCTATCTGCTCGATCACCCGTCCCCGCCATTCGGGGCGATGGACCATGACCCGCAGCAGATTGCGCTCCGGCACCGGCCGCCGAGGGCCGGGCGGCTCCTTCACCGGGGCCGAACGGGAAGCCGTACCGTCCGGCCGGCGGGGAACGGCCGCGCCGCCGCCCAATTCGATCTCCCGAAGCACCGACTGCCGGGAGACGCCCAGCACTTCGGAGACGCGGGAAACATATAGATCGCGCGTCACCGGGTCGGCAGCGGCTCGCAACGTCGGCAGCAAGCGGTCCAGCGCCTTCCGTCGCCCGGACAAGGACCCCAGCCATCCCTTGCGATCCAGCAGCTGGATTTTCCGCTCCAGGATGTCGATCGCGTCGTCGAGGACGGACTGGATGGCCGCAGCCCCCCCCTTGGCCACCAGGGTGTCCGGGTCTTCACCCAGGGGGAGGGTCGCCACCGTCACCCGGAGCGGGGCCGACAGCAGCGCGTCACCGGACCGGAAGGTGGCGCGCAGACCGGCGGTATCGCTGTCGTAGAGCAAAGTGACATTGGCGGTGTAGCGCTTGAGGAGCTGCGCCTGCTCGGCCGTGAAACCGGTGCCCAGAGGGGCCACGACGTTCTCCACTCCGGCCCCGACGAGGCGGAGGACATCGAAATAGCCTTCGACCACGATCGCGCGATCGGCCTTACGAACGGCATGCTTGGCGTCGTGCAGGTTATAGAGCAACTGCCCTTTATGAAACACTTCCGAATCGGGCGAGTTGAGATACTTGGGCTCGCCTTCACCGATCACCCGGCCCCCGAATCCCACGATGCGGCCGCGGAGGTCGTGAATGGGAAACAGCAGGCGGCCCCAGAAGCGCGGGCGCAACGATCCGTCCTCGCGCTTGACCAGCAATCCCGCCTCGAATAGCACCTCATCCTTGATCCCCAGCGCGTGCATCCCGTTGAGGAACCCGTCGCCCCGCGGCGCGAATCCGAGAGACAGGGGCTGCAGTGCTTCGGGATCGAAGCCCCGGGTTTTCAGGTAGCTGCGCGCGTCGGCCGCATCGTCCGCCTCCCGCAGGCGCGATGCGTACCATTCGGCCGCCACCCCCACGGCGGAAAACAGCGGCTCGCGGCGGTCGGGGCCTCCGGTAGGACGATCCGGAATTTCGATTCCCATCTTGCGCGCCACTTCCCGCACCGCGGTGGGGTACTCCATGCCGAACTTCTTCATGTAGAACGTGAAGACGTCGCCACCCTCGTGACAGACGAAGCAGTAGTACATCCCCTTTTTCGGTATCACGGCGAAGTTGCGGTGGGTGCCACCGTGGAACGGACAGGCGCCGCGATAGTCCGCGCCGGTGCGCCGCAGCGGCACGAACTCCCCGATGACGGTCACCAGGTCGGCGGCGTCGCGGACGCGCTCGATGACCTCTTCGGGAATGGCACTCACGGCTGGAATTCCGCAATGGTGACGCCGGACCCGCCTTGCTGCGCCGGCGCGAGAGCGAAGCTTCTCACCCGCCGGTCCGCTTTCAGGAGCTGCCCCACCCGAACCCGCAGCGCACCGGTTCCCTTGCCATGGATGATGCGGAGATGAGGGAGCTCGGCCAGGATCGCATCGTCGAGTGCGCGGAGCAGAACGACCTCGGCTTCGTCACCGGTCATGCCGCGGAGGTCGACTTCCGAGGCAGGGGCGGCGCTTTCCCGGTGACTAGTGCGTGGTGCGCGGTGCGTGGATGGTTTCTGAGACGCGGTGGGTGTCGGCGCGCCAGAACCACCACGTACCATGTCCCACTCACCACTCACCTTCCAGCCTTTCTTCTCTGCCGCTTCTTTCAGCTTCTTCACCGCCTCGCTTTCGGACTTCACGCCCTCTTCGACCAACCGGCGGGCCTCCTTGGCGGACGCTTCGCTGACGGCGGCCCGCGCCATCCCCAGTGCTTCTTCCACCCGTTTTCTGGCCTGCAGGAGGAACGCTCGCGCCTGCTCACGGGCGGAACGCTGGAGCTCCCGTTCGCGCTCAGACAGGCCGGCGGCGCGAGTTTCCAGCTCTTCTCTCAAGGCTTCGAGATCCCCTCTCGCTCCCTGGATGCTTTCTTCCCGCTCCGCCACCTCGCGCTCGCGCAATGCGAGCGCCGCGCTGGTGGCTTCGACCTGCGCCAACAGCTCGTCGAGCGAGCGCTCCTGAGCCGGCCGGCGGGATTCCGCTTCCGCCAGCACGTCATCGGGCAGCCCCAGGCGGCGGGCGATGGCCAGGCCATAGGAGCGGCCGGGCACGCCTTTGACCAGCTCATAGGTGGGCCGCATCTCCTCGCCATCGAAGCGGAGCGAGGCGTTGACCACACCGGTGGAAGTGGTCGCCAGCTCCTTGAGCTGGCTCAGGTGCGTGGTGGCAATGGTGAGACTGTGCCGCGCCACCAACGCCACGATGACGGCGGCAGCGAGGGCTCCGCCCTCGAAGGGATCGGTTCCGCTTCCCAGCTCGTCCAGCAGGACCAGGCTCGCGGCATCGGCGCCCTGGAGCATCGCTTTCAGGTTTTGCAGGTGACCGCTGAAGGTAGAGAGGCTTTCGGCAATCGATTGCCGGTCACCGATATCAGAGAAGATCCGCTGGAACACTGGGAGCTCGGTCCCTTCGCCCACCGGCGGGATCACGCCCGATTGGGTCAGCGCGGCGACCAGCCCGATCGCCTTGAGCAGAACGGTTTTGCCGCCGGTGTTGGGCCCGCTGATGATGACCGCAGTTTCCGCATCGGTCAGCTCGAGATCGAAGGGCACGGCATGGCCCAGCTCGGCGAGCAGCAGGGGGTGGCGGCAGTTCCGGATCCCGAGAGCGGCCGGCGCCGGTGCGAGGCGAGGCGCGCTTCCTTTCACTTCGGAGCCATAGCGCGCACGCGCATACACGTCATCCGCCGCGACGCACATTTCCCAGCCGCTCGCGATCCGGTCCGCCTCCGGACGCAGCGTTGCGGTGAGGTCGCGGAGCACCGCCAGCACCGCCCGTGCCTCCTCCGCCTCGGCCTCGGCCAGCTCATTGCCCACCTCTACCGCGGCGGCCGGCTCCACGAACAGCGTCGCCCCGGACCCCGACTCTCCGTGCACGATGCCCCCCGCCCGGGTGCGCGACTCCCGAAATACCGGGATCACGTAGCGACCGCCACGCACGGTGACGGTGCCTTCGGGTGGCGCGTGTTGCGGGCCCAGCGAGCGGAGCAGCCCGTCGAGGAGCGCGACCAGGCGCGCGCGGGTGTCTCGCACCTTGCGGCGCGCGCGCGCGAGCTGGGGCGACGCGCCGTCCCGCACCGCTCCATCGGGCTCCAGTGCGCCCGCAAGGAGACGCGTCAACTCGCGCGGTGGAAGCTCCACCGCCAGGGCCGCGACGGCCGGCGCCTCTTTCGCGATGCGGCGCAGCTCGGCAGACACCAGGTGCATGGCCTCGAGCGTCCGCCGCAGCTCGGCGAGCTCGGGGCCTTCGAGCACCGCGCCGTCGGCGGCCAGCACGCTCAGTACCCGTTCGACCGACGCGACCGCCTCCGGCCGGAAGCCATCACCACGGCCGAGTAGGTCCGAAAGCTGCCGCACTCGGTCGAGCTCCGAGCGAATCCATTGGAGGTCGGCGACCGGGCGGCGGGCGCGGACCCGCTCCGCACCGTGGGGACCTGCGGCGAACGCCGCGACGCATTCCAGCGCCGCGGCCAACTCGAGCTGCGCGAGCGCCGGTCGGTCCGCCACCTCCCGAAAAGCGGAAGGGGTGCCGGTGAACGCGGTCACCTGCACCCCTTCTGTCGGATATTCCGAGAGATCCACCATCACTCACCCACCCACGCCGTTCGGCACGCAACGCGCGCCACGGGGAGGGTTCTTCTCCGGGCTACCGTTTCTCGATTGTCTGGTGGGATCACGGCGGAAGGCTGCTTCCGGCCTCTCTGCGAACCGCTCACTGCTCACCTCTAACGTCCACTCCCTCCAACGGCTGGTCGATCACGTCGCGTAGTGCTCCCTGCGATTCTTGCGACGGGCCGCGTTTATCTTCCGCTTCCGGCGTTCGCTGGGTTTTTCATAGTGGCGGTGCTTGCGAAGGTCAGACAGGATGCCGGCCTTTTCGCACTTTTTCTTGAAGCGCTTCAAGGCCCGCTCGAAACTTTCGTCGTCGTGGATGATCACTTCCGGCATGCTATGCTCGCCCTCTCAGATCCCGTCGGCATAGAGGCCGTAAAGATAGGTGGCACAATGAGAAATCTCAACTTTAGCCGTACTCCGCGGTCGTTCCCGGACCATGCCGGGGAGTGGCGGCTGGACCACATACGCAGACTCAGGACCTCGCGGCCCCATGGTCTACCATGTCCGCGCCGTGCTCGGCGTGGGCGTCGCCCTCCAGGTAGCCGAGGCTGGCAAGCATGGGTCCCAAAAGGCGCTCAATCTGGACGATCTGCCCCGCATTGAGCTCGCTCCGCCAGCGTCCGGCCGCGGTACGGTAAATCGGTTGCCGCACTCCCTGAAGGTGCGGCATGCGTTCGACGTCGCCAAGCCGGAGCCCGAGTTCGTGGTGGCGCAACATCCGCTCATCGAGGGAAAAATCCAGGAAGCCGGCCACTTGCTGGACGACTGCCCGGGGCTCGGTAACCAGGCGTTCGTAGCGGACCTCGAGATACTGCGCGGGATGCCGGACGCCGAACGTCTGGGCGGTACGCACCGCCCGGCTCCAAAACTCCGACGCAGGAATCAGATCCAACTGATTGAGCCGAAGAAACGAGCCTACCACGTCCCGGCCATCCCGGACCATATGGATCACTCGCAAGTCCGGAAAAGCCGATCGCAACTGCGGCAGCCAGTAAGTGTTGGCCGGAGTTTTGTCGCCCCAACGGATAGCCGATGGCTTGTGAAGGGCAGCGTGGGCTCGATAGAGGGCGTTGAGCACCGTCGCGAGATTGCGGGCCTCCGGGGGACTGACAGCGAGCTCGCGGTACAGCAGTCCGAGGTCCATCTCGAAGGTGTCCCAGTGCCGATGGTACTGGAAGTGCGTCAGCACCACTCGCAGCAACGTGGCCCACGGCAACCGGGAATACCGCCGGTAGGCTCGCAGCGCACAGCCGAGGGCGTGGGTCTCCGGCGGGACATGGATGTCGGGGTGCGCCTCCAGCATGGCGCGCAGTAGTGTCGAACCACACCGGCCCGAGCCGACAATGAAGAACGGCCGGTACCGTTCCTGACCATGCAGCGGCCGCCCGAACAACAGCACCGGCACGTGCCGAATCACGCGACTCAGGTCGGCAGGCTTCATCTGCCCGGGGACCCGATCTTCGACCACAGGTCCACCATGCCGGAGAAGAGCCGGAATCGCCGAGGGAGCCCGCGCCCGCGGGTGAAGTAGTCGTGCAAGGCCTTCTGCAGTCGCAGCTCCTCCCACCGGCTCCACCGGAGGTCCGCGCGCGGCGACAGCGCAATATCGTCGCCCGGCACCTCCTGAGCGACGTTGGCCTCCTGCGGCCACATCACCCGTCCCCAGCTCCCCAGTGGAGCGCGGGAGCGACGCGACGACAGCACGAGATCCTGTCGCAGAGCGCCTGGCGGCTTGCTCGCGTACAGGTCGACGTCAAAACCGGCCTCGGGCAAGCTGGGCGCCAGGCGGCGCAGGCGATCCGGCAGGATTTCAAAGAACGTGTCGTAGACCGCCGGGGACTCATCGAGGGGGATGAACCGATGCTGCATTTTGAACGCCTGAACCGGAACCTGGAACCAGCGACTGCCGTGCGCGAAATGGGTGCCGGGATCTCCAAATCCAGTGCTGAGGGATTCTCGGGGATAGACGAAGTACCGGGCGGTCGTCCCCAGGAATTTCACCCGCTCGGGAAACCACTCTTCGGGCCCGAACTGAAAAAGGAGTGGGTGAAGCGGATCGCCCCGCGCCGGTTTCGGGTCGTTCGCGGCTCGCCACGCGAGGTAACGCGCCCACTGTCCCGAGGTAAAGGCCTGGCCCTGGGTGTACGGAATCTGCAGGAAGAAGATATCCGAGACGTCGAGAAGCGGCACAAATGGGAGGTGGTTGTACCCGTTGAACCAGAGCGCATAGAGCGACACGCCGGCGATACGGTCATCATCGGCATAAAACGCCAACGCTCCGGATGCATACTGGTAGAACGCCGGGGAGACGACCACATCGTCCTCCAGCAGCACGACCGAGCCGAATTCGCTGGTCAGGTCTCCGGCTCGGTGAAAGTGTTCGACCAGACCAAGATGCGCCTGCGCCACAACGATGTTCTTCTCGCCGTGCGGCCACTGGAACCGCCGGGCGATGCGCAACACTTCTGGATTCCCGCCTGAATCGATAGACAGGACCAGCGGCACCTGGCTTCCGGGCGGATACAGTCCTCTGGCGATGGAATCGAGCAGACGTTGGAGCGGCGCCGGCCGGTTGTACGCGAGAACCACAATGGCGGGATTCACGCTACGGTGTTTCGCGGCTGATCCAGCGCCTCGATCGCGGCAGCGAGCAGACAACGCATTCCCGCAGCGACAGCGGCGTGGTTGAAGTCCAAACGCCATCCAGCCTGCGACAGGCCGTCGGCGACACAGCATGCCGCAGCCACTTCTACACCGCGTAGCTGACCCGCGGCGAAGAGCCCGGCGGCCTCCATCTCGACCGCCACTCCTCCGGCACGGGTCCAGTGCTCCACCGCCGCCCGGGTGGTCCGGTACGGGGCGTCGGTGGTGCAGACCGGAGCGGCCAGGTAGGGGTGGCCACGGCGCTCGAGAGCGCTGGCCAACTGGCGGGTAACTCCGGCCGATGGCTCTGCCGCCCTTCCTGCCGGCAGATAATGGGCCGACGTGCCATCGGCGCGGAGCGCCGATTTCGCCACAATCAGATCACCGGCCCGCGATCGCTCGCGCAGCCCACCGGCCATTCCGATCGAGATGAAGCGCGGCACGCCAAAAGCCACCAGCTCCTCGAGGAGCGCGACCGCCGCCGGTCCACCGACCCCGAAGCGAGTAGCAACTGCAATGCGCCCGCCGGTGCGCCGCAGCATCCGGAGATCGGCCTCGAACCCCCCTACTCGCCGGGTGCGCCATCGAGCCAACGCAGATCCCAGCATGCCTGCCTGGTGGCACAGGATCACGCCCTGCGGTGGCTCGCCGCGAGGACCAGCTCCGCCGGTCCAGCGGTGCGTGAGCACGTCTCGGGCGTGCAGCAGCTCGTCGTCGTTCACAGGGCCCGTCGCGCCATACGACCCGGAGGCCGCACTGCTCAAGTCCGCCGATAGCGCAGGCTGAGGATGAAGAAATCTCCCCAATTCCGAAATGGAGGCAGGGTGCAGAGCCAGTCGTCCAAGCGCACCAACGTCCGGTACCAATGCGGGTGCCGGTGGGCAAACTCCTTGCGGTCGCCGGGCGGGGCAAACAACGAAAGCCCCTCGAGCTTGATGGGCCGAAACTCCGAGCCGAAGGACCCGATGACCTGGCGAGGAGTGAAGTAATAGGTGCGGAAGTGTGCGCCACCAACGTGCGCGATCACACCACCCGGCCGCAGCCGGCGGACCGCCGTGCCCCAATCGCCCCGCCGCAGGGCAAGCCATTCCCAGGGACAGATTGGAGGCATGATCACCCACGTTACCAGGCCTCCCGGCACCAGAAGCTTCTTGAGCAGCCGAGTCACCCGGCCAAGATCCTCGACGCAGTTGAGTCCGCCGAAGTTCGAGAACACCGCATCGAATGGTCCGACCGACACCAGTTCGAGGTCCAGGTAGGAGCAGCGCTGGACGCTAAGTCGGTCCCCGAGACCGGCGGTGCGCATCTTTGCTTCAATCGCGGCGATCATGCCCGGGGCGAGGTCGGTGGCATGAACCCGGTGCCCTCGGCGGGCGAGACGCAGTGCGTCAATGCCCGTGCCAGCGTTCAGCTCCAGAATTCTCGATGCGGGGGCGAGCAGCCCGTCGAAGTGGGCCTGAACCCGCTCGCGCATGCGCGTGAAGTTCGGATGGTCGGTCCAAAACGCCTCGTATTCCAGCGCCTTCTGGGAAAACCCATCGGCGACGAGACGCCAATGCTCCGCGGACCCTTCCCGACCAGTGGTGATTTCTTCGGCTCTCATCAGGCCGCCACCACCGGCGGATCCTCGCGGGTCGGCCGGGCCGCCTCGGTGGGTGAGAGCGCGGGACGCAGCGGTCCCACGCCTGCCTGGCGCCGGGAGCGCAACCACCAGAGCCGCAACCACAACAGTGGAAGGGTGAAGGCCCGCAAGGTCGTTGCCGCCAGCGCGCGCAGGTGGCCTGGCCGCATCGTTCGCGGGCTGGAGAGCGCGCGCGTGAGACCGAGCCAGGCGCGACGCAGACGATACTCTCGATGCAGCGCGAGGTGGAGAGTGCGATAAAACGACGTGGAGAACGGGCCCCGGTAGAGCATGGCCAGATCGTCGGAGTCCTGCCAATTGTGCTTCTGGCCCAGCTCATGAGACACCCGTTGATGGAATTTGGTACCCGGCAGGGGATAGGACACCGATACCCCGATGTCGTCAGGCATGCAGTCCCAGACCAGCCGGAATGTCTTTCGGATGTCGCCCCAGCTCTCTCCCGGATAGCCGAATTGCAGAAAGAACGCCGGCTCGACGCCCGCGCCCCGCAACCGGGCGGCCGCGGCGCGAATCTGCTCGACCCTGGTGCCCTTCTCCATCGCGTCCAGAACCGCCTGCGAGCCCGACTCCGCGCCGATCCAGACCGTACGGCAGCCCGCGCGCCGCAATGCGTCAATCGCGCCATCCCGCAACAGCAGATCGGCGCGGCTGAGACTCTTGAACGGTACCGGCACCTGGTGGGCCGCGACCAGGTCCGCGAACTGCGAGAGCCAACCCGGCTTCAGGCCCATGATGTCATCCATGAACCAGATATGGTCAGGCCGGTACGTTTCCTTCAAGAATTTCAGTTCCGCCACGACGTTCGCCGGGCTCCGCACGCTATAGCGCTGGCCCCAGATCGGATTGGCGCACCAGTTGCAGTGGTAGGGGCATCCTCGCGTCGTGACCATGTTCAACGAGAAATAGCCGTGCCGTCCGAGCCACGCGGCACGGTAGCGATTAACGTCGATCAGGTCCCACGCGGGAAACGGCAGGGCGTCCAGGTCCCTGATCGGATCGCGGAGGCCGCTCGAGCGAATTCCATTGGTCCCCGCCCACGAAAGCCCGGGGACCGCCTGGGCCGCGTCCCGCCGACCTCCCGCCAACTGATCGAGCAGGTCCGCGAGCGTCTCCTCGCCCTCGCCGAGGAGAACAAAATGGGCACCGCGGGACAAATAAAGCTCTGCTTGATCGGTGGGATCGGCGCCACCCACGATTACGGTACAGCCGACCCGCCGGGCCGATTCGATCATGGTGAACGCCGCCTGGCGCATGCGCAGCAGGCACATCTTGGACAGATAGTTGAAATTGTCTTCGTACAGGACGGCGAAGCGGGGGCGGTGGCGCGCCAGCGCTTCGTCCCATTGCTCCACGGAATCGGCGAGCATCGCATCGTAGAGGGCGACATCATAGCCCCGGTGGCGCAGGTAGCTAGCGGCGTACATCGTGCCCAGCGGAGGGTAGGGCTGCATCGCCTGCCACAGCTTGGGGTCGAAACGCAGGTAGTACGACTGACCCAACAGGACGTCGCTCACCGCGCGCGTGCTCCCAGGCTTCGCAGACGCTGGGCGAAGATCGTGAGAATCCGCCGCTGATACCCTGCGGTGTGACACTTGAACCGATCGACACCGTATGCCGAATCGCCCTGGTCGATACTCTGTCGCAACCGCTTCCGGATGCGATAGCGCATTTCCCAGCACTCCAGCAACGCGCCGGCCTCCGAACGGAACGCATCCTCACTCAGTCGCGCCAGGCGCGTGAGCACCCGGTCCCACCATCCCCGCATCGTTTCCTTCCGGCGACTCGGCACCAGGGATGGACCCGGCGCATTCGGCAGGAAATCATAGCACCAGGCGTTGAGCTTGCGCAGGCGACGATAAGTGCCGAAGCCGACAATGGGCGTCATGCGCACCAGCTCGTGGGCCGTGTAGATGTTGCGGTCGGACAGCGAGAGCGCACGGGTGGAGATGAGATAGTTAGGGCACAGGGGGATGCCGATCGCACGGGCCGCGCGCGTGACCAGCGTCACCATCCAGCGGCAGAGCCACAGGCGACCCGGCTCGGTGACGATGAGGTAGTCGATATCGGCAGCCTTATCGACATTATCCCAGGCCAGCGATCCGGTGACGGCGACCATGCGCACAAACGGCACACCACCCAGTACCCTGCCCCACCTGATCGCCGTCGGCCAACGCCTTTGGGCGCTGGTGAGGCGATCGCGGCGCAGCTCCACCAACCCTTCGCGACCGGGCAAGGTGTAAAAGCCGTCTCGCTCCCCCAACGGCCCGCCCAGAGCGGCGCACTGGCGCAGCGCCACGGCCGTGGCTTCAGGGGTCGAGGGAACGCCGTGGAGGTAATGATGGACTTCGACGCCGCTCAGGGGATAGTCGAAAATGTCGGCGTACGCGACAGCCCGTATTGCCGCTTGCTCGATGTCTTCGTGTTCCGAATAACCGGGCAGAAGGGACGCCACGGACACGCTCATGTGCGACAGCCTCCTGGGGGTCCCGGAAGCTAGGTCGCGAACAATCTTGCTGGTAGAGGCGCTACCCCGGCGGCCATTGCATGGCCCTGCCACCAAGAACGTGGACATGCAAGTGGAAAACGGTCTGCCCGCCGTCCGCGTTGGTGTTCAAGACCACGCGATAGCCGCGCTCCGAGAGCCCGAGGGACCGGGCGACGTCGCGGGCGAACAACAACAGGCCGCCGACCTGGTCCACGCCACGCACATCGTTGAGCGAGGCGATGTGTTCCCGGGGAATGGCCAGGACGTGGACCGGGGCCTTGGGATCGATGTCGCGGAACGCATAGAAACGGTCGTCCTGCTGGACGACCGTGGAAGGAATCTCCCCCCCGGCGATGCGGCAGAACAGGCAGCCGGTCATCACCCCAAGGCTTCCTTCATGCGATCCCACAGCCGGCGCGCGCTGCCGTCGGTCTGGGGCGGCTTGCCTTCCAGGGACGCCAGCCGGCGGAACAGCTCTTCCTGTTCGGGCGAGAGCTCGGTGGGAGTCCAGACATGCAGGCGCACATGCAAGTCGCCCCGGCGGCCATGGCTCACGCTGGGAAGTCCCTTCCCGCGCAACGTAATGACGCTTCCCGACTGCATTCCCGCGCGCACCTGGACCTCGGCCGCTTCCCCTTCGGGCGTCGGCACCGCAAATGCGCCGCCCAACGCGGCCTGGCTGAAAGAAATCAGCAGCTCGTAAATGACGTCGTCGCCGCTACGCTCGAAGCGGGGATCGTCCTCCACCTCGATGCCCACCAACAGGTCGCCCCGGGGCCCCCCACGCGGCCCAACGGCGCCCTGGCCGCGGAGCGTTAGATAATTGTTGGAGGAAATGCCCCCCGGGACTTCGACCTCCACCGTCTTGTCGACCCTTACCCGCCCCTCACCGCGGCAGTCTGGGCACGGTTTCCGGATGACGGTTCCTTCTCCGCCACAACCGGGACAAGGCACGACGGAGACGAACTGGCCGAAGAACGACTGGGTGGCCCGGCGCACTTCGCCCGACCCGCCGCACGTGCCGCAGCGCTCGGGGGTGCTGCCATCGGCGGTGCCGCGACCCTTGCAGCGCTGGCAGGTGTCGATCGTCTTGAGCTTGACCTTGCGGGTTACGCCCTTCGCCACCTCCGCCAAGGTGAGTCGCAGAACGATCTGCACGTCTTGCCCCCGCTGCCGCGCCCGCCGGGCCCGCTCCCCGCCTCCGAAGATCCCGTCGAAGCCACCCATGCCGCCGAAGTCGCGCATGAACACCGACAACGCTTCGGAAAGATCGAAGTGGTGCCAACCGGCCGACGGGCCACTCAACCCGGCGGTGCCGTAGCGGTCGTAGCGGGCCCGCTTGTCGGCATCGCGCAGCACCTCGTAAGCCTCGGTGACTTCCTTGAAGCGCTCTTCCGCGGTCCGGTCACCGTTGTTGCGGTCGGGGTGGTACTGCATAGCCAGCTTGCGGTAGGCTTTCTTGAGGTCGCCTTCCGTCGCGTCGCGGGGGACGCCGAGGACGTCGTAGAAGTCGCGCGCCATATGGGTGCGGCGTCGCCGCTACCGCAGGAGGTCGCCCATGAGGCGACTGGTATGCTCCACCAGCGCAACGATCTTCTGATACGGCATGCGGGTGGGACCCATCACGCCAATCACGCCCGCCACTGCACCGTACACGTAGCTCGACGTCACGATCGTAAACGCATTCAACCGCGGATCCATGTTCTCCCCGCCGATGCTCACCGTGAGCCCGGGACCTCGACGCGCGCGGAGGGCATCGCGCAACAAATCGCGGCGTTCGGTGAGCTCGAGGAGAGTTCGCATCTGCTCGTTGGAGCTGAATTCCGGCTGCTCGGCGAGCAGCGCGGCGCTTCCGAGAAGCACCGGCTTGTCACTGCCATCCGGCAGATCGAACAGATGGTCCGCCTCTTCAATGAAGATGTTCAGCAGCTCGGTCTCGCCCCGGGCGCCGCCACTGTCGCGCAGCCGCTCGCGCAATGTAGTTCGGATCTCGCGCAGGGAGAGACCCGCCAGCCGGTCGTGCAGCACGGCTCCGACGCTGGCGACCGCCTCGCGGGGGAGCACACTCGCGACTTCCACGAAGATCGTACGCGCCAGGCCGCCCGATAACGCGAGCACGAGCAGGAGTCGCTCGCTGGAAACCTGAATGAGCTCGAGACGCTCGAGGACCGCATGATCCAACGAAGGCCCGACCGCGAGTCCGAGCTCATGCGTCAGCACGCCCAGGACCTGTGCCGCCTTCTGCAGGATTTCCTCGATCGGGGTGTTCTCGACCCGAAGCTCCCGATGCAGGGCAGACTCGTCCTCGGGATGCGGCCGGGTGGGCACCAGGCCGTCGACATAGACCCGATAGGCGCGATCCGTAGGGATACGACCGGCCGAGGTGTGCGGATGGTAGAGGTAACCGCGCTCCTCGAGGTCGCTCATCGTGTTACGGATCGTCGCGGCAGAGACGCCCAGGGGAAAACGGCGGGCAATCGTGCGGGAGCCTGCCGGTTCTGCGGTCAGGACGTACGACTCGATAACCGCTTCCAGGACCTTTCGTTCGCGTTCAGTAAGTTCTACGTTTGTCATGCCCCAACTCTCGGTGTGACAGCAATTTAGCCACCATCGACCGAGGTGGTCAAGACCGAGGCGATCTCATCGAGCCGAAGCCAGCCCTCGGCGCTGAGACGGTACCGGTCGGCAGTCTCCACCACCCAGCCCTGGTCTTTCCACCGGCCCTCGAGCCGCGGGTTCGCAACCCGCCAGTGGGGCTTCTCGAGGCCTTCGGTCGTACGCAAACCGAGATAGATGCGCTCGACCGCTCGCTGAGCATCCGTCAGGCGTTCCCGGTCAGCGGTGGGATTGGCTCCGGCGGCAAGGGCTCGCTCGTAAGCTGCCCAGGCCGGCAGGTTCCAGCTTCGCTCCCCGTGCCGGTAGGAGTGCGCGGCGGGTCCCAACCCCACGAATTCACTTCCCGTCCAGTACATGCTGTTATGGCGGCTGCGGTGACCTGGACGAGCGTAGTTGGAAACCTCGTAGTGCTCGAATCCCGCGGCGGTGAGGACCTCATGTGCCAGCAGGAACTCCCGCGCGTAGCGCTCATCGGACGGCACCGATGTCGCTCCCCGGGAGACCCAACGCGCCAAGGGGGTGCGCGACTCGATCGAGAGGCCATACACCGAGAGGTGATCCGGCTGCAACTCAAGCGCGGCCTCCAGATCACGCCGGACCTCGGGAGCAAGCTCTTCCGGCAGACCGAAAATGAGGTCGAGGGAGATTTCCCGGATGCCGGCAGAGCGCAGGGTCTGAGCCGCTCGCGATATCGCGGCGACGTCATGGGTGCGGTGCATCCACTGCAGGACCCGGGGATCAAATGACTGGGCGCCCAGGGATATGCGGGTCACGCCAGCTGCAGCCCACGCAGCGGCGGCAGCGGCGGTCACGTCGTCGGGATTTGCCTCGAGGGTGATCTCCGGAACGGAGCTACCGGCCGTCGGCCGTCGGGCACCGGGTGCAAGAAGCCCGATGAGAGCCGCAACCTGGTCCGAGGGTAACAATGAGGGTGTTCCGCCACCGAAATAGAGCGTTTCCATCGGCGCTTCTTCCCAGGTTCCACCGGTGCGGTGGTGTTCGAGCTCCGCCGTGATCGCCGCGACATAGCGATTGGCCGGCACGCTCTTGCGAACCGCGATGGAGAAATCGCAGTAGCTGCAGCGGCGAGTGCAGAAGGGAACGTGGATGTAGATGTGTTTCACAACACGAAACAAAGCGGGAAACGAGAAAAGGGAAAAGAGAAAAGCCTATTCCGCCAGCTGGAACGAGCCGTCCGCACGCCGGAAGGTCTTTCCGGGAAGCTGAGTGACCAACCCGCGGATCTCCAATGACGTCAGCACCGCCAGGACTTCGGACGCGCCCATCTTCAGGCGCGCCGCCAGGTCATCCACATGCTCTGCCTCGACGCTCAGCGCATCGAGCGCCCGGCGCTCGGGATCGGTGAGGCCACCGGGAAGGCTGATGGAAGGCGCGGAGTCGTCATACGTCATTCCCAGCTCTTCGAATACGTCGCGCAAGCCGAGCGCGGGCTTGGCGCCCATCTGAATGAGGCGGTTGCAACCGTTGGAGGTGGGACTGGTGATGGGGCCCGGGACGGCGAGGACCTCGCGGCCCTGGGCGAGCGCGCAATCAGCCGTGATCAGCGCACCGGATCCATCGCGAGCCTCCACGACCACCGTAGCGCGCGCGAGACCGCTGATCAGGCGGTTGCGACGGGGGAAGCTTCCGGCGTTGGGTCGTTCGCCCGGTGGGAACTCGGTCAGCAGGCATCCTTCCGCGCTCATGCGCCGGTAGAGCTCGCGGTTGGCGGATGGATAGATGACGCCGATACCGTTGCCCAGAACCCCGATCGTGCCGCCGCCAGCATCGAGCGCGGCTGTGTGCGCCACGGCATCGAGACCCCGAGCCATGCCGGAAACGACGGTGACACCGCGGCGCGCCGCGCCCGCGGCGAAGTGCCGGCAGACCTCCGCACCATAGCGGCTGTGTACTCTGCTTCCGACGATCGCCACGCCGGGAGAATCCAGCAGGGCCAGGTTGCCAAGGCCGAACAACAACGTCGGCGCGTCGGGGATTTCCCGCAGCGCTCCAGGGAATCGCGAATCGTCCGGGATCAGGGTGACCGCTCCCTGCTCGGCAGCCTGGGATAGGATCCGTCCCCCCGCGGCGGGCGTGGCGCAGGTGATGGCCGTGGCACATGCCGGGCTGATTCCGGGTATGCGGCTGAGCGCTGCTCGATCGGCCGCGAGCACCGCCGGGGCAGTCTCGAACGCGGCGAGCAGCGCCTGCAGACGAGCCCTTCCCACCCCGGGGACCAGGGCGAGCGAAACGTACGCGGCGGCGTCCGAATCCATGCTACGGCACACCGGCGTCGAAGTCGGCGGCAAGCGTTCTTGCCTCGGTCACCAGCTGCCACAGGCGTTCCTTGATCTCGTCCAGGCCGCGGCGAGCTACGGCCGAGATCGCCAACACGTCCAGGGCCTCGGGTGCGTGGAGTAGGGGAACCGTCGCAGCGGACGGCAGAAGATCGAGCTTGGTGAAGACGACGATATGGGGCTTGCCCGCGAGCGCTGGATCGTAGGCTGCGGCCTCGCGCCGCAGCAGATCGTAGACGGCCTGCGGGTCATCGGCGTCGAGCGGGACGAGAAGCGCGAGCACCCGGGTGCGCTCCACATGTTGCAAAAACTTGTCTCCCAGCCCCTTTCCCCGATGGGCTCCCTCGATGATGCCGGGTATGTCGGCCATCACGAAGCTCCGGCTATCGGGCAACGCCACCACGCCGAGCTGGGGTTCGAGCGTGGTGAAGGGGTAGTCGGCGATTTTTGGCCGGGCCGCCGAGACGACGGAGAGCAGCGTGCTCTTTCCCGCATTGGGCTGGCCCAGCAAGCCGACGTCCGCGATCAGTTTGAGGACCAGCTCGATGGTGCGATCCTGACCTTCTTCCCCGCGCTCCCACTCGCGCGGTGCTTGATGCGTGGGCGTGGCAAACCGCGCGTTGCCCCGGCCCCCGCGCCCGCCTTTGGCGACCAGCACGACGTCGGCAGGCCTGAGCACTTCCTTCAAGAGCTCGCCGCTGGCGTGGTCGCGCACTTCAGTACCCAGCGGAACGGGCAGGTAGATATCCTCACCCGAGCGGCCGGTGCGGTTGGATCCCTGCCCATGTTGGCCGCGCGGCGCCTTGAAGTGGGTGCGGTACTGGTAGTCCAGCAGGGTGGAGAGTTGGGAATCGGCGCGCACGTAGATGCTGCCGCCATGGCCGCCATCACCGCCGTCGGGGCCACCCCGAGGAACGAACATCTCCCGCCGGAAAGACTCGGCGCCTGACCCACCGGTTCCCGCGGTGACGCGGATGACGGCGCGATCGATGAACGTCACCCCTCACCCCTGTCCCCTCTCCCTTACGGGAGAGGGGGACGAGAGAGCGGTCCTGACATTCCGGATGGCATTCATTCGGAATGAAAGTTATTACCGAGCGGACAGGCCCGACGGATCAAATCGTCGCGCGGAGGATCATTTGAACGTGAGCGATCCGGTAGCACGGATTGCGCCGGTGGTTTCCCCTCGGGTGTTCCGGATGGGGAGCTCGGCAAAATCGGACAGGGTCGACCGGGGCGAGGGATCGAGTTTCAGCGCATCGAGTACGGCAATGAGGGCGACGGCCGACGCCCAGGAGTCGCCGTCCTCCACCTTGATCGCGATACCCAGTCCTTGCTCGAGCAGCGCGGCGCCGTAGACACCCTCCGCGCCGACCTTGGCCAGCACCCGGCCCGGATAGGCGGCCATCAACTCGGTACAGAGCCGTCCCCGGCCGGCGACCAGACCGGGATGGTTGGTCATGGCTTGCACGACGGCCCGCGCCGCCGGTTCCTCGGAGGTCGCCAGTCGCGCAAAGGCGAGCGCCATCCGGTCGAGCGGGATGGAGAAGCAATTCACGCCACAACCGTCTACCGCGACCCCGACTGCTCCGGGCGGCAGGCTGGCCCAGCGCGCGACCTCCTGGTGACAACGCTCCTGAACCGGATGGCCGTCGGCGTGATAGCCGGCGGTCGGCCATCCATGGTGCCGCGCCAGGGCCAGCATCCCCGCGTGTTTTCCCGAACAATTGCTGGCGATCGATGTACGCGGCGCTTCGGTGAGATCGGCCACCCGCGAAGCCAGCGCCATGTCCCGCCACAGTGGCCGGTGCGGACCGCAGGCCAGATCGGCTTCGCGGCAACCGATCTTTTCGAGCAGCCGCCGCACTCCCGCGATGTGCCCGGACTCCGAGTTGTGTGACGCGCAGCAGAGCGCAAGCTCCGCGGTCGTCAGGTGGAAACGATCGACGACGCCGTCCTGCACCAGCGGCAGAGCCTGAAAGGGTTTTGCGGCGGAACGGAGAAAGGTGGGAAACGCGGTATCACCCGCATGAGCCACGAGGGGACCCGCGGCGTCGACGACGACCGCCGATACTGCGTGTACCGACTCCATGTGGGAGCCGCGAAACGATTCTATGCGCAGCGTGGCCACCGATGCGGCGGAACAGTAGCCCGGTTGAAGAACCGATGGTAGCCCTGCTTAGATTGGGGCATCGTGCGAACTTTTGTCGCCCTACTCTTAGCGATCGGGTTGCTGCCGCGGCCGGCGTCGGCCCAGCAAGGATCGGCATACCTGCCGCTCGGGGCCTGGGAAATGCCCTACGTGGAGCACTTGATCCGCGCGGGCATCATTCGCGATCCAGACCCGCTCACCCGCCCCCTTCGCCGCGCCGACGTGCTTTCCGCCGTCCGCGCCGCCGACACCAGCGAGGCGCCCCGGTCGATCCGCGCCACCGTGCGGAAGCTCGACCGGGCCCTCTCGCCAAAACACGACGGCCCCGTGGTCGGACTCCATTTCTATGCGGGACCGTCGGCCGGCACCTTTGCCCGCCGCGATCCGCTGCGAGAAGACGGCAACAAGTATGTGAGTTGGCAAACCGGCATGGAGATCTGGACGGCCATGGGCCCGCTCAGCATGTCGAGCGAGCCGTTTTTCGATCGCCGCCTCCGCTTCGACCCCGACTACCCCGGCGACAAGACCCAGCCGTTCGCGTTCCGGTTCACCAACGCGTATGTGAGCCTCGAACCGAAATACGCCCAGGTGGCTTACGGATCGGTGGATCGCAACTGGGGCCCGCCCGGAATCGAGGGCCTGGTGCTCTCTTCCAGCCCCTACTCCTACGATCACTTCTATCTGCGACTCGGCGTGCCTCACTTCCGGGTTGAGTCGGTCATCGGCCAGCTCGACGACCTCCCGGGCGCCGCTGGCACCCTGCAACATCGCTGGTGGTCCGCACACCGGTTCGTGTTCAAGATCTGGCCCTGGATGACCGGGGTGCTAGGTCAGGGGACGCTCTGGAGGAGGGACGGTCCCACCGGGGCGACCTGGTTCCTGAATCCGACCCGGCTCGCCGTGTTCAGCCGCGAGGACGATCAACTCGCGGATTCCGCCAATACCGTCGTCTCCGGTGATCTCTGGCTCCGCCTCCCGAGCGGAGTGGTGGTGCAGGCCCAGGGCCTGATCGACGACTTGTCGCTGTTCCATACAAAGACCGCACCCAACCGGCTGGCCGGCACGCTGCTGGTGGACGTACCGGTGGGGAAAACCGCGGGCGTGCGGGCGCTGTGGACGGTGGTCAGCAGCATCACCTATCGCACCTTCGAAGGACCGGTCACCTATTGGGCGCGGCATGGCATCGGCCTGGCCCGCAATTTCGACGACTACTCCCAGTGGACTCTATCGGCGACGATGATGCCCGCGCCCCACACCGTCGTGACACCCGAGCTGACGCTCCTGCTCCAAGGTGAAGGAGACCTGCGCAAGCCGACGCCCGAGCTTCCCATCCCCAAGTATCCCTTCCTGTTGGTGGGTACGACCGAACGGACCGTTCGGCTCGGATTCGCCGGCCGGACCCAGATCGCGAAACAACTCGACGTGAGCGGGAACGCGGGCCTGCACTTCATCGCCAATCGCGGAAACGTGGCTGGCGCCTCGGACACCCGGTTGGTGGGCGCGCTCACGGTCAACTATCGTTTCGGCGGGGAGTTCAAGGCCCCATGACGACCTCCGCGATCGAGCTAGCGCGCGCGATCGCCGACGGCCGGATCTCGGCGGTGGAAGCGACCCAGCAAGCGATCGATCGCATCGAGAAGCTCAACCCCCGGCTCAACGCCTTCATCGGAATCAATCCCGGCGCGCTGGACGAGGCTCGCGCCGCCGACCGGCGGCTGGCGCGCGGAGTGCGGGCACCGCTGCTCGGCGTTCCCATCGCCGTCAAGGACCTGGTCCTCGGCCGGGATGCGCCGACCACTGCCGGGTCCAGGATCTTCGGCGATGGTTTGATCAGCGACCATGACGCACCGGTCATCCGCCGGCTGCAGCGGGCGGGGGCGGTCATCGTCGGGCGCACCAACCTGCACGAGATCGCCCTCGGCGTCACCAACGAGAACGAGCATTTCGGCGCCGTGAGAAACCCGTGGGACCTCTCGCGGGTGCCGGGTGGCTCCAGCGGGGGGTCGGCCGTCGCGGTCGCAGCGGGCCTGTGCCCGCTGGCGGTGGGGACGGATACTCGCGGCTCGATCCGGATTCCGGCCGCCTGCTGCGGCGTCACCGGACTCAAGCCGACCTACGGCCTGGTATCCACCGAGGACGTCATTCCCCTTTCCTGGTCGCTGGACCATGTGGGCCCAATTGCCCGAACCATCGAAGACGCGGCCATGATGCTGGCGGCGATGGTCGGCGGCCGGACCGGCGATCGATACGCCAAAGCGCTCGAGCGGCCAGTGCGCGAGATCCGGATCGGGATCTGCGAGTACTTCCTGCACGACCTCGCGCCGGAAATCGAGCGAGCGGTCCGCGAGGCCATTCAGACCTTTCGCGACGCGGGTGCGGCAATACAGGAAATCGAGGTCTCCGGGATCGAAAACTCTCACGGCGCATCGGCCACGATCACGCTGGCCGAAGCCGTCACGTATCACGACCAGGCATTGAAGGAGCGACCGGGGGGCTTTGGAAAAGCGGTGCGAGAACGGCTGGAAAGGGGTTACCAGCTTTCGGCGCTGGAACTGGTGCGCGCCGAACGCCAGCGGGAGGTCATTTCCCGCTCGTTCGACGACGCGTTCCGCGAGGTGGACGTCATCGTCGGCGCCACGCTCCCCGCGCTTCCGACTCCCATCGGAACGGCCGCATTCAACCTAAACGGACGCGAAACGACCCTGCTCGCCGAATTCCCCCGACTGACGTCTCCGGCGAATCTCGCGGGCATCCCCGCGGCGACCCTTCCCTGCGGACGGTCCTCCGACGGGCTGCCGATTGGGCTGCAGGTGATGGCGGCCCGCGGGCGGGAAGATCTGGTATTCACCGCGGCAGCGGGCTATCAAAGTGCCACTATATGGCACTCCTCAATGGCCGGGCAACCTGTAGCGGGCGCTCAACATAGGCAAAAGACCCGATAGCGCGCGCGGCATCACAGAGACAGGTTGTTCCCGGGGGCAGCGAGCATGATCCCGACCAGTCACATCAACCCACCCAATACGTCTGCGGTCGCGCGCCGGCTGCCCGAGGAGTTCCTCGCGGCGCCGGGGCTACCGGTGCAACGCGCGCTTCTGCTCGCGTTCCGGTATTGGCCGTCCCGCACCGAACCGGAGCTCCGTCAGCTCGCGCAGCTCCTGCTGCTCACGCTCGAGCCTCTGCTCCGGAAGAACCCGCCCTCGGTGCCCAACTCCATCCGCGACACCTGCGAGCGACTGGTGCGCGAATGGGATGCACAGATCGAACAACGCGAGAGCGGCGCGACCCGCTAGGACCCCGCCGTCTACAACCCTGAGCCGTTATCCCTGCCGCCCGGATGCGCGGCACGGCGTGCTTTCAGGATTTCGGCATACACCGCCAGGACGATGTCGCGGATCAGCCAGGTCGGCCCGCTCTTGACCGCCGGCATTCCGCCGGACAGGATCTCCTCCCGCAGAGCAAACTGCTTGACCCCGAACCGCTTGGCCGCACTCGCGAGACCGCACCAATCGTCCGGCTTGGCATCGAGCGCATTCAACTCCTCGACCGGGTGCCGGGCCGATGCCCGGATCACCTCGGCACGCATGCAGTCACCGCGATCGTCGAGGTAGAGCTGGACCTCCGGGCTCCGGACGATCCGGGCCGCACGCCGGTCCTGACGTCCGTAGGTAATCGTGAGGACGTCTCTGGTCGCGTCGTAGATCCACGTCATGGGGCTCGGTGAGTCCCGGTGGCAATGAGAGAGACCGAAATACCATCCTTGCTTGACAACGTCAAGAGCCGATCGAAGGTTTCCAAAACGGCAGGTCAAAGTGGCGCGGGAACGACGAGGCCGGAAAGCAACCGCCCCTCTGGCCCTTTGCGGGCTTCGCTCCCTTTAAGGGAGCGTGGTAGTGGCGTGTGTCCCGGCCCCGAAGGCCGCGTTTGTCGCGGCTTGTGTGGGTACCCCGTGGTTGGCAGATCGGTTCCTGATGTGGCGGGGCGGCCGTAGCGCCAGACCCACGCCCTTCCTGATGGCGTGGCCGTGCTGAGGCGCAAACGAAAAAAGCCCCGCGCTCACATGCGGGGCCGTTCAGTGGGCGGTACTGGACTCGAACCAGTGACCTCCGGTATGTGAGACCGGCGCTCTAACCAGCTGAGCTAACCACCCAGACCTGCAGCGGCATAGCGGCATCGCGGGATAGCGGCATAGGTTACTGCCGCCATGCCGCCGTGCCGCTATGTCCGCCGCCGTGGGCCCTGTAGGATTTGAACCTACGACCTACGGATTATGAGTCCGCTGCTCTAACCAACTGAGCTAAGGGCCCTGTTGCGACGAATAATGACGCGCAATCGACTGCAATTCAACCAGCGGCCGCTGGTGACACTGATGCTTTTGTTCACCCTGGCCGCGGCGCGGCCGGCGCAGGCTGTGGCCCCGTGTCGGGGGGTCAATGGCGGCCGGGTTGCCGTGATCGGTGGCGCCTTTGCCGGGGGCGAGGCAGCGGCCGTTGCCCTCCGCCATTCGGATTGGTGGGAGCCGCCGCAGCGGTCGTTCCACGTCATCTGGGGAGGATCGCCCAGTAAGGGACAGGACGGACTGCTCCACGCGGCGATCGCGTATCAGACCTCGCAGCTGGCCGCCCTCGCCTGGGATTGGGCCTGTCTTCCCCGCACCGCCTCCGCCTGGCTAGGCGCCGCGGTGGGGCTCGGCGTAGCGATCCCGAAGGAACTGGGTGACGGATTTCACCAGAACGGATTTTCCGCTCCGGACATGCTGTGGACCGCCGCCGGGGCGGTCTTGCCCGCCCTGCACCGCCAATGGCCCGTCTCGCGCGCGGTGGCGCTGAAAGTCTTCTACTGGCCGTCGCCCGAATATGCGAATCGCACCGGAGCGCTGCCTCAACTCGAAAACGACTATGCGGGGCAACGCTATTTCCTTTCATTCAACCCAGCGCGGGCTTCCGGCGCCGGGGGGCCGTGGCCACGCTGGTTGGGAATCGCCTTGGGTCACGGCGTGCCCTACTGGGTAACGGTTCCGCCGATCAATGATTGGTACCTCCTGCTCGATCTGGATCTGCGGGGTCTCCCCATCAAAGCCGCCTGGTGGAAAACGTTCTCCGCCGTCCTCGATCAGGGGCACCTGCCCATGCCGGGGCTGCGAATCCGCGGTGGCGGGGTGGAGGTGGGGGTTTTCTAACCAGAGTGCGGCGTTTGTCATCCCGACCCCGACCGAAGCGAGCGGGAGGGAGCCGTGGCTTCCAGCAGAGAGCTTCGGCTCGGCTCCTCCACCCTTATGAAGGGCGAGAGATCAGCTCCGAATAAAGTTTGAGATGGTCGTCCACCATTTGCTTCAGCGTAAAGCGCTCCTCCACGCGCTTCCGTCCCGCCGCGCCCAGCCGGCGCCGCAAGCCGGCATCGCCCGCCAGCCGCTGCATGGCCTGGCGCAGGGCCACGGGGTCGCCGGGCGGGACTTCCAGTCCCGTCACGTCCCGCTCGTTCACTTCGCGGACCCCGGTGGGCAGTGCGGTCGAGATGACCGGCTTGCCGCTCGCCATCGCCTCGATCAGGACGATGCCGAACATCTCGGCCGGTGAGGTGCTGGGAAGGACCAGGTAATCGGCGCTGCGGAAATAAGCCGGGATATCGTCGTCGGGCAGCTCGCCCGCAAACCGGATCTGCCGGGCGAGGCCGGCCGCGCCGACCTGCCGCTCGAGCGATCGGCGCAGGGGGCCGTCGCCTACGATGACCACCGTCAGCGTGGTGCCCTCCACCGCGCGGATCAGCACGTCGAGCCCCTTGTAGCCCACCAGCCTTCCGGCGAACAACCCGACCGGCCCGTCCGAGGCGAAGACCGGGGGCTTCCGGTCGGGCTCGCGCGGATGGAACCGCACCTGGTCGACACCAAAGGGGATGACACGGACCTTTTCCTCGAACCCGCGAACCTCGTTCGAGGCTCCCAGGTGCGCACGAGTGGGCACGACGATCGCGCGAGCGCGGGAGAGGACGGCGCGGGCGAGCGGCCAGTAAAACGGTTTTGCCAACGTCTGCCGCCGCACATCGGAGTGATGGGTGATCACGACGGGCGCGCGAACATTCAGGATCACGGCGAGGTCGGCCAATGGATGAGGATGATGGACGTGTACCACGTCGGCCGGCCAGCGCACCGCCGAGAGATAGCCCGGCGCGATAGGCTGGGACCACACGACGCCGTGGGTCGGGAGACGTACCACGGTGACGCCGGCACGGGGAACTTCGGTAATGCGCTTGCCCGGAGGACGTACCCAACTGGACCCGGTGGCGGACACCACGCGGACTTCGTGGCCGGCGGCGGCGGCTCCTTCGGCCAGGCGAGCGACCACGTGCTCCAGGCCGCCCTTGTCGGGCGGGTAGAACTTGCTGAGATGGAGGATCTTCAATTCGAGGAGGTCGCGACGGAGTCGATTTGCCCCGCCGCATGCGCCAGTGCCGGTTGCACCACTTCGAGCAGGAGATTGAGATCGAGCAGGAGCGAAGGCCGGCCGAAGCGCCGCCGCAGTCGCAGCTCACCATTCCAGCCGTTCCCCTGAAAGGGGCAGATCACTTCCCATTCGTCGATCCGCCGGCGGATGGTCTCGGCCACGAATCCGCCATCGCTCAGGCGCCAGGTGCTGGTAGTGCCGCGGCGATCCGACGCGGGAGCGACCCGAAGCAGGACCTCATCGAATTCGGACCGGCTGAGCAACGTCGCCAGCGCGTTCCGCAACTCCTCCAGGGTGTGCGCCCCTTCCAGCGTCTCGGCGGCACGCCGAAGCTGGACGTTGACCGCAATAGAGCGGGGCTTCAGCAGCCCGTGCTTGGCCACCCGGGCAAGCTCGTTCAGCTCATGCAGCCGCAGGAAGCGGACTACGAGCCACACGGCCGTGCCGACGACCACCAGGACCACGGCGTACGAACGCACGCCCGGGTTGATGAAGAGCATCGAGACCAGCGCGAATACCGCGCTCGTCCCGTAGACCACCGCCAGGACCTGCCGGGGAGAAAGTCCGGCGCGGATCAGCCGGTGATGCAGGTGATCGTGATCCCCGGCGAAGGGCGACTCGCCCCGCACGATTCTCCGGAGGAAGGAGGTGGTGGTATCGAACACGGGAACCGCGAACGCGAGCAGCGGAACCGCGATCGCGACCAGGGTGGGCCCCTTGGTCGAGCCCTGGACGCCCAGGGCGGCAAGGAGGAAGCCGGTGAGCAGGCTGCCGGCGTCGCCCAGAAAGGCGCGGGCCGGCGGAAAGTTGAACGGCAGAAATCCGAGGAGCGCGCCGGCGAGGGCGGCCGCGACCAGGCCGATCGCCGGGTGGCCCAGTGCGACCGACATGATGAAGACGGCCGTCGCCGAGAAGAAGGCCGATCCCGCCGCCACGCCGTCCGCCCCGTCGAGAAGGTTGAAGGCGTTGGACAGGCCGACCAGCCAGAGAATCGTGACGGCGAGCGAGACGACGCCTATGAGATGCAAGGACCCGAAGGGAAACGAGACGGCTTGCACCCGCACGCCGAGGGCGTAGACCCCGGCAGCGATGAGAATCTGAAGCAGGAACTTGGGGGCGGCCGCGAGTGGCCGGATATCGTCGACGGTTCCCAGCAGCAGAATGGCGATGGCGCCGCCAGCCACGGCGACGAACGAATGCTTCTCGCCGGCGAGGGTGAGACCGGCCGGCTCGAACACGACCCCCACGAGGAGGAGGGCCGCCGTGACCCCAAAAGCAAGTCCCCAGCCGCCGATCCGGGGCATGGGAGGCTGGCGAGTGTTGTCCAGCGCGCCCACGCGGTGCGCGATCCGCATGAGCGGCGGAAGCGCCAGGACGACCGCGGCGGCGGCCAGGAAGAACACGACGAGGTAAGAGCCCACGCGCTAGGCCGTCCGTTTCGCTGTAATATGTACGCCCGAGTGGCCACCAATTCTAAGGACCAAGGCACGCTCCGCCACCCCTGGATGCCTTCACTCGCGATCCTCTCGCCCGGCCTCACCCCTGTCCCCCTTCGCTTCGCTCAGGGCAGGCTCTCTCCCGTACGGGAGAGGGGAACGGGAGCGCGCCCAGAGAGCTCCGGAGCAATGTCAGCCGGTTCGAGCGGGGTCGCGGATCATACCGCGCGGCTGGTGCGCCACTGGAGCCAGCTGGGTCACGACGTCTTGGTGGCCGGCGATCTTCAGGACCCCGCCGAGACAGTCGCATCGCGCTGCGCCGCGGCAAGAGTCGAAGCGATTCTCATTCAGTACGTGCCGTTTCTCTACGGCCGCAGGGGGTTGTCGCGCTATCCCGAACAGCTCGCCCGGCTCGCGCGGCAGGACGGCATGCGGGTCGTGGTGTTCATACATGAACCCTGGGTGCCCCTCACCCGGCCGCAGTGGTGGGTGCTGGGACCCCTTCAGCGCCTCCAGCTCCATCGTTTGATGCGGCAGGTCACAGCCGCCGTCACGGCGGTGCCCGCGTGGCAGCGGTTGGTGCGTCCCGGAGCGGAACTCGTGTATGTAGGCAGCACCCTCGACCCTTCCCCTCACTCTTCCGTCCCCCTCGCCCGTGAGGGAGAGGGGACAGGGGTGAGGCTTCCGGCGCCAGTAGTCTTCTCGCCATTCGCCTCTGGCCTCAATTGGCCGTGGATCGTCGCGGCTGCTCGTGCCGTCAACGCTACGCCGGGGCTCATCGTGATCGGCGCCACTCAGGAAGAAGCCGCGCATCACCCGACCGTGAGCAGATATATGGAAAGCGGATGGACCTGGCGTGGTCGGCCAGACGCCGGAGAGGTCCTTTCGCTTCTCGGGCGCGCGCGACTCGTCCTGGCGCCGTTCATCGATGGACTCACCGGTCGGCGCACGTCCGCCTGCGCGGCGCTCAGCACCGGCGCGCGGGTGCTCTCATCTTCCGGTCCCCTGTTCGACCCGTCGTTCCCGGAAGCCGTGCCCGCAGCGGCCTCCGAGCATGAATTCGTTCAGCTCGCCACGCGATTGTGGGCCGATACCGACTCCGAGCCGGCGCGGGCCCGTCGTCTCGAGTGGTATGCGCGGACCCTCGACCCCCGCTTGCTCGACCGGCGGCTGCTCGGGATCCTCCTCGGCGAGACCGCCGGATGAGGTGGAGTACCTTCTTCCCCCGATCCGTCACGCAGTCGGCCGTCTGGCGATCTCTCCGCCGCGCGAAAGCAGACGGGCCACGCTTCACACTCGCGCGCCTGGGCCCGGCCGCGCTCGCCTCCCTGGTCGCGAGGCACTACCCGGAACGGACCAGGCCGCTGCTGACCTACGAAGGCATGCCCCAGGTCCTTCGAACCGGCGTGCTGCGGGCCGCCCTTCCCCTACCGGACCGCCGCGCGGCGGCAACGATACCGTGACGCGCACTCAGCGATTCCTGGGGGGGCTCACCCTCGGCTACGCCAACCAGGCATTGGTCACGCTGGTTGGTCTCTGGCTCACCGCGTTTCTTCTGCGCACACTCGGCCAGCGAGACTATGGACTCTGGCTGGTCGCGACCCAGATCCTGGGCTATCTCCTGCTCGCAGATCTCGGAGTGGTCGCCATGCTGCCCCGCGAGACCGCGTATGCCACGGGACGCGCGGGCGGTTCGCGCGAGGCGGCCGAACTCCCGGACCTGGTGGGCCAGACCGCGCGCCTGGTTGGCTGGCAGTTGCCGGTCGTCGCGGTGGCTGCGGCACTCATATGGATGCTGCTGCCGGTGGAATGGCAGCCGCTCCGGAAGCCGCTCGCGCTGGTGTTCGCCGTGTTCGTGGCCACCTTCCCGCTGCGCCTCCTGCAAGCGGTCCTTCAAGGCCTGCAGGATCTCACGTTCCTGGGCGCGGCGCAGATGGTCGTCTGGGCGGCGGGCACGACCGCGACGGTCCTGCTGGCCATGGCGGGATTCGGGCTCTACGCCCTGATCGTCGGCTGGATCGTGAATCAGATTCTCTCGGTCGCGATCTCCTGGTGGCGGGTCCGCACCACCTTCCCGCAGGTGCTGCCCAGGAAGTTGCCCCGGGTGTCGTTGGCCCAGGCACGCGCCTATCTCTCGCGCAGCATCTGGGTCAGCCTAGCCCAGGTGGCGCAGGTATTTCTGAACGGCAGCGACGTGTTGATCATCGGCAAGGTGCTGGGACCCGCGGCCGCCGTTCCCTATTTCTGCACCGCCAAGCTGGTGACGGTGCTGGCGAACCAGCCGCAGATGGTGATGCAGTCCGCCGCGCCCGCGCTGAGCGAGCTGCGGACCGGTGAGTCCCGCGAGCGCCTGCTTCGCGTGTGCACCGCGCTCACCGAGGCAATGCTCATGGTCAGCGGAGCGGTGGCGTGTGTGGTGATCGCGGTGAATCAGGGGTTCGTCCGCTGGTGGGTAGGCGCCGGACAATACGGCGGCTTCGCGCTCACCGCCGCCCTGGTCGCCCTCATGCTGCTGCGACATTGGAACACGACCGCAGTCTACGCCATTTTCGCCTTCGGGTACGAGCGGCGAATCTCTCTCACCACCCTGGCCGACGGCCTGCTGACGATCGCGGTTGCGGTACTGCTGATTCCGCGATTCGGCGTGATCGGCGCTCCCATCGCCTCGCTCACCGGGGTCTGCCTGGTGAGCCTGCCCGCCAACCTGGCCGCCCTGGCGCGGGAAACCGGGCTTCCCGCACTGAAACTCATTGCCCAGTTGCGTCACTGGCTGTGGCGGTTCCTGCTGGCGCTGGCGGTCGCCAAGGCAATATCACCGTTCGTGGCACCGGGAAAGCTCTACGCGCTGGTCGCCGGCACGCTGGCGATTGGATTACTCTACGCCACCCTCATGGTACCACTCGCGTTGAGAGATCCCCTCGGCAGCTACGTTCGTCCGCGACTCGATGCGCTGCGCACCCGCTGGCTCAAGCCGTCGGCAGGACGCGCCGATGCGTGAGCTGCGGGTAGCACACGTCGTCCCCGCGCCGTTCGGCGCGAGCGGCGGCATCGTGGGCGGAGCCGAACGGTATGCCTTCGAGCTGGCGCGCCACATGGCCGCGGAGGTCCCCACCAAGCTGGTGACGTTCGGTCCGGAAGAGCGTCGAGAGATGCACGGCGACCTTCGGGTGCGCGTGCTGGGCGGGTCGAAGCACATCCGGGGCCTGCGCTCAAATCCGATCTCTCTACGGCTGGTCGGCGCGCTGCGGGACGTGAACGTGGTGCATTGCCACCAGCAGCACGTGCTGGCCAGCAGCTTCTCGGCCATCTACGCACGGCTGACCGGGAGGCGCGTGTTCGTGACCGACCTCGGCGGCGGGGGCTGGGATATTTCAGGGTATGTATCCACCGACACCTGGTACCACGGTCACCTGCACATCAGCGAATACAGCCGCAAGATCTTCGGACACCAAGCGAATCCCCGCGCCCACGTCATTCTGGGTGGGGTCGACGCGGCAAGGTTCTCTCCCAGCGATGCCATCGCGCCCACCGACACCGCGCTCTTCGTCGGTCGGGTGCTGCCGCACAAAGGAGTCAACTACCTGATCGAAGGATTACCCGCAGACCTGGCCCTGGAAATCATCGGTCGTTCCGGCGACGATCGCTACCTCGCCGAGCTGCACGGTCTCGCGTCGGGGAAACGGGTGACGTTCGTTCACGACGCCGATGACGCCACGCTGGTTCGGGCCTACCGAAGGGCCATGTGCGTGGTTCTGCCGAGCGTCTATCACACGGTCCACGGTTACGACACCCGGGTACCGGAATTGCTCGGGCAAACGCTGCTGGAAGGGATGGCCTGCGGAGTGCCGGTCATCTGCACCGACGTGGCCAGCATGCCGGAAGTAGTGGAAGCCGGCAGCACCGGATTCGTGGTTCCCCCCAACGATCCGGCGGCGCTGGGGGAGAAACTCCGCTGGATTCACCAACACCCGGAGGAATCACGCGCGATGGGAGCGGCCGGGCGGCGCCGCGTACTGGAGCGCTTCACCTGGCCCGCCGTGGTGCGGCGCTGCCTGGCGATCTACCGCTCGTGAGCGTCCTGACTCGAAGTGCTCGCGCACTGGCGGACCTTCTGGGCCGCGATTCCGGAATCATCCGGTTCTTCCGGCCATGGTACGAGACGGTCCTGGACTGGACCACGGGAGGACACGGCATCCCGTGGACCATCAACGATGTCACCTATCGGGTCGACCCGAGGCACCGTCACCAGATGGGGGGCGCCTACGACGCGCGCGTGGCGCAATGGCTGTCGGCGAGGGTCCGGCCGGGACAGACGGCAATCGATGTCGGTGCCAATGTGGGCGTATATGTGCTCCAATTCGCTCATTGGACCCGCCCCGACGGTCGCGTCATCGCCGTCGAGCCGAATCCTGGCGCCCGAACCGTATTGGAAAAGCATGTCCGCCTGAATGGACTCGGGCCCAGGATCGAGGTCGTCGCAGCGGCGGTGGGAGCGGAGGCGGGCGAAGCGGCCTTGTTCGCGGCAGACACCGATGGGATGAGCCGGCTCGGCGCGCCGAACCCGGCGCTCGAAGGTCGCACCATCCCGATCAGCGTTCCAGTCATCACCCTGGACGATCTTTGTGAGTCTCGTGCTCTGGATCCCGACTGGCTGTTTCTGGACATCGAGGGCTTTGAGATCGCGGCACTCTCCGGCGCGCGGCGCACGATCGCCCAACGGGGTCGGCGGGTCGGTGTGATCGTGGAAATGCATCCCGATGCCTGGGAGGTGGCGGGCACATCACGCGCCGACGCGGAAGCGCTCTTCAAGGAGTTGGGCGTCGTGCCCGAATCGCTGTCGGGAGAACGCGACCCGCTCGCCAGCCACGCCCACGTCTGGCTGAGACCGCAACCATGAGAATCGCGGTCGCCAACTGGAGCCGGCGCCGCGCTGGCGGCGCCGAGTACTATCTCGCCGCGGTCATACCTGCATTGGAAAACGCAGGACATTCGGTCGCGATGTGGCACGAGCTCGACCGCCCGGTAGCGCGCGAGCTCATCGTTCCGGAAAACGGTGCTCCGACGTTTGGCGCCGAAGCGATGGGGCCCGACAAATCCCTATCGGCGCTTCGCGAATGGGCACCCGACCTGCTCTACTGCCACGGGATTCTCGAACCGCGTCTCGAGCGGAGAGTCCTGGACATGGCGCCAGCCGTGTTTTTTGCGCACGGCTTCTACGGCACCTGCATCAGCGGCGACAAGACCTGGAAGTTCCCCGTGGTGCACCCCTGCCGCCGGCGGTTCGGGTGGCCCTGCCTGGTGCATTTTTATCCGCATCGCTGCGGGGGTCTCAACCCGTTCGTCATGGCACGCCAATACCGCCTGCAGGGCGCGCGACTTGGTCTCCTTTCCCGATATGCCGCGATCGTCACGCATTCGCGGAGGATGCAGCACGAGTATCTGCGACACGATTTCTCACCCGAGTGCGTTCATCGGGTGAGGTATCCCGTGGCCGGCGCGGAGGAGGCGTCCCCGGCTGCTCAACCAACGGAAAGACGCGGTGCCTGGCGGCTGGTTTTCACGGGCCGCATGAATCACCTCAAGGGTGGCCAGTTTCTGATCGACGCACTGCCCCATGTCCGGCGAGACCTCAACGCGCCCATCGAGGTGACGTTTGCCGGCGATGGCCCTCAACGGGCCGAATGGGAGCGCCTGGCAGTGCGCTTGGAGGTCGAGGATCACGACATCTCCATCAATTTTACCGGTTGGCTCGAGCGAACCGCGCTCGACGCCGTCCTCGCATCCGCGGACCTGCTGGTCTTTCCCAGCATCTGGCCCGAGCCGTTCGGACAGGTGGGGCCGGAGGCAGGATTGCGCGGCGTTCCGGTGGCGGCGTTCGCTTCGGGCGGGATCCCCGACTGGCTGGAAGACGGTGTCAACGGTTTCACCGCCCCGGCCGACCCGCCCCGGGCCACCGAACTTGCCGAGGCCATCGTGCGTTGTCTGCGCGACCCGTCGGTACACACCCGTCTCCGCCAAGGCGCGCTCGCCGCTGCCCGGCGCTATACGATGGCGGGTCACCTCGCCGATCTCTTGCCTATCCTGGAGCGCGCCGCGGGTAGCGCGGAATGAGTCGCGCGCTCCGCATTCTGGTCGCACATAACGTTCGTTGCGACCGGCCGGGCGGCATGAGTCGCATCATGCGGATGATTCACGACCGGGTGGAGCGGCGGGGGCATCGGGTCGAGTATCTCTGCTCCGAGCATGCCGGGCGCGCAGCCCAGGGCCGATGGGCCCGATTCTCTTTTCCCCTGCTGGTTCGTCGCAAGGTGGCGGAAGCGAGCCGCGCGGGCCGCGCCTACGACATCGTGAACGTGCATGAGCCCAGCTCGGCCGCGGTCGCGGCCGGACGATCGGGATCGGGGAAACCGGCGGTGGTCGTGACCAGTCATGGGGTCGAACGCCGGGCGTGGGACCTGGCGCTGGAAGAGAAGCGACTGGGGCGCGACGGCCCGGGATGGGCCACCCGCCTCATCTATCCCCTCACCAGTTTGTGGCAGTCTCAGCTCGGGCTGCGGCGGGCCGATCGGATTTTTTGCCTGAGCAACGAGGATCGCGACTATCTCACCCAGCGCCTGGGCGTACCACGCGAGCGCATCACCCGGATCGATCCCGGCGCCGCATCCATTTTTGCCGACCGCGCATCAGACCGGAATTACCGGGCGGTCACGCGGATCCTGTTCGCCGGAACCTGGCGAAAGAACAAGGGCATCGAAGATCTGGTGCCGGCGTTCGTCCGCCTCGCTCAGCAGCGTCCGGACCTCGAGCTCACCGTGGCCGGCGGCGGCGTCTCGCCGGACGTAGTCCGGGAAGCATTTCCTGTGGCCTTGCGCTCCCGCATCTCTTTCTGGGACACGAAGACCGATGCGGAAACGGCCGCGGTGTATGCGGGGGCAGACCTGTACGTCCTGCCCAGCCTCTTCGAGGGTACGCCCCTCACGCTGATGGAAGCGATGATGAGTGGGCTGCCCATCGTCACGACCGACACCTGCGGCATGAAAGACGTGATTCAGCACGACCGCACCGGGTTGTTGGTACCGCGGCGTTCTCCCGACGCGATCGTGGCGGCCGTGAGCCGACTGCTGGATCACGCGGACGACCGTGGGCGGCTGGGTCGCGCGGCCCAGGCCGTCGCGCGCGAGCGATACACTTGGGACCTCGTTGCCGAGCCCGTGATTGAGGTCTATGAACAACTGGCGGGATGATTACGACGCCTGGCACGACCAGTTCCCGGTCGATGCCGGGGCGGACACGCCCTGGCACGACCTCGTTCGAGAGCGTCTCGTCCTCGAGCGCGATATCGCAGGAAAGCGGGTCCTGGAAATTGGTTGCGGCCGAGGGGGGTTTGCCTGCTGGCTCGCCGGATTACCGCGACCGCCGCTCCGTCTCGCCGGCGCCGATTTCTCTCCGGCGGCTGTCCAACGGGCTCGAGCGTTTGCCCGGGAGCGTGGAGTGCGGGGTGTGCAGTGGGAGGTCGAAGACATCCAGCGGATCGGGCATCCGGATGGGACGTTCGACACCGTCATTTCCTGCGAGACCATCGAGCACGTGCCCGATCCGCCCCGCGCCGTGCGCGAGATGGCACGGGTGCTCAAGTCCGGCGGCAGGCTGTTGCTCACGACCCCGAACTATCTGGGATCTATGGGTCTCTACCGGATCTACGCGCGCCTTCGCGGTCGCCGGTACACGGAAGAAGGCCAGCCCATCAATCAGGTGACCATGCTTCCGCGCACCATCGCCTGGGTCAAGCGAGCGGGCCTCGAGGTCTCTGCCATCGACGGCGTCGGGCATTACCTGCCCATTCCCGGACGCGCCCCGATCCGGCTCCGATCCTGGGACGGCGCGCGAAGCTTCACCCGCTGGCTGGCGCTCCACTCGCTGGTCGAGGCCACCAAGCTGTGAGAGTCCTGCCCCACTTCCTGCTCTGGCGTCTCGGGCTCGCTCGAGCCGAGACCCAGACCACCGAAGCGGAACGCGATTGTCTGGCGCGGCACGCAGCGGGGCGGCAGCGATTGGTCGAGATCGGAGTCTGGCACGGCGTCACCACCAGCCGCCTGCGCGCCGCGATGGCGAGCGAGGGACAGATCTTCGCGGTCGACCCGTATCCGGCCGGCCGGCTGGGATTCAGCGCGCAGCGCTACATCGCCCGGCGCGAGGTCCGCAAATCGAAAAACGGGCATGTGCGCTGGCTCCGCTCGACCGGCGCCGAGGCCGGCCGTGCTTTCGTGATGCTCAAGGAAGCTCCGGTGGATTTCGTGTTCATCGATGGAGACCACACCTACGTTGGCCTGCGGGAAGATTGGGAAGCGTGGAACGGACTGGTGGAGCCCGGCGGAGTGATTGCCCTGCACGACAGTCGCTCGACTCCGGAACGCGATATCGAGAAAGCGGGCAGCGTCCGGTTCACCCGCGAGGTCATCCTCAAAGACCCACGGTTTACCGAAGTCGATGCGGTGGACAGCCTGACCGTGTTGCGCCGCGTCGGCTAATGACAAGCCGTACTCTTCCCTCTTCCCTGGGCCTCGTGAGTCGTCTCCGTCTCTGCTTCGTAGTGGAGAGCGGGACCGATGTACGCCTGGTCAACGGCCTGGCCCAGCGGTTCGATCTCACCGTGCTGGCGCGGCGGATCGCGGGCGGTGTCGAGATCAGCCGGACGCCCGAAGGAGCGGCAGCAGTCATCACCGGACCCGGCTCTCGGGCCGGGTTCGCGCGCCGGGTGTGGGGCGAAGTGGCACGTCGAGGGTGCTTCGACGCCGTACTGGCCCAGGGATACGGTCCGGCGGCACTGGCGGCGAACCTCGCCGCGCGACGGTCCGGAATTTCCGCCGCCCTGCTCGTCTGCAGCCCCGTCGAACGCTACTACGCCCAGCGCCGGCATCATCCGGGGCCCGCGAAGCGCTACTACCGCTCGGAGATGCTGGGCCTCCAGCTACTCGCCCGCGCCAATGCGCGGCTCGCGAGACACTACATCGTCCTCAGTCATCATCTCGCAGAGGTCGTTCGCGGGCACGGCACCGCCGCCCGAATCGACGTCATTCCCGTCTACGGTGTGGATACTGCGATATTCCACCCCGCCACCCAATCCAAAGCCGAGCTCCGCAAACGGCGCGGCCTTCCCCCCCAGGGGGCAGTGGTGTTCTTCAGCAGTCGGGTAGCGCCGGAGAAAGACGCCGACACGCTGCTCTTGGCCGCGCGCCAACTGCTCGATTCCGGCCGGGATCTCTGGCTGCTCCATCGCAGCGGCGGATATCGCGCGTTTCTCGAATCAGCCCGGGCGGCCGGAGTGGCCGAGCGGGTCATCGCCACCGACGCGGTTCATCCGGTGCACGAGCTGCCGCTGGATTATCAGACCTCCGACCTGCTGGTCCAGGCGAGCCGGGAAGAAGGACTCGGCTTCTCGCCGCTCGAGGCCCTGGCCTGCGGCACCCCGGTGGTCGCTGCCGCGGTCGGAGGTCTCCGAGAAACGATCATCGAAGGGAAGACGGGGTGGACGTATCCGGTGGGCGACGCGGAGGCATTGGCGCGGCAAGTCTCAGCGGCCCTCGACGACCGGAACGAGGCAGCGCGACGGGCAGCCGCAGGCCGGGAGATGGTGAAGCAGCGATATGAACGCGCAATCGTGTTCGATCAACTGGAAAAGGCATTGAGCCTGAGCCGTGAGCCGTGAGCCGGGGAGCTGGAACATGTTTCCGTCGTTACCCAGCGGCCGGTGCCGTCCGTGGCCTCCCGGCTCACTGCTTACGGCTCACGTAACATGAGCGAAAAGTCCGATCCGATCGCTCAAGGCCATTACGCGGCGAAACAGATCTTCAGCCGGAGCTGGCTGATTGCCTGGAGTCACCGGCGCCGTTTCGAGATGGCGCTGGAGATCGCGCGCCGGTTTGACGCCGCACGCGTGCTCGACTACGGCTGCGGCGATGGAACATTTCTGGCACTGCTCATGCGCGGAACCAGTCCGCCCCGGCACGCGGTGGGGGCGGAGATCACCCCGGACCTGGTCACCGACTGCCGCACGCGGCTGGGTGGCATCCCGAATCTCTCCTTCGTTCTGATTTCCGAGCTCGAGCAACCCGAACACCGTGGCGCCTATGATATGGTCTCCTGCATGGAGGTCCTCGAGCATGTGGTAAGAATCGACGAGGTACTGGACCAGCTGACGGCGTTACTGGCGCCCGGCGGCCGCTTGCTGATCAGCGTTCCGGTGGAAACCGGACTCCCCTTGCTGGTCAAACAGACGGTGCGGCGGATTGCCGGGTGGCGCGGCATCGGCCACTATCCTGGCACGACCCCGTACACCTGGTCCGAGCTGGCGGCCGGCGTCTTCGCGGGTGCGCGCCCCCACGTGCGCCGGGTGCAGCATCGGGCCGCCGACGGCAGCACGTTTCACGATCACAAGGGATTCAACTGGATGGTGCTGCGGGAAAAACTCGCCTCGCGGCTCGCCCTAGAATGGATGGGAGCGTCGCCGGTGCGGTGGCTGCCGCCGCAGCTATCCAGCCAAGTGTGGTTCGTGGGGAAAAGAGTGGAGAGTGTAGAGTCAAGAGGGAAGAGTGAGACCACGCCACCATCACCGTGAAGACGGCTGCGAAAGCAGTGCGCTTCCCTCTTCACTCTTCCCTCTTCACGCCTTTCAGGGGCGGGGATAGGGGTGGACATCGCCCTCGTCGTTCACAATTTCGATCCGGCCTCCGGAACGGGTGGGTATGTCGTCGAGCTTTCGAGGCGATTCGCCCGCGAGCACCAAGTCACCGTGTACGCCTCCGAATGGTCCACTACGGTTGACGGCGTCCGCATGGTGCAGGTACCGGCGTTGCGGGGCCGCGCCTATGCCACGATCATGACCTTCCCCGCGGCCTTCGCCGCGGTCCGGAAGCGGCATGACGTGGTCCACGCTCAAGGCTGGGTGACGCGAGCCGCGGATGTAGTGACGACCCACATCGTGCTGGACGCGTGGAGAGACGCGGCCAGGCAGGCCGGTGTGATCGCCCCGATCGGTGAACGGGTGCTGGGCGGGTTCGTCACCGCCCGCGAGCGCGCGTTGGTTCGTCAGGCCCGGGCCGTCATCGCTCCCAGCCGGCGCGCGGCTGCCGACATCGCGTCGTACTATGGCCGGACCGTAGGGGTAACCGTGATCCATCACGGCTTTCCGGGTGCCACGCCCTTGCCCGACCGGGCCGAGGCGCGAAGGCAACTCGGCCTTCCAGCCGACGCATTCGTTGCGCTGTATGCGGGAGACGCACGGAAGGGATTCGATGCCGCCGCCCGCGCGGTCGCGGGGACGCCGAGCGTGCAGTTGCTGGTCGCGAGCACCTCCGCCAGCGGGCAGTACCTTGCGAGGGCCCACGCGCTGGGAATCACCGAGCGAGTCCGCTGGGCCGGAGGTTTGGCGGACATGCGGGTCGCGTTCGCGGCGGCCGACGTCCTCTTGCACCCCACGATCTACGACACGTTCGCCATGGTCGTCGGTGAGGCGTTGGCCTACGGGGTGCCGGTGATCGTTTCCCGGGAGGCTGGAATCGCCGATTTGATGGAGAATGGCCGGTCGGGCTGGATCGTGGGTGCCGACGATGAGGGGACTGCGGCCGCCCTACGGGTTGCGCGCGACGACCAAAACATGCGGCGGCGCCTGGCGGAAGCGGGCCGCGCGATCGCGTTGCATCGAACCTGGGATCAGGTCGCGGCCGACACGCTGGCAGTCTATCGGTCGGTCGTTGATCCGGTCACATGACGCTGGAGCCACCAGCCATCAGCCATCAGCCATCAGGCAACCTGCCAATCAGACTGCTGCATGTGCATAGCGGCAACCTGTACGGCGGCATCGAGTCCATGCTCGCGACCCTGGTACGGTCCGCGGATAAGGAGCAATTGCAGTCGTCCTTCGCGGTTTGTTTCGACGGGCGCCTGAGCGAGGAGCTCCACGCCCTCGGCAGCCGGGTGGATTTTCTCGGACCCGCCCGGGTCAGTCGCCCCTGGACGGTCTGGCGCGCACGCCGCCGCCTCGCCGCGCTGCTGCAGCAGCAACGCCCGGACTTCGCGGTTTTTCACTCGGGCTGGTCGCAGGCGGTCTTCGGCTCGGCCGTGCAGTCCGCTCGCGTACGGGTCCTTCGGTGGTTTCATGCGGCGCCTCAGGAGCAGCACTGGCTGGACCGGTGGGCCCGGCGGACGAGCCCCGACCTGGCGATCTGTAACAGTCACTTCACGGCCACTGCGGTTGCACGCACCGGGTTGAGTGTTCCCCAGGTCGTCGTTCATCCACCGGTGCCGCCTCCGCCTCCCGCCGCTGCCTCGGCACGGGGGCGATTGCGCGGCGCGCTGGGCGTACCCGAGGGAACGGTGGTCATCCTGCAGGTCGGCCGGATGGAGCCGGGCAAGGGACACCGCATCATGCTGGAGGCGTTGGCCCACTTGAACGACCGGCGTGAATGGGTCGCGTGGCAAGTGGGCGGGCCCCAGCGCGAGGCGGAAGTCTCCTATGTCGGCTCTCTCGGTATCACCGCCGCGCGGCTCGGGCTGGCCGGCCGGGTGCGCTTTCTGGGCGAACACACCGACGTTCGGGAGTTGATGTGCGCCGCCGACATCTATTGCCAGCCGAACGTCACTCCGGAATCTTTCGGCATCACGTTCATCGAAGCGTTGTACGCCGGACTCCCGGTCGTGACGTCCGCGATCGGCGGTGCCAGCGAGGTGGTGGATCTCACCTGTGGCGCCCTGCTTCCGCCCGGTGATCCGGTCGCACTCGCGGACGCTCTGCGCGTGCTGCTGGCCGATCCGGCAGCGCGGAGCGCCCTGGGCGCCGCCGGTCCCGCCCGCGCCCGCCTGCTGTGCGACCCTGCGCGCCAGATCGAGCGGCTGCAGCAGGCACTCGCCTCGCGGCTGCCGGCGTGAGCGATGCGCTCCGCCGGTTCGGGCGGATCCTTCCGCGCAGCGCGCGCAACTGGGTGCGCTCGCCCCGCGCCACCGCCGCCTGGGCCTGGGATGAGCTGTTGCACCATGCGGGGAGAGACCGGGTCGAGGAGATCCGGCCCGGCTGGCGCGTCCGCTGCCATCCCGGTGCCTATCGACTCGGGTATCGAGCCCACGTTCACGACCCGGAGCAGGCGCGCGAGCTCGATGCGTTCGTGCGATCCTGCGAGCACGACATGGTCCTGTTCGACCTGGGCGCGCACTTCGGGCTCTTCTCGCTCGCCGCGGCGCACTATGGCGGCCCCGGTGCCCGCGCCGTCGCGGTCGAGCCGTCGGCCTTCGCGTGCCGGATCCTGCGACAGCAGGCGACGATGAACGGAGCGGGAACGCAGATCGCGGTGGTCGAGGCCGCCATCGCCGATCGACCCGGCACCCGCGACATGATTCCGGTCGGCGTGATCGCGGCCGGCTACTTTTCGCCGGCCACCGAAACGTACGGCACGGCGGAGCGCCGCACGGTTCCCGCGGTTACCGTGGATGGCCTGGCCGAGGAGCGAGGAATCTGGCCCACGCACGTCAAGATCGATGTCGAAGGCACCGAGGTCGAGGCCCTGCGCGGCGCGGGCGCGGCACTCTCGCGGGACCGCGCCCCGGTGCTCTTTGTGGAACTGCATAACGCGATGTTGCGCGAGCGGGGGCGCGATCCCGGCAAGACCCTCGACCTGCTCGATGATGCCGGGTATCGGCTCTGCGGATTGGATGGCGCCGGCGTGAGCCGGAGGGCCGTCCTCGGGCGTGACCTGACCCGGGTCGTGGCGCGGCGCTCGGCGCGATGACCTCGTTCCCCAATGCCCTCCCGACATACGGCGACCAGGACACGCCGCTGCGAAATCAGTGGACCGACATCTTCCGGCGGGACCAACTGGTGCACCTCGGTGTGCTGGGCAGCATCGTGGCCGCGACGTTCCAGGGCTACCTCAAGGACCGGATCGGCGGGGCCATTCCCTATGCGCTCGCCGATGCGTGTTTCATGGCCGCCGCTGCCGCCTGGTTCGGCACCCTCGCCGTTCGGCACGAGCCGATCCGGGGCCCGGGGCGCGTCCCCTACATCCTGCTCGCCGTCGGGATCGTGCCCGCGGCGTACCTGCTCTATCCCACGGCCCCGCTGGTGGTGCAGCTCGCCGGGTTGAGAGCCTGGGCGGAATTTCCCATGGGCTGCCTGATGGCACTCTCCGTCATTCGCAACGCCGGCCAGGCGCGCGCCTACATCGGCACCATTCTCGTCCTGTGCTTCAGCACCGCGATTTACGGGATTCTCCAGTACCAGGCCGGCCCGCAAGCGGCGCTCAACATCGGCGGATTGGCTCAGCTCCGGCACGGGAGCAGCACGTTCTACTTCATCGAGGGCACCGGACGCACCGGGTTCCGCGCGTTCTCGACCTTCACCTTCCCTGCCCCGTTCGCCATGATGATGGTCTTCGGCGCCCTGCTCGCGATGGGTATCGCGGTGGGGCGACTCCTCCCCAAGAAGCGTCGTCTGCTGGCCGCGTTGCTGGTCCCACTCCTGTTCTTCGGGATGACGGTCTCGGGCACCCGGGCGGCCCTGATCATCCTGATGGCGGGCCTGGTCCTGGTCGCCTGGTTCCGGCGGTTGAGCGCCGGACAGATTCTCCTGCTCCCCATTCTCATCGGGGCCTTCCATGTGGCGTCGCTCTTTACCTCGGGAGGCGCGCTCGAGCGGTTCCGGACCATTCTGCTGGAAGAAGGCCTGTTCTGGCGCTACGTCGCGGCACCGGTCACCATCGCGATTCGCGCGCTGCTCGCGCATCCGCTCGGCCTGGGCCTGGGACGCAGCGGCGTCGGCGTCCCCTTCAGCATCTTCACCTCTCAGCCAACCGGATTCTTCATGGGCAGCGACGGCGATATCGGGCGCGCCGCGGTGGAAATGGGCATCATCGGCATCCTCCTCCTGTTCCTCATCATCGCCGGCCTGCTGCCCTATGCCGCTCGCGCGGCGAGAGTGCTGGCGGGTACGGAAGCGGAAGACCTCGCGCTCGGCATCGCGCCGCTGCTCATTACCACCGGCCTGGGTGTATTGATCGGGTCCCCATTCGCGTCCGCACCGCATGGGATTATCTGGTGGTATCTGCTCGGAACGCTCTTAAAGCTTGCCATGCTAGAAGAACAAAGGCGTGAAGGGTGAAGAGTTTAGAGGGAAGAGTACTAACCGAAAGGCCAGAGCCGAGTGAGACAATTTGCCACGAGCTGCAAGGAAATGATGATGCACTTTCGCTGCTGGCTGCGGAATTGGGTGCATGCAATCGCTCGGAACTCTCAAAGCGTGGACCCACGCTAAGGATGTCGCACGAGCAGCCTATCGTGCCACCATGCAACAACCGTTACGACGGCACTTTGGCCTCGCGGATCAAATCCGCCGCGCGGCCGCGTCCATTCCAGCTAATATTGTCGAAGGCTATGCACTCGGTACACCCAGGCAATTGGTTCGCTGCCTGCGGATTGCGTTCGGCTCAGCGTGCGAACTCGCCTGGCATATCGAGCTGGCTGCCGAGATGGAGCTACTGGATCCTACAGAACAGAAGCGCCTTCAAGAAGACACCGATCTGCTCATCAAGCTCCTCATCGGGTTGCTCAAGAGGCTTACGCGCAAACAGTAGTACTTTTCCCTCTTCACTCTACACTCTTCACGCCGTTGTGTGTGCAAGTGTATAGAGTTCTTCTGGTGCCGGATCTCCCCCTCGAGCGCTGGCCGTCGATGGACCGCTATGCGTCCCGGCTGACCGAGCACCTCCGCCGCTATGCCACCGACCTCGAGGTGCGGCTCGCCGGCCAAATCGCGGGACTCACCACCGACGGCGGCCGCCGCAATCGCTCGGGCCCGATTCCGCTCCCGCTGCTTCCCGCGCCCGGATTTCAGGAAGCCCGCCGCTACCTGGCGCGCTATTACCGCTATCCCCGCCGAGTCCGTTCCCAGCGGGCGGACCTGATCCACGTGCTGGATCATTCCTATGCGCACGTGCTGCGCGCCGGCCGGCAAGCGCCGACCATCGTCACCGTCCACGACCTGCTGCCCGTCTTGACGGTCGAGCGTGGCGCCGCCGGCTTCCGAGACCGGATCCGGAACCGCCTGCTGGAATGGGTGCTGAATGCGCTCCGGCGGGCGGACGCATGGATCGTCGCCACTGAGTGGATGCGCTCCGAGCTGGCCGACTGGCTGGGCCACGAAGATCGGATCCACGTGATTCCCTTCGGCGTGGACGATGGATTTCTCACCCGGACCGGGGAGACACCGGAGGCAACCCGGAAACGCCTCGACATCCCCCAGAGCGCGTTTGTGGTGCTGCACGTCGGCAGCGTGGGACCGCGAAAGAATCTCCCCGCCGTCATCGCGGCGGTGCACGGCCTCCGCGCCAGCGGCACCGACGCCTGGCTGCTCCAGGTCGGTGGCACGCTCACGCCCGATCAGCGGGTCGATCTTGCCGCCCGCGGTATTGCCGCCCGGGTACGCACCGTCGGCGAAGCGGCGGAAACCGAACTCCGGGCCGCGTATCGCGCGGCCGACGTGCTGCTCTTCCCCTCCCACTACGAAGGATTCGGTTTCCCGGTGCTCGAGGCCATGGCGTCGGGGCTACCGGTGGTGACCTCGGGCGCGGGCGGACTGGCGGAGGTGGCGGGAGACGCGGCCATCGTGGTTGGCGGGCGGGAGGTGGAGCCGTACGTCGTGGCCCTGCGCCGCCTCACCATGAATGCGACCTGGCGCGAACAACTGGTCAGGCGGGGGCTGGAGCGCGCCAAGAAATTCCGGTGGGTGGAAACGGCACGGAGGACGGCGGAACTGTACCGGACACTCCTCCATTGAGAGAGTGAAGAGTGAAGAGGGAAGAGGGAAGAGCAAAACTCTTCCACGGCTGCTTGGTTGCCGATTCCGCGCATCAACGCGGGGTTGCTTTACTCTTCCCTCTTCACTCGTTCTTACTCTTTACCTCTTGCCGCCTCGCCCCATGACCGCCACTCCACTTCGGGTCACCGCCCTCGCCGCCTCGGCCCAGCTCGGCGGCACCGAACGCGTGTTGTTGGATTTTGCCGAACGGGCCTTCGAGCACGACATCGCGCTGCGGGTCCTGGTGCCGCGAGATGGACCGCTGATCGAGCTCCTCAACCAATCGGGCGTCCCCGCCAGAGTCGTGCCCGCTCCGAAAATCATGTTGCGCGGGTCGCAGCAGCGTGGCAGGCTCTGGTCCGCTCTTCCCGCCGCGATGGCTTTGCCGCTGTGGGCCCGCTCGCTCCGGAGCCACAAGTTCTGCCAGGAAGCCAACGTCCTCTACTCGGTGGGATTCAAAAGCCATCTCGCCACGACCTTGCCGTTCGGCAAAAAGGTCGTGTGGCATCTCCACGAATTCCCGCCCCAGACGACCGGGCGCGCGTGGAAGATGCTCGCGAGGCGGGTGCCGGATGCACTCATCGCGAATTCGAAGGCGGTGGCGGAGGCATGGGACGGTCAGACGGTCAGACGGTCAGACGGTCAGATAGCCGCGGAAACCGGCACCAACCGTCCGACCGCCCGACCGTCCGACCGTCTGGTGGTCGTCCCCAACGGCGTCGATCTGGATCGTTTCAAGCCTCGCGAGCGCACCGGATGGATTCACCAAGCGCTAGGGATTCCCGCTCCGGCCCGTCTGGTCGGCATGCCCGCGGTCTTCGCCCGGTGGAAGGGACACGAGGTCGTCATCGAAGCGTTCCGATCCATCGCGGAAAGCATTCCCGACGCACATCTGGTCTTCGTGGGCGGAAGCATCTACGACACGATCGCGGAACGCGAGTTCGGCGAGGCACTGCACGAAAGTATCCGGCTCTCGAACCTCGGCCGCGCTGCCCCACAATTCCACATCCTCGGCTTTCAACCGAGGATCGAGCTGGTCTATCCCGAGCTGGACGTGACCGTGCATTACTCGCTTCGGCCCGAGCCATTCGGGCGGGTCATTCTCGAGTCGATGGCCTGCGGCGTGCCGGTGCTGGCGGCTGCCGAAGGCGGACCGTTGGAGATCCTGGAGGGAGTGCGCAGTACGCAGAACGCAGAGGGACAAGTGCGCAGTGCGCAGAATGCAAAAGGGGTTTCCGTTGGCGGGTGGCTGGTTCCACCAAGAGATGCCGCGTCGTTGTCTTCGTCCCTCAGGCGTGCATTGTCCCTTGCGCGAGAAGAACTTTGGCAGATTGGGCATTTGGGACGGGTGCGGGCGGAAGACCATTTCTCGGCGAGAGCCTTTGCCAGGAAGGTCGCGGACGTATTTGCGAAGCTGTGAGCGGTGACCGTTCCGCTCGCTGCTCACCGCTCACATTGTCGTATTCCCTTGACCTCCCGTCACTTAACCAGTGATACTCCCCGCCCTAACCTTACCGTCAGGTTGACTACTTTGCATCACAAAGTACATTACGGCGCCGTGAAACTCGCCGCGCCGCTCGTCCTCGCTATCGCCTTCAGCGCGCCTGCGCTCCGGGCCCAACAGGCTGGAGGAGCAATCCCTGGCGGCCTCACCCCCGAACAGGCCGTGACCCTGGTCCAGCAAAACCCCTCGCTCGGGCCGGTGATCCAGCAACAACTCTCCAGCTCGGGGCTGTCGCCGGAAGAGATCCGCGCGCGCCTCGCCGCCGCCGGGTACCCGCCCACAGCCCTGGACGCGTTCATCAAGCGTGACACGACCGGCCTGCCGTTCGCCGGGGAGCAGACGCTTGCCGCCCTGCGAGCACTCCGCCTCACATCCTTCGTCACCCGGGACTCGATTCTCCTCTACGGCGACAGTCTCGCGGTCCACCGCATGCGGGACTCGGTGAGGATCGATTCGATCGTCCGGACCGAGTTGCAGCGCCGGATGGACCTGCGGCTCGACGTGTTCGGGCTCGATGCCTTCCGGCGACCGACGACCGAATACCGCGCTCTCGCTTCCGGCCCGGTGGACCAGAACTACCGGCTCGGCCCCGGGGACGGCTTGGTACTCGTGCTCACGGGAGAGATCGAAACGGCCTACCAGCTCGATGTCACTCGCGAGGGCTCGATCTTCGTGCCCGACGTAGGCCAGATCTACGTCAACAACCTCTCCATGGAGCAGCTCCGAGGCGTCCTCTTTACCCGCCTGGGCCGGGTCTATTCCGGTCTCACCCGCCGCCCGGACTCGCGCACCAAATTCGACGTCACGGTGAGCAAGGTCCGGGCGATCGCCGTGCGGGTGATCGGGGAGGTGGCCCGGCCGGGGGCCTATCTGGTCGGCGCCACGGGCGGCGTGCTGAACGCGCTGTACGAAGCCGGCGGACTCACCGAGCGGGCCAACTTCCGCGACATCAAGATCCTGCGCGGCGCCGATTCCATCGGCACGGTGGACGTGTACCGCTATCTGTTGACCGGCAGCGTACCCACCGACATCCGGCTCACCGCCGGCGACGTGGTGTTCGTGCCGGTGCACGGCCCCCGGGTCAAGATCACCGGCGAGGTCATGCGGCCCGCGGTCTACGAGCTCCAGCCCGGCGAAGGTCTCCGCGAACTGTTCCAATTGGCCGGCGGCCTCACCCCGCGCGCGTCCACCGGAAACGTGACCATCGACCGCATTCTTCCGCCCTCGCAGCGCACCGTGCCGGGTCGCGAGCATACGGTCCTCAGCGTGTCCGTGCTGGCCGCGCTCGACAGTACCCGACCTTCGATTCCGCTCTACGCCGAGGACAGCATCATGGTCCTTCCCGTACGCGGGGGGCGGACCGGCTCGGTCACCATCGCCGGCAGCGTGTGGCAACCCGGCACCTACCGGCTCGACCCCGGCCTGCGACTCTGGGACCTGATCCGGATGGCCGGTGGCTTGCGACCGGAGACCTATGCCGGCCGCGCCCAGATTGTGCGCTCGCTCCCGGACTCGACTCGCCGCATGCTCGGCGCAGTGCTGGACAGCACGAACGCCTCCAGCAACCTGCCCCTGGCTGAGCTGGACAACGTGACGATCTATCCCCGCACCGAGTTCCGCCCGGAGCGTTACGTATCGGTCTACGGGTCGGTGCGGAAGCCCGGCGTGGTGGCCTTTTCCGATTCGATGACCCTGCGCGACGCGCTCCTGCTCGCCGGCGGCACGACCGAAGACGCCTATCTGGCCCAGGCCGAGGTCTCGCGCGTGCGGCTGGACGGGACCGGTGACGGCGACTCCACCGCCGTCGTGCTCAAGGCTCCGCTGGACTCCTCCTACGTGCTGGATGCCACCGGCTACGTGCGCCGCCCGGTCGGCTCGAGCGATGCTCCCGTCGTCGCGCTGGAACCTTATGACGCCATTTTCATCCGCCGGCAGCCGGGCCTCGAGTCCCCCCGGCTCATCGTGCTCTCCGGCGAGGTCAAGTTTCCGGGGCGCTACACCCTGCTCACCAAGGACGAGCGCCTGACGGATCTCATCGAGCGGGCGGGCGGGCTCACCCCGCGCGCCTACGCCAACGGCATCCGTTTTTTCCGCCGAGAGTATGAACACCCCAAGGGTAAGGGCCTGCAAAACCAGACCGAGTCGCGAGCCCTCGAGCGCAATGTCTTCGAAACCGATCCGGGACTGACTCGCATCGGCGTGAATCTCGAGCGCGTGCTCAGGGATGCCCGTTACCAGGACAATCTGGCGCTCGCTGCCGGTGACTCGATTCACATCCCGCGCTTCCTGCCGGTCGTGCTGGTGGAAGGGGGCGTCAACGCGCCGACCGCGGTCACGTATGTTCCGGGCAGAGGACGCGACTACTACGTCGATGCTGCGGGCGGATTCGCCCGGCTGGCCGATAAGAAGGGCACCTACGTCGAGCAACCCAACGGGATCATCGAGAAGAAAGGCAAACCTCAGCCGGGCGCCGTGGTGGTGGTGCCGGTGCGGGAAAGCCCTGTGCCCAACCAGTTCGCGCTCCCCGCGATCCTGGGCCTCATCGGGCAGCTCGCGGGAGGC